>JBDVMP010000017.1:0-73702 GCA_039970095.1 Cyclobacteriaceae bacterium
GCTTTAGAATGAGTTTATCAAATTTTAATCTTAGTAAAACTTGTATCGCTTGTCTTCGATATCGGCGTATTCTTTTATCGCATTGTCCAGTCTTTGGCTCACCATCACAGGGTAAAACGAAAGCGGGAAGTTTGCGATTACGGCTTTTCTTGGAGCTCTTGAGCTGCTAACCTGACTTAGGTATGCGTCGTAGTTGTCCAGATCTTCAGGAGTGCTTTTTGCTGTTGCAGAAAGTAAGATCACCCCATTGTCCAGTTTGAAAGGAGCAGTCTTTTCGCCTTCTTCCAGGGAGAACGCAACACCTACTGCTTCTGGCGCGAAACCTACGTTAGGGAAAGAGTTAGAAGACAGAGTAAGGTCTGCGCTTCCGCTTCTTGCACCTTCGCCGTAAGCGTCTTTCATGCCAGCCACATCTTCAGCGTCAAGTTCATTTACTTTAGAGATGATGTAGTCTGCTTTCTTCTGATTCAAAACTTTCGTTCTGATTTCTCCAGATACCTGGGAAAGCTTCGCCGTTCCTTTTTCCTGTACTGATGTAAGTCCTGCCACTACATAAGTGTCACCAATCTCTTTCACATCTGAAATTGAGCCGGTTTCAGCTTTGTTATAAGCCCATGAAACGATCTGTCTTCCGTCTGTAATCGTACCTACACGTGTGTCATTTGGCCCGATGTTAGAAGCATTTCTTACGGTAAGTCCAAGCTCCTCGGCTTTTGCTTTCAACTCAGAAGCATCCTCAGTTTCTGCAGCAAGGATGTCTGCCTGACGGTAGATTTCGTTTTGAGTAGCGTCGCTGGCAAAAAGCTCTTTTTCTATAGATGCTACTTTATATACTGTATTTGTTTTCGGCTCGTCTATTCTGATGATGTGGTAGCCGAAAGATGTTTCCACAGGAGAGGAAAGCAAACCAGTTCCTCTTTTAGCGAAAGCGGCATCTTTAAATTCCTGAACGAAGTTGCCGTTTTCACCGAACCAACCCAGGTCACCACCATTGTTGGCGTTGCTTCTGTCCTCGCTGTTTTCAGCAGCCAGCGCAGTGAAGTCAGCACCTCTTTTCAACCTGTTGAGGATGCCTTGTGCTTTTGTTTTAGCTGCAGCCTTGTCAGCATCGGTAGTTCCAGCAGGCTTGATCAGGATATGTCTTGCTTTCACAAAGTACTCGTCTCCTTCTGTGATAGCAGAAAGCTTCATCACCGTGTAGTTGTTTACACCCAAAACCGGCTCTGTAACCGTGCCCTCTTCCGCAATCTTGCCATCTACCATCAACGCACCCGGGATAGCCGAAGGATCTGTGATAGACTGAAATGGGTTTGGAGAATCAGAGTTAATAGAAACATATACCGAGTCGTTTTGTGCTTGCGCCAAACCGTCTTTCAGCGCGTTGATTTCATCAATCACGAAAGCAGTATCTTCTGCAGAAGGCTCTACGGTAAATACTACATATTGTAGGTTTCTGGACTCTTCTCTTTCGTAGTTGTCGGCATTCTCAGAAAGGTAACTCTCCATTTCTGAGTTGGATACTTCGAAAAGGCTGTCGGCAACAGAAAAGAACGGAACGTAGAAATAATCTACAGTCATGTTGCTGTTCTGAGCGCTGTAAAGGCTCTTGGCCTCTGCCTGAGTCACGTAATTTGTTTTCTCAAAGAGGTTGTCGTATTTCTGAATGGCCCTGTTTGGAGCAAGAGACGCCTCGAAAGTGTTCCACGATTGTCTTTGTCTCGGGTCAGCAGAACCAAGGTTTTGAAGTGTGGAGATCACCACGTCACGGCTGAACTCGCCAGTGTTTGGGTCTGTGAAGAACTGCTTGATCTGTGGAGAGATATTGTTTCCCTGAACCATGTCCACCATTTCAGCATCCGTTACTTTGATGCCCAGCTTGTCTAGTTCTTTTTGATAAGCATTTTCTATGATCAGCGCATTCCACGCTTCTTTTCGGATGTTGGTCAGGTCATCAGAGCTTGGGTTTCTTCCGTAGTTCACAGCAAAAGTTGCTGCCAGTTGGTTTACACGCTCGTTGAATGATTCGTATGAAATTGTGTTGCCTGCTATCTCTGCGAGATCTCTATCGTTTCCGCCAATTAGGGTAGAGTTGGAGTTGAGAAAGTCTGTCAGAATGAATGCAAACATGGAGAATGCCACAAAGCCAACAACGATCTTGCCCATTCTCTTCCTAAGTGTACTTATTAATGCCATTTTTGATTAAGCCATTTTTTGTAAAGACGGCAAAAATAGACAGATAGGGACTAATTAAAAAATGAATCTAAATCTTTGATTTACAGGGATTCGTCTGATTGTGCTATGGTCAATTTCACTTTGTCGATGCGCTTCTCATCTATGGTGAGAATAGTGAAGATAAAGGGGCTTACATCTATGATGTCATTGACCTGTGGCAGGTCTTCGTGGTGGCCGAGGATCAAGCCGCCGAGCGTGTCATATTCACCTACAGGAAGCTCAAATTCATACTTTTCATTTAGGAAGTCCACCTCATGACGAGCACTGAGGATATAATTTGAGTCGTCAATTTTTTCTTCAATCAGAAATTCATCATCATGTTCGTCACGGATTTCCCCGAAAATCTCTTCAATCACATCTTCCATGGTCACGATTCCGGAGGTTCCTCCATATTCATCTACCACCAGGGCAATGCTTTTATGCTCGGTGATAAACTGGATGAGTAGCTCATTGGCGAGCATGGATTCCGGCACGATCGTGATCGCCGTGAGCATCTCCTTGATGTCTTCGGGTTTTTTGAACATGGCTAGTGAATGGCAGTACCCAATTACATCGTCTATCGATTCTTTGTAAACGATGATTTTGGAATGTCCGCTCTCCACAAAGAGGTCTTTGATGCTTTCTATATCGTCTTCCACATCTACCGCAATGATTTCCGTACGCGGAATCATACACTCACGGACTTTCACTGTTTTGAACTCTATTGCATTGTTCAGAATCTTCGCATCAATTTCAGATTCTTCTTCTGCCTGAATATTGAGGAGGTTCTTCTTGATGTAGTTATTCAGGTCTGTAAGACCAAAGACAGTCTTGTCTTCAGAGTAGTCGAACCGAAGCACTTTTTTTATCAGCAAGGTTGACAGACTTGAAATCAAAAAGACCACCGGGTATAACCCGTAGTAAATGACCACCATCGGGAATGCAAAAACGGTGAGCATAAAATCAGGGTTGATCATGAACAAACTCTTGGGGATAAACTCTGCCGTGATCAACACGATGATGGTACTTAAAATGGACTGAGATACAAGGATAAAAATGTCTCCGGTAAGGGATGCCGGCAGATAGGCAAGCAGCCAGGGTTCCAGAACCTTGGCCATGAGGATACCATATAGCACGATGGCCAGGTTGTTGCCAACCAATGTGGTGGCCAAAAAGTGAGAGCGTCTATTGATGAAAACGGAAAGAATTTTTCCGGCAAGCTTACCACGCTTGTTCATCAGCTCTATGTGAAGTTTGTCGGCCGATATAAAGGCGATCTCCATGCCTGAGAAGAACGCAGAGAAAAGCAGACAAAAGAAAATTCCGTAATACAGGGAGGGGTCTTCCATTTTAGACTGGGATGTTTAGGTCAGGATTTTCCCTTCTTGTTTTTTCTATATCCATAAATGAAAAGTAAGACAATGCTCACCATAAAAATACTGTAGGCTTGGGCTATTCCCAAGACCATGGACTCATAAATGCCAATGACGAAAAATGCAATGGCCAATGTAAATAGCAAAATGTCAAGGAGTTTCATCCTCTTCTACAGATATGGTTCCTGATGGATTTGTGATTTTGTAGGTCTCAAAGTCTTCGTCGGCATCCAGACCCTCTCCGGTGTGTACTTCATCTTCAGACACGATGGTAACAAACCTGTCTGTGTAGAAGCGCTCCTCTTCAGGAGACCAGAAAAGCTCTTCGGTAGTGAGTTCATCCCCGCTTTCAATGTTTTTTACCACCACATTGCCTTCACCACGGTAGATGTCAGTTTCTGCAGTGTAGTAAACATAATCTGCCTTGAATGTGGACTCTACCTGACCGAAATCGTCGAGGTACTCCAGGTACATGCCTTCGGGCCACTCCCTGTCGTCATTCTCAAAATCATTTTGCTTTTTGGCCTGAAGTATCATTACCACCTTGGCGGAATCACTGAGCTTGGTATAGACGCTATCCATGGTGATGGTGGGGCCGTCATAGAGTTCCTGATCCACAAGCTCCTTTCTGGTTTCACAAGAGAAAAAACAAATCCCCAGTGCCAGCAAAAACATCTGGACAGAAACAAAAAAACGATCATGGGAACGAGCCATGATCGTTTTTTTAAATGTCTTTTTAAAACTAATTAGCAGGTCTTCTTTCAAGTTTTACTGAAGTATTGATCCAACATCCTACCTGAACGACATCACCCTCTTTATAGTTTTCGTTGAAGATTTCCTCAATAGAAGGGAACTGCTCTTTGGCTCTGGACATGGCAGCAGAATCTCCTGATTTCTGGTACATGTCGTAAGCTGCAATGAATACAGATCTATCCAAAACTTTGCTTTCACCACCCTTGCAATCGGTGAAGCTGTTCATATAAAGGTCACCAATCAGCTTGTATGCATCATCGTTGGAAGGTTCGAATGAAAGAGCTCTTCTGGCGTTACTTCTGGCGGTTGCCTTGTCTCCTTTGCTGCTATATATTTTAGCAAGGCTCAAATAAATATCGGCCTTCTTTTCATTTTCATCTGTCAGAGAAACAGCTTTATCATAGTATTCTTCGGCTTTGGCCAGATCACCATCGACAGCAGATTTTTGTGCGATGAACTTACAAATGGCATAGTTAGGATCTTCCTCGTTTACAGCGATGGCAGCATCCAATGCCAGTGGACTATCTGTACATTTTTGCTGTAGCATCAATCCGAAAATCTTTTTAGCAAGGTTTACATCTCCTGTTTCTTTGAATTTAGGGCCAAGCTTTTCTTCCACAAAATCACAGTCAACCTTTACTGTCGACGTTAGGAGCTTATCAACATATTCTGACACTTTGTTCAGCCTGTCCAAATCACCTCCGTTGGCTTTTTGGTAATCTAAAACGTCGGTTACCTTAGAGTAAATCTCAAAAACTTCCTCGTCAGTGATGTCTCCTTTGGTGAGCTTATATCTTCTGACCACATCCATGTAGGCAGTAAGGTTACTACTGTAAATCTTATTACCGTTTAGCTCAAATGCTTTGGTGAAGGTGTCCATCAGCTCAGGGTACTTGCTTTGCACCTTCTTGTAGTACTTGTATGATGCAAGAGCCTTTCTATTCATTACTTCAGCCTCTTCTCCAAAATATTTGATTCGAGCATCATACATGCTCAGAGCTTTCTCATAGTTAGCCACCTGAAGGGCCGCATCGGTTTCCTTTCCTGCAAGTCCTTCGTAAATGGATGCTCCGTTGATGTAGATTGACTTGTTCAAGTCCGGTGTGTTTTTTAACAACCACTCAAGATTTTTGGCAGCTTCTTCATAGTTTTTGCTTTTAAGCATGTCCGTGTATAGCGCATTTTTCTCTTTCGCTATATCAATGGAATCCCCCCAGTTCCAACCCGGCTGGGAGATAGCAAGTGTTGAAATCCCCAGGAAGAAACAAATAGTTAATATGTGCTTCGTTTTCATAAGTGGCTTCATTTTAATCATATCTTCTTTTTATGAACCATCGATCATTGATAGTCGCTCCAAGAACAAATTGAAAATAATTTTCTCTTATTAAATTGTTTTTTGTGGTGCCCCTGACTCCAAACTTGAAACCCAAATCCAGGCTGGAAGCGCCGGTCATTGGCATGGAGGTACCAAAATTAATACCAAAATCATTAATCTCCGTGTCATTCAGGATGTATGGCGACTGTCTGTATGAGATTCCTGCCCTGTATTTTACTCTGGAAAAATAGTTATTTACGCTTTGGTAGTCAGGTATGAATTCGCCTCCTAATGAGACTGAGGTGGTGTTTCTGTAAACTTCTCCTGATTCTATTGGAGCGGATTTGTCCCAAAATTGGTTGCGCACATCTACGCCAATTTTATATTTTCCAACATTTTCAAAAGAGAGCCCAAAACCAAAGGAAATGGGAAACTCGAAAGTGCTTTTCTCTCCTGAGGAGATTTCTTGCTGCTGTATGGTCGACCCGAATATGGTTTGTCTCTCAAAATAAGTGTCCTTTTTTCCTTCGAGCTCTCCAGAGATGTTATAAACCGCTCCAAAGTTGAGGTATTTAGATTCTGACAGCTTTGCATGATATGATGCGCCAACGGAGAACTGGATGTCTGAATATGAAGTGCTTTCTGTATATGCAATTAGATAGTCCTGAGCGCTAATGAATCCGGTGCTATCTACCATTTTTATGTTTGCTTCGCTATCAATAGAGCCAAAAACATAAGCAGCTTTGAAGCCGACAGAAAAGTTATTTGAAATTCTAAATCCATTGGCCCAAATAAGCTGACTTAATCCGCCATCGCCATAGTAGTCTGTTTGCTCCTGAAGCTCATCGTCTATAGGACGAAAAGATACTGTGTGATAACTGACGCTGCTCAATGGCAGCAAAGCGAAAGAAGTAATCCACCGCGAGCGGCTCACCACAGGCAGACTCAACGCCATATACCTTAGTCCTACACTTGCTTCTGAGTTGGAAGCAGTTTGTGTTCTGAATTTTCTGGATTCTCCCTGAAGGCCTACTTGAAATGAAGATAATGAATTGAAAGTAAGGAGGGCGGGATTCTCAAGGTTGATATGCCAGGGAGATGGGGTTCCTATTCCGGTTTCACCCATAGCAAAATTATGCTGGAGTCCCTGATATGCAATTTCCCCAATACCATTGCTAGAATATGGAGAGCTGGTCGCTTGGGTAAATGCCTTGACACTTACTACTAAAGCCAACGCAAAAAGGCACAGTTTACCGCAGTTCATTATTGATTTAATATTCTATTAATTCCTTTCAGCACTAAAAACAGGTCTGCAAAGATGGGTTGTTTTAGGTTGGATTCAAAGCTTGGCGCATTTCCACCGGTTAGTATTACGGCCAAATCGGCATATTCACAGCGTAATCCTTCGATAAAACCGTTCAATTCGTGAATTATTGCCTGAAAAGTACCTGCGGTGAGGCATTCTTTGGTGCTTTTGCCAAGGCCAGAGGGAATATGGCTAAGCCAATGATCCCGAATATCGGGCAAATTTTCTGTGAACTGCGCCATCCCTCTCATGCGCATTTCTAAGCCTGGTGAAATGACCCCACCACGATAGGTATTGCTGGCGTCCAGTAGATCATATGTAATGCACGAGCCAAGATCTATGACCAGGACGTTTTGATTCTGTCTATCAACAGCGGCACCTATTAGCGCCACTATGCGATCAATGCCGAGGGTTTCAGGGGTTTTATAATCAAGGGTAATGGGGAGCTTGCTATGGACAGAAATCATCGCAGGTTCATAAGAGCTGAGTTCATCTGCTATCAGGTCAACTTTAGCACCTACGGAGACTATGCCAACCTGATCGTGTTTTGTCGTGCTGAGATATTCTTTGAGTTGCTCAATACTGCCCCAGGAGTGAGAAGCGACCAAATTTTCCCCCTCAAACAACCCGGATTTGATTCTCGTGTTGCCGATATCTACGGTTATGTTTGTTTTATTTTCCACCTTTGCCAAAAATCAAAAATAGACAACCTGAGTTGAAGAAGCGATATCGTGCGATTGGGATTATGTCTGGATCATCTCTGGATGGGCTGGACATTAGCACCACCTCCTTTTGGGAAGAGAGTGGTCAGTGGAAGTTCGAGATGGAGAAAGCTGAAACCAGACCCATTTCCGATGAACTTATTTCCCGGTTAAAACAATCTGAGCATTTGTCCAGGGAGTCTTTATCAGAACTGGATCAATTGTACGGCAAGTGGATAGCCGGTCAATTGGAGGATTATATCAAGGAAGATAAGCTTGGTATTGATTGTGTGGCATTGCACGGGCATACTGTTTATCACAAACCTGCTCAGGGCTATAGTTTGCAGATAGGATCGGGACAGGAAGTTGCCAGTGGCACGGGAATCTTGACAATTGACGATTTTCGCAATGACGACATCAAAAAAGGCGGCCAGGGCGCTCCACTGGTGCCCGTGGGTGAATACAACCTTTTTCCAGAGTATGCCGGGTTTGTAAACCTTGGCGGCATTTCAAACATCACCACTATAAATGCTGGACAAATAGATGCGTGGGACATTTGCCCGTTTAATCAGGTGTTCAACTATTACGCTCAGTTATTGGGAGAAAAGTATGACGCAGGAGGTCAGCTGGCTATGAGCGGGAATATAGATCAGAAGTATTATGGTGAGCTTCTAGGCTTGACTTATTTCAAGTCTGCGCCTCCAAAATCCCTAAGTAACCAGTGGGGAATGGAGAATGGGGTTTATGTTGATCGGCCTGCACATGATGTGCTTCATACCTATGCCAATGTGGCTGCAAAACTAATTGCTGAGGCTATAAAAGAGAACCTTCCTCAAGGAGCTAAAGTCCTTTTCACGGGAGGTGGGGCATTCAATACCTATGCCATAGATTTGGTTCGGAAAAACCTTGCTGGCTCTCAGGAGGTGATCATACCTTCTAAAGAGATTGTGGAGTTTAAAGAGTCGTTGATCTTTGGGTTTTTGGGATTGCTTCGTTTGCTAGATAGACCAAATGTCTTTGCCTCAGCCACTGGAGCCAGCGCAGATTCCGTAGCAGGGAAGCTTCATTTACCCCCTGTATAACATACTTACTTCTGAAATAAAACAAGTTAATCAAGATGTAACAAATTGATTATTTTACCGAAACGTAAAGCGAAAAACCATTTCATAAACAGCCTCTTAGGTCAACTTATTTGAATAAACGATTTGCTTTTCGTTTTGGTAGTGATATTTTAGTGGATAGTATTCAGCAACCTTACCTGAACACCCTTGATGAATCTCATTTATAAATTCTTGCTTATTTCCGCCTTGTCTTTGAGTGCGGTCTTTGGGTGTCAGGCCTTCTCTGATGATTCGCGGGATGACAGTGCTGCTGATTTGGAATTGGTTCAGCATGATGAGCAACATCAGGATGATCACACCACAGAACCAGGCGATGAAGAATCACACGGTCACGGTAAGAAACCTGCTGGTTGGAGCGTTTTTCCATTTGCATTGTTGCTGATAATGATTGCGACAGGGCCGCTGTTTTATGAGCATTTTTGGCACGTGCATTATCCGAAGGTCGCCGTTGCACTAGCGGCTATTGTGGTGGTTTATTACCTTTTCTTTTTGCACAATCAGCACAGCCCGGTCCACGCGATGTTTGAGTATATACAGTTTATTGCATTACTTACAGGCCTATTTGTTGCCTCAGGTGGTGTCATGATCATCGTGGACAAGGAAGCCAAGCCTCTCACCAATGTTATCATTTTAGCAATAGGGGCAGTGATTGCTAATGTCATTGGAACGACTGGAGCCTCTATGCTTTTGATCAGGCCTTTCATTAGGCTCAATAGAAATCGAATCAAGGCATACCATATTATCTTTTTCATTTTTCTGGTAAGTAATATTGGAGGCAGCCTGACGCCTATAGGAGACCCTCCTCTTTTCCTTGGGTTTCTGAAAGGAGTTCCGTTTTTCTGGACGCTTGTCCATAACGTAGTGCCTTGGATATTTGCTGTTCTTTTGCTTCTGGCGCTGTTTTTTATTTTTGATAAAAGAAACAAAGCAGACTTCTCTTTTGGGGAGGAACAACCAACTCCAACAGGTAATGTAGCCTTGAGAGGCTCAAGAAACTTTATATGGTTAGCCATCATTGTAGGGGCTGTTTTCCTTGACCCTAATGTTTTTCCATGGGTTCCTGGTATTGAATACGAAGGACAGACTTTCTCATTTATTAGAGAAATCATCATGTTGGCCTGTGCATACCTTTCTTACAAGTTTGCAGATAAGCAGGCGTTGAGCGGTAATGACTTTAGCTTTGAGCCTATCCGTGAAGTGGCCTTCATATTTATTGGGATCTTCGGAACGATGATGCCCGCTTTGGAATTGGTTTCCAATTTCGCACAATCGCCACAAGGGTCGGAGCTGATTTCACACAATACATTGTATTGGGGAACAGGCCTCCTTTCCGGGTTTTTGGATAACGCACCTACCTACATCAACTTCCTAACAGCCGCGATGGCTTCTACTGGAGCGAGTATCAATAACCTTCAGGATGTGATTGCTTTTTCAGAAGGTGCCTATCACGATTCCATTTTGGATCTGAAAGCTATTTCTGTAGCGGCTGTGTTCTTTGGCGCTATGACTTACATAGGCAATGGGCCAAACTTCATGGTCAAGTCTATCGCTGAGCAAGTAGGTATCAAAATGCCTTCATTCTTTGGCTACATTTTGCGATTCTCGATTCCTATACTGGTGCCGATATTCGTGATCGTGTGGCTGCTTTTCTTCGCTTTTGCTGGTTAAAAAAGTGCCTTGTGCAGCTTGATCAACGTATCGTTTTTATGCTCTTTAGGTACGAGCAACGAGATATTATTTCTGCTACCACCATATGAGATCATTCTGATCGGCACTTCGTCCAGTGCTTTGAAAAGATCTGTCGCAACTCCTTTTTTCTCGGCAATCAAATCCCCGACGATACAGATGATCGTTTGATCTTTATCTACTTCCAAAATGCCATATTCACCTAATTCCTTGGTTATTTTCCTCAGGTGTGTGGGATTGTCTATGGTAAGCGAAACAGCAATCTCAGAGGTGGTGATCATGTCTATAGGTGTCTGATATTTTTCAAATACCTCGAACACCTTTTTCAGGAAACCATAAGCCATCACCATGCGGCTAGATTTGATCTTGATAGCGGTGATGCCGTCTTTGGCAGCTATGGCTTTGACATTTTGAGTTTCACTTTCGGTGGAAATCAAAGTACCATAAGCCTCAGGGTCCATGGTGTTTTTGATCCTTACAGGTACACCGTGCTGATGGGCCGGAATGATACAATGCGGGTGTAAGACTTTGGCGCCAAAGTAAGCAAGCTCGCTTGCTTCTTCGAAACTGAGTTTTGAAATAGGGCGTGTAGTGTCTATGATGCGTGGGTCATTGTTGTGCATGCCGTCAATATCAGTCCAGATCTGCACTTCCTCTGCATTGATCACAGCACCAATGATTGTGGCCGAATAGTCGCTACCTCCCCGGGCAAGGTTGTCGATACCCCCGTCGATGTTTCTGGCAATGAAGCCCTGAGTGACAATTACATGTTCTTCTTTTTCATCAAGAATTCTCTCCAGCTTTTTCTGGATCATCTTGAGGTCAGGTTCGTGATTTGTGTCTAGCGACATGAAATCCTGAGCCATAATCATGGTCGCTTCTGTCCCAATTTCTTTGAGATAATTGGTGAAGAGCCGGGTGGAAATGATTTCTCCCTGAACGACGAGCATCTTGGCTGTTTGCTCTTGATATTTCTTACCTATCAGGGTTTTTATATCCTTGAACACCTGATCCACGAAGGCAATAGATTCAGCCTGAAGGTCACCGTTTTGAAGAAGTTCGGGCACAAACTGATGGTACTTGGCAAGTAGCTCTGATGCAGCTTTATTGGCTTCTTCCTGTTGTTTGTTTTTACAGAGTTCACCAATTGCAACCAGTGAATTGGTGGTGCCTGACACGGCCGAAAGTACTACAATCTTTCTTCCCTTTACTGTTTTGATCAGGTCGGCTACCTGCTTCATTCTTTCTGGCGAGCCTACTGATGTTCCTCCAAATTTTAAGACTTTCATCCGAAATAGTTTATATGGTCGGTGGTGTTGTGAGTGTGATTTAATTATGGTCTGATGCTGAGCATTTTGATGGCCGTGGCTGCTGCTTCATCGCCCTTGTTGCCATGCTTGCCACCAGCACGGTCCATGGCTTGTTTTTGGTTGTCGGTAGTGAGGACACCAAAAATCACGGGTTTGTCGTATTTAAGGCCAACATCAGTGATGCCTGTAGCACAAGCCTGACAGATAAAATCGAAATGTTTGGTTTCTCCCTGTATGACACACCCCAGACAGATCACTGCGTCTATTGATGCGTCTTTAGCCATCCATTGTGCACCAAGGGTCAGTTCGAAACTTCCAGGCACGTTTTTTCTGATGATATTTTCACGTTGAGCCCCGCTTTCAAGAAGCGTTTGCATAGCGCCGGAGTATAGAGACTCGGTGACTTCTTCGTTCCATTCAGAGACGACTATTGCGAATTTGCAATTCGAGATGTCTGCTGCTCCTGACAGATTTTGGTCGCTTAGATTTTTATTTACTGTAGCCATATAAAAAAGAAAGGGATAAAGCTTTGCTGCCCTATCCCTTTATTCATGTTTTGTTTTGAATATTATTCGGCAGCTAGTCCTTGCAATCTGGCCTTCTGTTTCTTGGCCTCCGCTACAAAAGTAGATTTACTGAAGTCCTCCACGATCTTGTCGTAGGCTTTGGCAGCATCTGCATAAGTGCCTTTGGCTTCATTTGCCACAGCTAGCTTTAGTAGATAGATTGGAGTGAATTCATCGTTTGGCTTGTAGGCAGCAGCACTTTCATATGCCGCGATAGCATCGTCATATTGACCTAGCTCAGAGTATGCATCTCCGGTCAAAGCATAAGCTCTGGCCTGTAGCAAGTTGTCACTGCTGCTGAAGTCTTCAAACTGAAGAGTTGCGCTTGTGTAGTTGCCCATGTTTAGGTGAGATGCACCTGCGTAAAACTTAGAAAGATTAGCGGCATCTGTGCCAGCATAGGTATCTATGATGTCAAGAAAGCCAAGGTTTATTCCATCACCATTTAGTGCTTTGTCAAGGCTGTCAGCTTCAAAGTAGAACACAGCCTGAAACATCTCCTGTTGAGCAGTGGCGTTGTTGCTGTTGACGTAATATTTATACCCAAGGAAAGCGATAGCTAGTACCGCGATAAGGCCCCCGATACCAAATACCAGATTTCTATTTCGCTTTTCACTGAAAAACTCTTCTGCTTTTCCTGCCAGCAATTCCGGATCTTCAAGAATTTCTGCCCCCTCGTGCTGCTTGGTTTTTGTATTTGCCATTTCTGATTAAAAAATTTAAGACCGCAAAGATATATCTTTTGCGTTAATCTGTAACAAATGGATAATCTGGCTCTGCGTATACATCTGTATAGGCATCAGAGGCAGGTGGGAAGTCAGATTTTTCAGCGAATTCCACAGATTCCATCACTCTCTTTTTGAGTTTGTTATCCAATTCTTTTAGCTCTTCTTCCGTAGCGTATTTTTTCTTTAAAATCACAGATCTAACCTGCTCGATCGGGTCACGCTGCTTGTATTCTTCTACTTCTTCTTTGGTTCTGTACTTAGCAGGATCCGACATTGAGTGACCTTTGTATCTGTAAGTTCTTAGCTCAAGAAGTGTTGGGCCTTCGCCTTTTCTTGCTCTATCGGCAGCTTCTGCGAAAGCGTGATGCACAGCTTCTACTGACATGGCATCAACAGGGAATGAAGGCATAAAATATGCGTCTCCTAGTTTGTAAAGGTCAGTCACATTAGAAGTCCTTTTTACAGAAGTACCCATGGCATAGCCATTGTTTTCGATAGCGAAGATCACAGGAAGCTTCATTGTCATGGCCAGGTTCAATGCTTCGTGGAAGGCCCCTTGTCTTACAGCTCCATCACCCATGTAGCAAACACAAAGGTTATCAGTGCCACTATATTTTTCAGCAAAGCCGATACCAGCGCCAAGCGGCACTTGAGCTCCAACGATACCATGTCCACCGAAGAAGCCGCGCTCCTTGTCAAACATGTGCATGGATCCGCCTTTTCCTTTAGAGATCCCGGTTACTTTACCATAAAGCTCTGCCATGATGGCGTCTGGACTTGAGCCCAAAGCCAAAGGATGGGCGTGATCCCTATATGCTGTGATGTATTTGTCTCCTTCCTTCAAGGCAGAAACAGCTCCTGCTACACAGGCTTCCTGTCCGATATAAAGGTGGCAGAATCCTCTGATTTTCTGCTGACCGTACAATTGACCTGATTTTTCCTCGAACCTTCTCATGAGCATCATAGACTCAAACCAGTTCATGTAGGTCGCCTTATCAAAAGTTTCTTTTTTCGTTTTAGCCGCCATTGATCTAACCTTTCTTTCTAATGTTTAATTTTGGGTCTCTTGGCCCAATTGAGTAGCGAAATTAACCGAAAAAGGGCGCTCAGCAAAATATATGCTCCTTAAGACCTTAAAACTTCAAAATTTTAAAAACTACCCTTGTTTGGATATCCAGTTCAAAAAAGGAATCAATTGCATTTTGGGAAAAAATGGGATGGGAAAAACCAACTTGCTGGACGCAGTGCACTACCTGTCTATGACCAGAAGCGCGCTGAACAGCACCGATCAGCAAAGTATCCATTATGGAGCTCCGTTTTTCTCTATCAACTCTGTCTTTGAACAGAAAAAGAAGCAGAAAAGTGTGAATGCATATTTTGAAAAAGGAAAAAAGAAAATCATCAAAGTGTCAGGCAAGGAGCCTGAAAGGCTGAGCGATCACATCGGTCAAATCCCTTCGGTACTCACCACACCTGATGATACGGAAATTATAAAGGAAGGAAGCGAAATTAGGAGGAAGCTTTTTGATAGTGTGATTTCACAGTTTGATGCGGCTTATCTGGCGGACCTAATGGAAATGCAAAGAACCCTTAAGCAGCGAAACACGATGCTCAAGCAAAACGAAGGAAGGCGCAATATCAATGCTACGCTTTTGGATGTTTATGATGAGAAACTGCTGCCTCTCAACGAAAGCATATCTGAAAAAAGAGCAGATTTTGCAGAAGTATTCGAAAAGTATTTTGAAAAAAACTACAGCTTGATATTTGAAGGCGAAGAGACCCCTGAGGTCGCCTATAAGTCAGATTGTCTGGAAGAAAGCTTTCGTGATAATTTTAAAAATGCCCTGGAAAAAGATATCATTTTGCAGCGCACCACGGTCGGCTGCCACAAGGATGATTACGTGTTCAAACTCAACGATCGTCCGATCAAGCGTTTCGGCTCTCAAGGTCAGCAGAAGTCCTTTATCATCGCGTTGAAGTTGGCAGAATTTGATTTCCTAAAAGAGCAAAAGGGATTTGCGCCTTTGCTTCTCCTGGATGATATTTTTGATAAACTGGACGATGAAAGGATTGGTCATTTGGTTACATTGCTTTCTGATTCAGAGCGTTTTCCGCAGATTTTTCTGACTGACGCCCGTGAAGAACGCTCCAAAGCTTTCTTCAAAGGTCATAAAGCAGTGAAGTACTTTGTGGTGGAACAAGGAGAGATAAGATGAAAAAGGACAACACCAATTCATTTAACGATGCACTTCAGCAATTTCTGAAGTCAGAAAACCTGGAGCAGGCCTTTCAGGAAAAGAAGCTCATACTGTCCTGGGAAAGGCTCATGGGGAAGACCATTGCTTCACGCACGTCTAAAGTGCAGGTGAGAAATAAGATCCTTTACATCCAGCTGACGTCAGCTCCTCTCAAGCAGGAGATGCTCAATTCCAGGCATAAGATCATGGAGATTATCGAGAAGGAATTTGGAGCCTCGGTGGTAAACGAAATCCGAATTCAGTAGTTGTCACGGGGCAGTGGCGGGCACTTCTTCCATCTTTTTCAGAGGAATGGCCCAACCGATGTAATAGCTGAAACCCATCGCTGTTCGCTTCTGATAGCGGCCAAAACCCGGCACGTCGAAAGGTTTGAGTACATCAATACGATCTACATTTCTGAAGACCTTATATCTGATGGTGTAGCCCATATGAAAATTGTCTGAGAGCGGCAGGTTTAGCCCCATAACCAGTTCCATCCAGATCAGTCTTGCGTCTGGATTTTCATAAGAGAAGGTGTTTTCACCATAGCCGGGCGTTGCTTTCACAAAATCTAATTTGTCGCTGAAGTTGCTTTGAGCGTAACGAAGACCGAAAGTCATGGAGCCGCCATGCTCATTGACCTTAAGCAGGTTTATCTCCGGCCCAAAGCGGAAAAACGTACCTGAGCTATTGTAATTATAGTCTGACTTGCTTCTGGTGAAATCCTGAAAACCACCCTCCACCATGAAAAAGTATTTGTAAAAGGCTATAGAAGCCTGCAGTTCCTGACCTTTTTGGCCGGGCTTCAATACCATACGGCCGGGCGGAATCAGATCATAACTGACTTTGACATATTTTATGCTCCAGTCTTTGGGCTCCCCTTTCCTGATCTGACGCATCTCTTTCATGGTGATAGGTTTTGATCCACCAGAATTGGAACCTGCATTCGACAGACCTTGCTGAAGGCTGGTGCCCAATTGTGCCATGGCCCACAGAGTGCTACTTAGCAGTAAAAGACTAAAAATATATCTCAACATTCAAGGTTATATTTTTATTCAAAATGGGGCCAACTACAGCAATCGAATCAAAATTATCGCTCGAAGCTTGTAGGCTGTCGTATTTGAAAGAAGCTCCACAGTCCAGAGAATAGAGGTTTACGGAATTGATCGCATAGGTGAAGGTCATGTCGTAGGTGTCACTATCCGTCTCGAAGTAGTAAGTAATTTCCTCGTTTGTAGGATCTAGATAAAACTGATAATACGTTCCTGTATCAATAGACGAAACCCCGTCACTCAGGCTGGTAGAAAGTGACTTGAAAGCCACTTCTCGTTCTGTGGAGTCGGCACTGTTAAAAAACCCAACAATCGCGAATTCCACATCCGGATCCAGATCGCATTCGCGTATTTCGTTGCACGCCAGTGCCAAACCAAAAAGAAGGAATACTAATTTTCTCATTTTCAAAGCCTCAAAGTTATATTAACCCTTTGGAGTTGAACTTATTATCCCTTGTTATTTGTATTAGCTTTGCGTTTTATAAAAATAGCCTGTGAAAACCAAAAGCTTAAAAAAGGATAAAGTAAATATTGTAACCCTCGGGTGTTCGAAAAATCTTGTCGATTCGGAAGTGATGCTTACGCAGCTCAAGGGCAATAGCATAGATGTGTCGCATGAATCCATGAAAGATGATTCAAATATTGTTATCATCAACACTTGCGGGTTTATAGACAATGCCAAGCAGGAGTCTATAGACACTATATTGAGGTATGCCGACGCAAAGGATGAGGGGATTGTAGAAAAGGTCTATGTGACAGGATGCCTTTCTCAGAGGTACCGCGAAGACCTGATGAAGGAAATACCTCAGGTAGATGCATGGTTCGGCACCATGGAGCTGCCCTTGCTGCTGAAACGATTCAATGCAGACTATAAGCATGAGTTACTAGGTGAGCGTATCACCACTACGGAAAGACACTATGCTTATCTGAAAATTGCAGAAGGATGCGACCGTCCGTGTAGTTTTTGCGCCATTCCGCTGATGCGCGGAAAGCACATCTCCAAACCTATGGAGGATATTATCACTGAAGCAAAGTCTTTGGTTTCCAATGGCACAAAGGAGATCTTGCTCATTGCGCAGGACTCTACTTATTACGGACTGGATCTTTACAAAAAAAGAAACCTTGCAGAGCTTTTGGATCGGTTATCAGACGTGGAAGGGCTCGACTGGATCAGGCTACATTATGCCTTTCCCACGGGTTTCCCTGAAGACATTCTGGATGTGATGGCAGCCAAACCTAATATTTGCAACTATCTGGATATCCCGCTTCAGCACGCTTCGGACAACATGCTCAAAATCATGCGAAGGGGAACTACCAGAGCTAAGACAGAAGCTTTGCTGGATAAAATCAGAACCAAAGTGCCGGGTATTGCCATCAGAACGACCATGATCGCCGGACATGCCGGTGAGACGGAAGATGATTTTGAGCAAATGCTGGACTTTGTTGAAAAGTCGAGGTTTGAACGCCTGGGCGTTTTTCCATATTCCCATGAGGAAAACACGCATGCTTTCAAGTTAGAAGACAATGTCCCCGATGAGACTAAACAAGAACGAGCAGAAAGCGTTATGGAACTTCAGGAATCTATTTCTGAAGGAATCAACCAAAAGAAAATAGGTCAGACACTAAAAGTACTAATTGATCGGGTAGAAGGAGGTAAGTACATCGGCCGTACCGAGTTTGATTCACCAGAGGTGGACAATGAGGTGATCATAGATGCAAAGGACGCTTACTTGCGCATCGGTGATTTTGTGCAGGTGCAGATAGAAGATGCCACCGCCTTTGACCTTTACGGAAAACCATCAAAAAAATAATGCGATCGGAGAAAATTTCATTCGAGGATGCGGACTGTTTCTCGCCGATATTCCTGGATTATATAAATAAAAAAGACCCCCTTAAGCCATTTTACGGCGAATACCCTTCGCCGAACAACTTCAAAAAACTCATAGAAGAGCGAAGGTTTTCGGAAGAGAACCGCATGAAGCTCACGCAGGTTTTGCTGGAGCAATATCAACACCTGAGAGTCACAGATGCCGTGGATTTTAATATCCATAGTCTTGAAAACACCAAAACCTTCACCGTTACTACTGGGCACCAACTCAATATTTTTACTGGGCCACTTTACTTTATCTACAAAATAGTTTCGGTAATCAACACGTGTAAAAAACTGAAGCAGCTTTATCCGGAATATCATTTTGTGCCGGTTTACTGGATGGCTACAGAAGATCATGATCTTGCTGAAATCAACCACTTCAACTTTTTTGGAAAGCGACTGACCTGGGAGACCAGCCAGACTGGACCCGTTGGCAGGTTTAAGCCGCACTCCATCATAGATGTGATGCACCAACTAGGCAATGAGGACGTATCACTATTTGAAAAAGCCTATCTTGACTATGGCACCCTGGCTGATTCGGTTCGGCATTATGTAAATAAGCTATTCGGTGATCAGGGCATAGTAGTGATCGATGCGGATAACCCTACTCTCAAAGAGATATTCGCCCCGACGATTGAGGCTGAGTTGTTAGATAATCATTCTCACAGATTGGCAAGTGAGTCTTCCTCAAGGCTGAATGATCTGGGATATGCCGGTCAGGCTTTTTCCAGAGAGATCAATTTTTTCTACATGGAAACCGGTCTGAGAGAGCGCATCGTAAAAGATGGAGATGGCTTCAAAGTGAGAAACACAGAGCTCAGGTTTTCGCGCGACGAGATGGTAGAACTGATCCACGAGAGCCCGGAAAAATTTAGCCCCAATGTGATCCTTCGGCCACTTTATCAGGAAACCATCTTGCCCAATCTGGCATATATTGGAGGGCCGGCTGAGGTGGCATATTGGCTTCAGCTCAAAGATGTTTTTGATCATTATCAGGTGAATTTTCCTGCACTGATGCCAAGGAATTTTGCCATGCTGATAACTAAACCTGTTCAGCGCAAAATCGAAAAGGTGCAGTTCAAGGGAAAGCATCTCTTCCAGAGTAGCGACAAGCTGAAGGAACATTATCTAAACAGGCACAGTGACGCCAACTATGATCTGGAAGCAGAGCGGTCTCAAATTGCAGCCGTGTTTGAAAAAATCAAAGAAAAAGCTGTGGCCGTGGATGGCTCATTGGACGGGTTTGTGGGTGCTCAGAGCGTCAGCTCGTTTAAGGCACTCGACAATATTACCAGGAGGCTAAAAAGGGCTGACGAAGACCGAAATGAAATTGCAATGAGTCAGATTGATACGATCAAGGAGAGGCTTTTTCCGGAAGGAAACCTGCAAGAAAGGCATGACAATTTTCTCAACTTTTACCTCAACGACCCTGGTTTCATCAAAATGCTTTTGAGAAAATTTGATCCATTCAAATTTGAATTTCAGATAATCCGAGACCTGTAATGTCCGATGCGAAAGCTAAAATCCGAAAGGGAACGCTCTACAATCGTCGCTTATTGAGTGAGACGATTTGGAAGGAGCGCAATAAACTTCTGGAAGATTTGGCTTTTGATTTGCTCATGGACAGGCAGGTGAAAAGCTGTCACGTTTTTCTCCCCATTCAGCGCAATCATGAGTTTGATTCATGGAACCTGATAAAAAGACTTACGACAGAAAAAGTGCAAGTGGTGCTGTCGGTCTCAGATTTTTCAGATCACACCATGAGCCATTTTGTTTACACTCCAGATGTGTGCTTTGAAGAAAACAAGTTTAACATTCCTGAACCTATAGATGCCGATCCGGCCGATATTTCCAGGCTCGACGCAATCTTAATTCCTCTTTTGGCTGCAGACAAAAAGGGAAATAGAATTGGGTATGGCAAAGGGTTTTACGACAGGCTTTTATCAGAAATGCCCAGGAGCTTATTAAAGGTAGGGGTTAATTTAGCGCCGCTATTCGACCATTTTCGATTTGCCGAAGCACACGACGAGCAGCTTGACTTTTGCATCACCCCACACAAAATTTTTGATTTCCATGAATGAAATGATAGACGTACTCATCATTGGTGCCGGACCCATCGGCCTGGCATGTGGCATAGAGGCAAAAAAAGCAGACATGAGCCATGTGATCATTGACAAAGGCTGTCTGGTCAACTCAATTTATAATTACCCGAAGAACATGACGTTCTTTTCCACTTCTGACAGATTAGAAATAGGAGGAGTTCCATTCATCTCTCACAACCCAAAGCCTGTTCGCTCGGAGGCATTGGAGTACTACCGCCGAGTGGCCGAAAGCTGGAAGTTGAACGTAAAACTTTATGAGTCAGTGGATAACATAAGCGGTGAGGCTGGGTCTTATGAGGTAAAAACCGCCAAGGCGACCTATCAGGCCAGAGCCATAATCATAGCTACAGGGTTTTATGATCTGCCATACCTGCTCAATGTTCCGGGTGAGAATTTGCCCAAAGTAAAACACTACTATAACGAGCCTCACCCCTACTATGCCATGGATGTGGCTGTGGTAGGAGCGGCCAACTCATCCGTGGATGTGGCTCTGGAGACTTACAGAAAAGGAGCCAAAAGCGTAACCATGATTGTGCGAGAGGAGGAAATCAACCCGCGTGTAAAATACTGGGTGCGTCCGGACATTGACAACCGCATCAAGGAGGGCTCTATTTTTGCCTATTTTGAGTCGCAGATCACCGAAATCAGGGAAAGTGAAATAGATGTCAAAACACCGAAAGGCAACCTCACCTTGAAGAACGATTTCGTTTTGGCCATGACTGGCTATCAGCCGGACTTTTCATTCTTGCGCAGTGTGGGTGTCAAAATTGGTGACGATGATTTCAAAACACCTCAATACAACCCTAAAACCATGGAGACAAATGTCAAAAACGTGTTTTTGGCAGGTGTAATCTGTGGAGGACTGAAGACCAATACATGGTTCATAGAAAACTCCCGTGTGCATGCTGAGATGATTATCAGCGAGCTCAAAAATCGCTGATCTTAGAAATTTCTTTAATCCCAAACAGGGGTATTTCATTGTCTAACTTTCTTCATAACGCAGGGTAAGAAATCGTTGCGTAAAGGAAAAAGTCATTCTTTTTTTAAACCATTCAGATTCTTTCCCGTCTTTGATTGGGGTCAAAAGCGAAAACAGTTTGCTGACACCATCAGTTAGAGCTTTGTTGTCAATCAGGCAAGGCTCAAAAAATTATATATTAGGACAGTATCACCACCGAAATGAAAAACCTATTTACCGCCCTCTTGCTGCTTGGAGCATTGAGTTCCATAGGGCAAGAAAAACACACCCTAAGTGGCTATGTCAAAGACGCCTCTAATGGCGAAACGCTCATCGGCGCAACCGTTTTGGTGCGCGAGATCTCCAGCGGGAATATTACCAACGTTTACGGATTTTACTCGCTCACCTTGCCACCCGGTGACTATACCGTCAAATACAGCTATGTGGGGTATGAGACTATAGAAAAAGCCATTTCGCTCACCTCCAATCAACGTATAGATGTGGAAATGCAGGATGCCAGTGAGCAGCTCGAAGCTGTGGTGGTTTCTGCCCGGGCAGCAGACGCCAATGTGTCTCAGGTGGAGATGAGCACCAACGAAATGGATATGAAAACCATCGAAAAGATTCCAGCATTTCTTGGAGAAGTTGATGTCATTAAAAGTCTTCAGTTGCTTCCCGGAGTTGCTACGGTAGGAGAAGGAGCCTCGGGCTTCAACGTGCGGGGTGGTAGTGTAGGGCAAAACCTTGTTTTGCTAGATGAGGCTCCCGTTTACAACAGCTCGCACATGTTTGGTTTCTTCTCTGTTTTTAACCCGGATGCCGTTAAAGATGTGAAACTATACAAAGGAGGAGTTCCAGCACAATACGGTGGTCGCCTGGCATCTATTCTGGATGTAAGGATGAAAGAGGGCAACAATAAAAACTATGAAGTCAATGGAGGTATCGGTACTATCTTCAGTCGTTTTGCAGTAGAGGGGCCGATTAAGAAAAATAAGGCGTCTTTCATTGTAGCCGGAAGACGGTCATATATAGATGTGCTGGCAAGACCTTTTCTCAAGGCTAATGATCTTGATGGAGTTGGGCTCTACTTTTATGATTTTACTGCCAAAGCCAACTATAACATCAACGAGAAAAACAGAATTTACATTTCAGGTTATTTCGGTCGCGATGTTTTTGCTTTTGACGAACGTCAGGGCTTTGGCTGGGGGAACGAAACAGCCACTCTGAGGTGGAATCATCTTTTTTCGGATCGGTTGTTTTCTAACACGACCATGGTGGTTAGCAATTACGATTATGGTTTTCATTTTGGGCAAAATGCCGATGATGAGTTCATCTGGGATTCTGACGTATACGCATATAATTTTAAGCAACAGTTCAGTTGGTTTATCAATACCAACAACGAAGTATCATTTGGAGGAGAAGCGCTTTTCTATCGTTTCCTACCTGCTGAGGTCGAAGGCTCAAGTGCAGGTGAACGTCAGGACTTTAGCCTTGATACCCGAAAAGGACTGGAAACATCTCTCTATTTGGGTAATGAACAACGCGTGACTAGCCAGCTGACTTTGCAGTATGGTTTACGTTTTTCAAATTTTTCCTACTTGGGTGCTGGCACAGTGTATCACTTCAATGATACTACAGCGGGATCAAGACGGACGGTAGTGAGTGAGACTCAGGCAGACAAACTAGAAACCATCAAGAGCTATAACAACCTTGAGCCGCGATTCGGATTTAATTATCAATTGAATCAATCGACTTCTGTCAAGGGTAGTTATCAGCGAATGGTACAATACGTTCACCTGATTTCCAATACTGCTGCCACACTACCGACTGATGTTTGGGTGCCAAGTACGAATAACCTGAAACCTCAGAAGGGTCATCAAGTGGCCTTTGGAGTTTTCAAGAATTTTTTCGATAACAAAATCGAAGCTTCTATAGAAACGTATTACAAGTTCAACCACAATCAGGTAGAATATATTGATGGAGCTGAGGTGCTCATTAACCCAACACTTGAGGCTGACTTGATATCCGGAGTGGGTCGAGCTTATGGACTGGAATTTTTCGCAAAAAAGGCGAAAGGTGCCTTCACAGGATGGGTAAGTTATACGCTTGCCAAAACCGAGCTGAAAGTGGAAGGAGTGAATAACCAGACATGGTATCCAACACGATTCGATCAAACCCACAACCTGAAGATTACTGGTAACTATGACTTGAGGGGGAAGTGGTCTTTTTCTACCAACTTCACATATATAACCGGAACACCAACAACACTTCCCGTTCAAAAGCAGACCTGGGGGGAAGTTTCTATTCCTGTTGTCGTGAACAGACACAATAGTAGGATTCCCGATTACCATAGGCTTGATGTCTCAGCTACACTGCAAACTGGAGCCACCAGGCGCAATGGAAAAGCTCGATGGGGCGGCCTGATGGAAGATTCCTATTGGGTGTTTACGGTGTATAATCTCTACGGACGAGAAAATCCATTTGCCATTTATTTCAGCCCTGAAGATGTAAGAGTTACGGAAGGAGCTCTAGCAGGCACTTCAGCAAGACAAACCTCTATTTTAGGGACATGGGTTCCTGCTGTTTCTTACAACTTTAAATTTTGATTAGAATGAAAATGTTTAGACATACATTCATCGTACTCGTTTCTGTTGTGGTCTTTGTTAGTTGTGACAAGGCAATCAATCCTGACCTACCCGAAATAGACCCTTTTGTCAATATTAACGCGTGGGTTACGAATGAAATGAAAGTACAGGAAATATCTGTTGAAATGACCAGGCCATATCTGGATAATGAACCGATACCTGTGGTGGATGACGCCACAGTTACATTGACCAATGAGACTAAAGATGTGTCCATGGACTTTGTCTTTTCATCGGAGATTGGAAAATATCAGTGGGATCCCAATGTGTTAGGTGATTCTATTGGCTCTGCTGGCGACCAATTCAAGTTAACTATTGAACATCAGGGTACGACCTATGAATCATCCACGGTACTCAACAGAGTGCCGGCCATAGACAGTATCACCTTCGAGTTCTATGAAGCTGACATTTTCTCTGATGGAGAGGATTACTACTGGGGGGATTTCTGGGCTCTGGACCCTAAAGGATCCGGGGATACTTACTGGATCAGGAGCTACAAAAATGGCGTTTATCTCAACAAACCCTATGAAATCAACATAGCCTGGGATGCAGCCTTTTCTGATGGGGCGGAGTTTGACAATAAACAGTTCATTCAGCCTATCCGAAACCTCATGAACCCATTTGATGAGGAAGAAACTGAAGATATTAGCCTGGAGCCGGCATATGATCTGGGTGACACAGCTTATGTTGAAATTCACTCTGTATCAAACGAAGCATGGTTTTTTATCTCACGTGTAATAACGGAAACCAACAGGTCAGGTGGTTTTGCTGCGCTTTTTGCCACACCTCTGGCCGATGTACCGACGAATTTTATCGCATCACAATCGGGGGTAAATGTGGCTGGTTTTTTCAACGTGGCAGCAGTATCTTCAATGGAACAAGCAGTAGACGAAAACTCTGTAAGGGACAACATCCCCGATTAACGATATAGATAGTCAGGGCTTCACCGCCCTGACCATTTCTTTCTTCCCCAGTGCGCCGGTTAGACTTTCTATTTCGAAACCTGCGGCCTTTAGGTTTCTTTTAAACTGCCCCTGAGCGCAGTATGTCGTGAGTATACCTCCTGATTTCAACAGTGCAAAGCATTTTTGGATGTTTTCTAAACTCCACATTTCGGGCTGCTTGGATGGCGCGAATGCATCGAAGTAAATGATGTCAAACTTCTTTGAGGTGTTAATACTTTCTAATCCGATTTTGTATTTCGTTATTTCGAATTCATCGGTCAGCCGTACGGGCGCCTCCCATGCGGCAGCATGAATTTTTTGGAACAAAGTTTCGGTGTGCTCATCCGCACCGTAGTTTAGCTTAGCATATATCTCTGGAGACACAGGAATAGGCTCGATGGTATGATAGTCTATATTGATATTGTGCGCCTCAGCGAAAATCAAAGTCAAAAGCGCATTTAGCCCCGTACCCAAGCCCACCTCAAAAACATCAATCTCCGTCCTTCCTTTTTCAGAGCGCAAATATTCCAGCCCCATCTTCACAAACACGTGTTCTGACTCGCCTCTGGCTCCATGAAACGAATGATATGTTTCATTCAGATCCTCACGCAGCAAACTGTGAGACCCATCTTCTGTGGTGATTATTTTTATAATTGGTTTGGACATTTACTGTGATTATTTTTAAAGAAACATAAGGGGTTTAACCTTTTATGTTGATAATTTGGTAATAGGATTGTCACTATCCGAGTAAGCGAAGGGCAAAAATATTTACTTCTAAAAGAAATCACGATGAAAGGCACACTCAAACTTCTAGCAGCATTATCCATAATTCTATTTACCGTTTCATGTTCGGATGACGAACCTAAACCGGCCCCCCACGAAGTTGGTGATTGGGAACTGGATAGCTTTTTTATCACAGACTTGCCTTCTGATTATCAGCTCAATGATGGTAGAACATTTGGCGTTAGTGAGATTTTGTTTGGAGGCATTCAGTTTGAGTCATACACAATCACCATTAATGCTAACGGATCATTTTCAAGAAAAATTGGCTTGATCAATTCACCAAATCTTAATGATGACGGGTCATGGGAAATAGATGATGATGACTTTGAACTAGTTACAGAAGACGGAGATGAGCTTTTCGGAATAGAAAAGAATGAATCGGATCAGCTTTGGCTAAGTACACCTGCAACTTTTGGTTTAGTAAAAGATGATATCTTAGATACTCTTAGTCAAGCATGGGTAAACTCATTGACTGATGAGGAGTATAATGCGCTGTTTGATCCGGTTTCTTTGGATTTGGTGTATGCATTTGAAAGAGATTAAGCCTTTATCTAGGTAGAACTAGCGATAGAAAAAGCGATTATAATGAAGCAGTATTTCTGGTCAATATTATTGGGAATACTCCTTCATTCATTTGGCCTGCATGGCCAAACAAAGTCAACCCTGAAAGGCCGTGTCACAGACCCTTCAGGTGAGCCGCTTCCAGGCGTCACCGTACAGGTAGGCAACACTACAGACGGTACTATCACTGATTTTGACGGCAACTACACTGTTCGCGTAAGCAAAGGGGTTAAGCTCACCTTCAGTATGATCGGGATGGAGCCGCAAATCATCCCCGTCAATAATTTCACAGCACTCAACGTCACACTTAAGGAATCTGCAACAGAGCTAACGGAGGTGGTTGTTACGGGTTTTCAGGAGGTAGATCGCAAGCTATTTACAGGCGCTTCGGAGAGCCTGAAGATGGATGACATCAATCTGGCGGGAGCTTCGGACGTTAGTCGCATGCTTGAGGGGCGCTCTGCAGGAGTTACCGTCGACAATGTGTCCGGCACATTCGGTGCAGCACCAAAAATCAGGATCAGAGGAAATGCATCTATAAACGGCAGCAACCAGCCCTTGATTGTGGTGGATGGTGTGATTTTGGAAGACCTTTCCAACATCAATACAGATGACCTCATCAGCGGAAATGCCAATACCCTTACCAGTTCATCCATTGCCAGCCTCAACCCCGATGACATTGCTTCTTTTCAGATCTTAAAAGACGCTTCGGCTACAGCTATCTATGGAGCCAGAGCGGCCAATGGCGTTATCGTGATCACGACCAAAAGGGGCCGCAGCGGCGAATTGAGGGTGAGCTACAGTGGCAATTACTCGGTTAAGCTGCGTCCAACTTACAATCAATTTGACCTGATGAATTCGGCACAGGAAATGTCCGTTTACAGAGAAATGGTAGACAAAGGCACGTTGGATATCGGCGTTTCGGTGCAGGCTCAGAACTACGGAGCAATAGGCAAGATGTACACTCAGATTGCCAACCATGAGTTAGAATGGGGCCCTTATGGAGGCCTCAACGAAGAGTTTTTGAATCAATATGAAAATGCCAATACGGATTGGTTCGACGTGCTTTTCAACGATTATGCTTTTCAGCAGCAGCACTCGCTGAGCTTCACTGCCGGAAATGAAAAATCCAACAGCTACTATTCCATTGGGTTTTTAGATGATAAGGGGCAGACCATAGCAGACAAGGTGCAAAGAGTCACCGCCACAGCGCGAAACACTTATTTCATATCAGAAAAATTTACGTTTGGGCTGAAGCTAACAGCCAGTTATCGTGATCAGAAAGTGCCGGGAACCAGAAACAGTGATTTTGACCCTATCACAGGGCGGGTTAGTAGAAATTTCGACATCAACCCTTATAGCTACGCCTTGAATACTGCCCGTTCTATCCGCCCACTGGATGAAGACGGCAACCGGGAATATTTTAGAAGAAACTATGCACCATTTAATATCCTTGACGAGTTGAGCTACAACTTCATGGATATCAATGTGGCAGACCTCTCTGCCCAAACAGATTTTGAAGTCAACCCCACTAAAAGGCTGAAAATAAATGGTGTGGTGCAGGCGCGGTACGCTGCTACCAAGCAAGACCATACAGTGCATGAAAACTCTAATCAGGCAGAGGCTTATCGTGCCAATGGCACGCAGTTTATAGAGCAGTCAAACCAGCTGTTGTTTTCTGATCCGGATAATCCGGGCTTGAGCCCTGCAGTGGTTTTGCCGGTAGGAGGATTTAAGTTTATTGATCAAAATGAATTGCTAAACTTTTTTGCAAGGGTGAGCGCCAACTGGTCCAGGTCTTTCGGTCAGGATCATGAAGTAAACGTGCTGGCCGGGCAGGAAATCAGATATACCAACAGAACGGATGAGAGCACAACAGGGATGGGCGTGGTGTATAGCAGTGGAGGTGTGGTGGTTACTGACCCCAATATCATTGAGTTTTTCAATCTTCAAAATGTGGATTATTATACCCTCAACAGGGAGCAGGATCGCTTTTTGGGTTCGTTCCTGAATGGAGGCTACTCCTACAAGCAGCGGTACATAGCAAACTTCACTGTGAGATACGATGGCTCCAATCAACTGGGGCGAAGCAAACAGGCGCGATACTTGCCCACGTGGAATGTGTCAGGTGCCTGGAACATAGCCACAGAGCCTTTTTTCAACTTTAGCTTATTCGATGATTTGAAGCTGCGGGCCACCTATGGGATTTCTGGAAACCTGCCCCCAAATAGCAGTGCTTTGCTCAATCTGAGGTCCGATGTGACTATTCGTCCCTCTGACACAGAGCCGTATCTCTATATTGACGACCTTACCAACACAGAGTTGACCTGGGAGAAACTCCGCGAGTTCAACGTGGGGCTGGATTATTCCATCTTTAAGAGTCGTGTCACGGGATCGTTCAATTACTACATCAGACAAGGGTTTGACTTGATCGGCACTGTGCAAACAGGTGGTATCGGAGGTCAGGCCTTGAAGTTTGGCAACTTCGCAGATATGCAGATTGATGGGTTTGAGGTATTTTTTACCACACAAAATGTAAAAGGAAAAGACTTTAGCTGGAGTACTAATTTTAACATGGGCTACACGGTAGATAAAATCACCAAGCTGGACTATGGGCCACTCCGGGCTGATGCCATAGGCCAGGCAGGAGCAGCAGTAATAGGCAAGCCCAGAAGAGGTTTATACTCCACCAGATTTGCCGGCCTGGATGAGCAGGGAATACCCAGCTTCTACGATGAAAACGGAGAGGTAGTAAAGCAATTTGACCTGCAGGACAGAAGTGAATTGGATGTTATACTAAAATATGAAGGACCTACAGAAGCGAGAGGTTCCGGTGGGCTGACCAATTCCTTTAAGTACAAAGACGTGTCTTTTAGTTTTCTTCTATCCTACAAATTTGACTATAAGATTCGGCTCAATGATGCTTACTACAGCAGCTACACCGATTTTGATGCATTGCCCGGCGAGCTTGTGAACAGATGGGCGGTTTCCGGAGATGAGGATATAACTACCATTCCTGTCATTCTGGACAAAGGTGCTTTGCAGGAAGACCCTGATAACTCTGTCGCCTATGCGCTTTACAATAAAAGCACCGAACGCGTCGCTGACGGTAGCTACGTCAGGCTGAGATCCGTGCAGCTGGCTTACAACCTGCCAGCAAAATGGACGGGTAGAATGGGCTTGAGTAAGGCCAATGTTTCTATTCAGGGCCAAAATTTGGCACTGCTATATTCGGATAGTAAGCTGAGGGGGCAGGATCCGGAGTTTTTCAGCACTGGAGGTGTGGCGCTACCGCAACCTAAATTGATTACGATGGCTTTAAGCGTGGGATTTTGATCATGATAAGAGCGATAAAACATATTGACTCACTGGCCAAATCAGGCATGATATGTCTTTTGATCCTGGCCGGTGGCTGTGACCAGTATCTGGACGAAACGCCCGACAACAGAGTGGAACTCAACACGCTGGACAAAGCTGCTCAGCTGCTCACCAATGGCTATTCCATAGCCAGTCCGGCTTTTACTGATTGGATGACCGACGATGTACAATTCACTACCGGAACCACCATTCGCCCACAAATGGAGCAACTCTACCTTTGGGAAGAAGTCACCAACGGAGGCCCTGATGAGCAGGATTCTCCTGATTTTTTCTGGTTTGAGACGTACAATGCCATAGCACATGCCAATGAAGTTTTAGAGGTTTTGGATGATTTGCCCATCGCAAATGAAGAGGACGAGGCAAGACGAGATGCACTGGAAGGTGAGGCCAAATTGATCAGAGCCTATGGTCATTTTATGCTCGTCAATATGTTTGCGGAGCACTATGATCAAAATGATGCTGGAGATGATCTGGGTGTGCCTTATATCAAAGATCCTGAGACTGAGTTTTTGGTGCAGTATGAGCGAGAGTCCGTGCGAAAAGTATATCAGGAAATAGAAGACGATCTGGATGACGGGCTAGACCTGATCAGTGACAATTTCTTTCTCAACTCGGGAAAATACCACTTCAACCGCAATGCCGCCCTGGCTTTTGCATCCAGGTATTACCTGTACAAACTGGACATAACCAGGAGCCTGCAGTATGCCAATGAGTTGCTGGGCTCTGATGCAGATAATTTCATTAGGGATTTTACGTCTGACGAATTTCAGTCCGCGAGATCTTCTATCACGGCCTACCCGCAGGTGTATACTTCTCCTGATTTGCCTGCCAACTTGCTTTTGATGAGGAAAATATCTTTGGTTCAACTACCAAGCTATTCCTATGCACCCTCCAATGATTTTTATAGTTCACTTTTCGGAACCAACCCGTTTCCCGGATCAACCGACGAGCGGGAGAACCCAGCCTTGCAAAAAGGGCGTGATCGCAACGGTGAGACAGGCAATTTCCCTTTGCGGTACCCCATCCTTTTCCAGCGCAGCAGTCTGAACTCTAACGTGGGAACGCCCTACACCATTCAGGTGATGTTTAGCGGCGAGGAGGTACTCCTCAACCGTATCGAATGCAATATTTATTTCAATAGAATTGACGATGCTCTGGCAGACTTAAACTTATTGTTTGCTAAGAGGTACTCCGGTGCGAGCACCGTGGCTACCATGCAGTCTATGCGCGAATTTATTGGAGCGGAAAATGACCCTGGTTTCTCAGATTTGAATGTGCTGTTCAATGTTTTGATTTTAGAAAAAAGAAAAGAATTTCTCACACAGGGCATGCGGTGGTTTGATGCCAAAAGGTGGGGTTTGTCTATGAATCATGACTTAGCCAATGGTCAGATTGAAACACTGGAACCTGAGGATCCAAGGTGGCTTTTGCAAATACCAACTGCGGCAGTGCAGGTTGGAGGACTTGAAGAAAACGAAAGATGATGGATAAATCGGTAAAATATTTTCGAAATCTGTTACTATTTGGGTTTATGGCCCTATTGGTGGACTGCTATCCATCAGAAGAACTCAATGTTCCGGAAAAGGATGATGATGCCGAATACACCGAATTGGACGAGTATATCAATGATAATTTCGTAGAAAAATATGGCATGGTCGTGCGCTATAGATACCGCGATGATTTTCTGGCGCCCGGTCAGCGAGCTATACCCGTAGATGTGGAGTATGTCAGGCCGATGCTTGATTTTTTGGAGAAATATTGGATAGCGCCTTTTTTGTCTGTGGATAATGGAGAAGAATTCTTTTTGAATCATGTGCCGGCGGAAATTGTGTTGCTCGGCGGACCGGTATTCGAAGGCTCTACTCAGGTATTAGGGCTGGCAGAGGCAGGAGCCAGCGTCACATTGCTTGATGTCAACAAAATTGACCTGGAAGACGAGGAGTGGGTGTTTCGTCAGCTCAATATCATTTACCATGAGTTTGCGCATGTGGTACATCAGCGGTACAAACTGCCTTCAGGTTTTGAGACCATCTCGCCCACCGGATATACAGGGCCGGGATCCTGGTATGTGCTGGATGACAATGACGCTTTGGAGCGTGGGTTTGTCACACCGTATGCTACCAGTCAGGTTACGGAGGATTTTGCAGAGCTGGTTTCATTTTACACGTTTGACCCTGAGTTTCAGGAAAAATACATAGACCAGGAAGACGATTGTAATGACCCTGAGTGCGAACTCAAAAACGAGGGTAAAGAAAAGATCACGCAAAAGCTGGCGAGTGTAGCCAATCACTATGAAAAAGTAACTGGGATTAGTTTGGCAGATCTCAGAAACGAACTACAATCTGTATTGGAAGGCGAATGATCAGGAGAATTTACCATATCGCTTTTATACTGGCAACCATATTCGTTTTTGCATGTGACGACTCCACCCGTATTGATAGCGTGGAGGAAAGGAAAGCCCGTGCTACAGAGGAGCTGGTAGAGGAATTGACCGACCCTGCCAATGGCTGGAGGCTAGACTATAAGCCCACGCCGAATGCAGGCACTTTTCTGATCATTCTGAATTTTGATGATGATGGTACCGTCAGAATCCAATCTGACGTCACAGCTGAAAACGGAAAATTTTTGGATCAGACTATCTCATACCGCATCGACCATGACCTGGCCACTGAGCTGGTGCTGGAAACGTACGGTGTTTTCCATTATCTCTTCGAACTTAACCAAAACAGTTTCGGTGCGGAGTTTGAGTTTTTGTATCAGGGAAAGTCTGACGACAACCTCGTGTTTACCAGTAAGACAGATGGAGCAGGTGAGCGCACCACGCTTACGTTTGCTCCCGCTGATGCGGGTTCTTCCGGGCTGATATCCACGGCGGTTGTGGATCAACTTATTACGGGTTCCTACAGGCAGGATGACCTTGTGGGAATTGGTGTAAATGCATCATACCAGTTTTATATTCCGGATGACGATGTGTCGATCTACGGAACATTCGATATAGACAATAGGAGGTTCAAGGCTCACGGAGCGGCCAAAGGATTTTCTTACGAGGAGGTGAGCAATTCAGCTGAGTCTGTTCGGATTCAAAAGGTGTATGACGTAGGTTATATCAATGATGAGGTTGTTTTTGATGACCCTATTTCCTTCACCCTCGCGGGAAAAGATTACAGTTTCGACGCTATCGGGATTGATAACCAGTTGTCCGTGGATACGATGTATTGTGCGTTGGACAATAGCCAGATTACCACATTCGATGCTTCGCTCGCCGGGCTTGGCAGTGCAGACATGAGATCATCGCTTTACACCAATTATTCTGATTTTTTTGTAGGTGGAGATGCCTTCTATGTACACAACTATTTTCTCGTTTACGACGAAAATGATAGTTCACTCGCAGAGCGGTTTGAGGACGCATTTGGCAATGTTGCCCTCATTGCGCTGATTTATAACTCCACACCTAGAGGGTACAACGACGGCACATTTACCGGCTTTGGGTTTCTTTCTCTTGACGAAAACGACGACCTGCAGTGGTACCTACGCGAGTTCAATTTGATTGAAAACTCAGGAAACCGGCTGGAATTGGAGTTTACCGGTGGCACATTTATCAATGTGGCCGATAGTCTGGATCAGCGCAATGCCCTATTCGAATTCACCGATGAAATCTTTGCCGGAGGCCAACTCTACAATTGGGAAATATTGTTCGTAGATGGGTTGTTTGAAATTTACAACCCGTGCAATGACTACAAAATGTTCCTTTTAGATAATTAAGCCTCGAAGTGATAAAGCAAAATCAAAGTAGCTGTGAAAGCAGGTTTCTTGCTATCCTTGATTTCCATTTTTGCAGCAAACTCAGCTTTGGTAATGCCTCTTAAGTTTTGCAGCTTGGAAAGCTTTGCGTGAAGTCTAAGCTCGCTACCCACCGGCACTGGCGCACCGAATTTCAGGTTGTCCACGCCATAGTTGATCATCATTTTCAGGTTTTTAGCCTCCAAAATCTGACCCCACAGGTATGGTACCAGCGAGAGCGTCAAATAGCCGTGAGCGATAGTCGTGCCGAAAGGACCGTCTTTGGCCTTCTCTTCATCGCAGTGAATCCACTGGTGATCCAGCGTTGACTCAGCAAATTTATTGATTTGCTCCTGGGTCACTTTCGTGTAATCCGACACACCCATTTCTTCACCAATATACTTTTCGAACTCTTCGTAACTACCTACAACGATCATGTGCTTAAAGTTTAATTGAAATCCGCTCGAATTTAAGCCAAAATTTAATGAACAGATAAAATTGAGAAGGCTTTCCGACTTGCGTTCCTAATTTATTGTAATTCTTAATATTCGCCCTTCGGTACCCACAGCATAGCCCGTTCCTGAATCGTGCGTACCTACGGCCCAATAGTTGGCGGAATCCAGCGTGATCCACTTTTCACCCAGGGTTGTGGTATAGTCCAGCCCTTTGGGTCCGCAAACTGCTATAAAATGTTTAGAACCAATCGGTGTGATAGAAGAGCCGTATAGTGTCCCTTTGGTGTTGGGGAAACCTGATAGCTGCCATGACTTGCCCGCATCTGTACTCATGCCAATGTTTTTGGTGTATTCGTTCGGTTGATTCAGATCACCTCCGGCGATCAACCCCATATCTCCGGCCATGCGAATAGAGAATATTCCGGCGATTTCTCCTTTTACCAATGGGCTCTCGATTTCCTCCCAGCTGTCGCCGTAATCAGTGGTGTGAAGGATGCGCGAGTTGCCATTGGCGCCTGTGCCAATGAATGCCTCACCACCATTTTTTGTGGTTATGCATGTGCCGCTTGCCGCAAAACCACCTTCACCTTGGCCAGCAGCGGGTAGTTTTTTGGGATCAATTCGCTTCCACGACTGACCGCCATTTTTGGTTCTCATTACAAATAGTTCACCGTTGAAAGAATCACCGAAGGCGAGCCCATTTGAGTCATCCCAAAACTCGATGGTGTTGAGAAAGCCCTCTTCATGTGGCATGACATATAATTCCTGAAACTGCCTGATGCCATGGTCATAAAGCATGATGCGCGAGCTTGCCCCCGGACCGGCACTCATAAGCAGCACCTGATCATCTGAGAATGCATGAAGATCACGAAATTGAAGTGTATCAGACGGATGAGTGAATACCTCCCAGGTTTCTCCGCGATCAAGTGTCCGGCAAAATGTGGCCTGATGTCCGCTGACCCATGCAGTTTGGTCATCTACAAAAGAGACTGCCTGTAGCAATGAAGACGTGTTGGCAGTAAGCGCCGTGGTGGAAACAGAAACCTCCCTGGTAGGGCCACAACCTGACGCAATCAACAATAGGGGAAGGATTAATTTTTTCATGGCCATTTTTTGTTTCGCATATATGCTACAGATTCTTTTATCATCTCGGAAAGCACGTCCATGTCTATATCCGAAAGCTTGTTTATGTAAAGGCACGAAACGCCTGTTTTGTGTTTGCCGAGCTGGGCGAGCAGGTCATCGTATCGGGAAAATCCGGACATAATGTAGAGGCTGAGGCTTTGCTTTCTGGGCGAAAACCCTGTAAGCAGCCAGTCTCCTTCACGGCCGGTTTTGTATATGTAATGATAGGTGCCATAGCCCACTATACCGGGCCCCCACATGGTGGCTTTCTCTCCGGTAATAGCTGTCATGAGTTCGTGTATGCGAAAGGCATCTTTTCGGCGCGTCTCGTTTTCTACGCTATTCAAAAAGGCAACTACGCTTTCTTCTGTGGGTTTTGTTTTGAGATCGCTCATATTCGGTGATTTCTTTAAAAATAAAGCAAATTGAGCAGAGTGGAACATGCTCGTGAATAACTTTGTTGCTCCTGTTTAGACTTCAATATGTGGTTATTCCTGGCTTTTGCCTCCGCTTTTTTTCTTGGGTTCTATGATATTTCAAAGAAGGTTTCGCTTCATGAAAATGCCGTCATACCCACGCTTTTCTTTTCTACGGTGCTGGCATCCCTGATCATGCTGGTGCTTGTGGTTCTTTCTGCCATAGGTTTTATCAACCCGGGCAGTTTGTTGCATGTGCCGCAGATAGACTGGACTAGCCACGCCAAGATCCTGTTGAAGACGTTCATTGTCTTGTGCAGTTGGATATGTACTTTTTTTGCAGTGAAAAATCTGCCCATGACCATCGTGGCACCTATCCGCTCCACGGGACCGCTGTGGACTTTGGTGGGCGCTTTTGTGATTTTTTCAGAGAGGCTGAGCATGCTTCAGCTGGCCGGTGTGCTGGTGGTATTCATATTTTTTTATCTCTTCTCCACGGCGGGCAAGCTGGAGGGAATTTCCTTTGGCAGGAATAAGTATTTCTGGTTTTTAGTGGCAGGAACCTTGTTTGGCTCGTGCAGTGCTTTGTATGATAGATACTTGCTTCGTCAGGTAGATGTGATGGCCGTGGAGGCATACTTCACTTTCTATCAAACTATTTTGTTGGTGCCAGTGCTCATGCTTTTGTGGTATCCACAACGTGCGAAAAGCACAAATTTTGAGTGGCGCTGGTCAATCCCGCTTATAGGAGTTCTATTGTTGATTGGCGACTATTTGTATTTCTACAGTATCTCTCTTCCAGATTCACTCATATCGGTCATCAGTCTTGTGCGTCGCTCCAACGTGCTGATTGTTTTTCTTTTCGGAGCTGTTTTTTACAAAGAGAAAAACATTGGCCGCAAGGCTATATACTTGATGGGGATACTGATCGGGTTGGTACTGCTGGTGATGGGGAGATAAAAAATACCCCGACAGTTAGACTGTCGGGGCTCGTCATATACACCTTTCATCGACCATGAAAAGTGCGGATGAACTAGTGATTATTTGTAGTAGCTGAAAAAGTCAGCCATAGTAAGGTCTAAAAACTCGTTGATCAGTCTTTGAGATTCGGAAACATACAAGTCATGATCCGCTGTTGTGGTATGTGTGGCGGTGCTACCTTCATTGTCTTTGAACACAATACCGTAGTACATTGGGCTGGTGGAACCCGTGTTTCTTTCCTTGAACTCAGTGTCTTTGAATACTGCTTTGTCAGACCCTACCGGCTCCTTCAAGGACACCATATAATAAGCATCAGCAGTAAGACCAGGTCCTTTTCCGCTTACGAATTTCACCATATTATTGGCATATACGCTGGTGAGACCATCAGCGCCGTATGCACTTGCCATGCGGTAATTAACATTGGCTTTTACTTTAGAAGTAGCAGCATATACACCACCGTCGGCATCCATGTCTATTGCGGGAAAAGCCAATGTAACCTCTGCTATGAGAGCGTCATCCAATTCTCCCGAAAGAATCATGGTTTTATCCACAAAGGTTGATTTTTCACGCCCTTTTTTAGTTTCCTTTTTGATCATGTATTTGGTGCCCGTAGGGGTCACGGATACATAGCCGGGGATATTGGCGTAGTTTACTTCACCACCGTCTTTCAAAGTCCAGTCTGCATAATATTCAGTCTTAGCTGCTTCTTCCGTAGATATAAACTCAAAGCCCTGAGCCTCCAGGTCTGACACGAATCGGTTATAGGCTTCATCTGTTATTTTTTGAAAGTCAGGTACATCTACTCCGTCAACAGCTACGGTCATGGTTGTAGAAGTAGCTGCACGAACTGAGCCTCCTCCCAGGGTTCTCCCACCTGAGGTCTTGGCTGTTGCAGATGCTATCACGTGGAAGTATACATTGAATTTGGAGATATAAATTTTCTTTGGGGCTTTATTAAACTTCTTTTGGTTATAGCCACCCTTCCAGTTGATTTCCTTTTCGGTAATCTCTTTTGGACCCTTGTTTTTCTTTTTTTGAGCCAGAACATCACCCATGATCAAAGTGATCATGGTCAGTGTAAGAATTAATATTTTTTTCATGATGCCGATGTTTAAAGTATATGGATTTGGGTTTGAAAAGAACCCGCAGGTCGAAACCCGCAGGCTCATTCAATCAAGATTATTCGCAGTTTAGATCGTCGAAGTAAGACTCGTAAATTGACCAATAAGTGTTAAATGTAGCCGCTGCTTCTGCTGGAACACATTTGTCCACATATTTTTGCCAGGTGGAAATGTATGTATTTATGGAAGCATAGTATGCCTGACAGTTTTCTACAGACTGATCTTGTTCGTAAGCATCTCCTTTGGCTTCTAGATCCTCGAGTAAAGCTTCATACTCTCCCTCCGTAAAAAATGTGTTGCAATTAACAGCTACTGCTCCACCCGATTTTGTTGGTTCATCGTCTTCACTGCATGCACCTAGTGCTACCACAATCACAAGACCTAATAGTAAAATTTTTAGTTTCATGGCGATATATGTTTAGTGTGTGATTAAAATTTGACGTTGGCTCCAAGTTGCAGGTATGCGATACCATAACCTAGCTCTGCGAATGCTCCTACTTTGTCAGAGAATGCGTAGCGACCACCAACATAAAGAGAGTATGAAACTCCACCAGCTGAAGCTGCATTACCTGGACCGTCCCAGTCAACACCAGCCACGTTGTATCCTAGCATCAATCCACCATAGGTGTCAATTTTAGGATCTCCTAGAAGGTCATAGTGGTAAGAACCCCTCACTCCTATAATGGTGTAAGAATACTTTGCAGTAAATCCACCAGACTTTAGCTCTGATGCACTGTATCCAAGATAACCTCCAACAGAGATTTCGTCTTTGATACCAATTTCGAAACTGGCGCCTAGAGGTGGAATTGTTGTACTACCACTGGCAAACGTTGAGCCTAGTCCCAGACCCACATTAAGGTTTTTGTCACCAGCTTCGTGTTGTGCAAGTGCCATTTCTGAAATAGCTACTAGCGATAAAATCATTAAGATCTTTTTCATGATTGCGGTATTTTATTTTGTTGATAAATAATACTGCATCAAAATTCTTCTGAAAAAGACGGTTTAGTAATACCCTGTCTGTCCGATTTTATATCCGTAGTTCACGGTATTTTTAGCGCAAAATCAACCTTTACGCCGCTTTCGGGTAATTATGAATTGTGTTTTGCCTATCAGAACAGCATGAGCGCTGCAGCCACGGCTGTAGTGGCAATCACGAACCAGCGGTAAGTTGTTTCGGGGATTTTCTTTACTACCAGCACGCCCAGATAGGCGCCCAACAGAATGAAAGGGATGGCAAATAAGTCCAGAAGCAAAGTGTCCAAAGTGATAGTCTTCCAGGCAAAAACGTGAAAGGGGATTTTGAACCAGTTCACCACAATGAAAAACCAGGCTGTAGTACCGATGTATTGGTTTTTTGGAAACTTCATGGCCAGCAGGTAGAGCGCCATGACCGGTCCGGCAAGATTGCCAACCATAGATGTAAATCCACCCATGATACCCAAAAGCCCGGCAAAACTTGCTCCGCTGGAGAATTTAAATTCTTTTTTGCCGCTGATGACTATCATCAAAACCAGACTGACGATGATGATGACGGCCATGGTGTATTTGAACACCTGATCGTCTATCCACTGACCAAAAATGGCTCCAAGCACAATCCCGAGGGCAGCCCAGGGAAAGAGCCGCCACAAGTGCGACCAGTCGGCGTGGCGATGGTAGTAGATCACCGCGAAAATATCTGCGAAGCAAAGAATGACCAGGAGAATGCCGCTGGAGCTTTTGCCCCCAAAGACCAGCGCTAGAAGTGGTACTGCTGCCAAACCCAGGCCTGGAACGCCCATTTTGGCCATACCTATTAAGGCAGCCACTAAAATGAAAAGTCCTATTTGCTGCGTAGTGAGATGAAATGAAAGAATGTCCAACGCTTAGATGAGATTATTGGCGTAAGCAAACTTGATTAGTCCCACCAGGTTGTTGGTGCCTGTCTTGCGAAAAATATTTTTGCGGTGGGTTTCTACAGTCCTTTCGGAGATGAACAGTTCCTCCGCGATTTGCCTGTTGGTGTATTCTTTGGAGATGAGAGCTAGAATTTCGCGCTCTCGATCGGTTAGGAGCCTTTGATCTTCTTCACCGTTGAGTCCACGAATGAGCATGGTGTTAACCTCCGAACTGAGATAGGTTTTACCGGATTTCACTGCATAAATGGCATCTATCAGATCATTGTGCGAATCCTTCTTCATGATGTAGCCATTGATGCCTTCCTTAAGGATCTCTTTGACCAAATGAGCCTCATCATGCATGCTGAGAACTAAAATTTTGATATCGGGATATTTGCGCTTGACCTTGCGGACAAGCGAAAGTCCATCTTCGTCTGGGAGGTTATAGTCGCTGATGAGGAGATCCACTTTGGTATGGGTCAGGGCATCAATGGTTTCACCGGCAGTCATGGCTGTGCCCACAACTTCGAAATCATCTTCAGCTTCAATTATTTTACTCAGTCCGGCGATCAACACGGCGTGATCGTCGGTTAGAAATATCTTCATGGTCGATTTACTGGAATTTTTCCTGACGAAAGATAGTAAATTCATGCGGATCTAATAATGACATGCGACAGTCAACCCGCATGTTGTTGTTAATATTTCCAATGGCATTGACTTCCTTGGAATACAGGCATGAAATTAGGCTGATATAAAGGAGGAATCTATACCGTCACGATGGTATTTCCTGGGCAACCTGATGGGTATATTGAGGAATCCGAGCGGGTGAGTTGATAATCAAGGTGTTCCCCTTTACGCCCGGGGTGGTATCCAGCTCCAGTTCTCCTTTGATCAGGTTGGCGCGGGAGTTCATGTTTTTCCAGCCGTTTCCGTTACCGTTTATTAGATCCTTTTTGTCAAAACCAGAGCCATTGTCTTCTATGAGGAGCGTTATTTCTTCTTCGTCTTTGGTCAAGCTGACGGTGACTTTATCCGCGTCGGAGTATTTGAGCATGTTGTTGACCCACTCTTGTGTGATTCGGTAAATGGAGATTTCCTGTAGGTCATCTAGCCTTTTGTCTATACCAAAAGAGTCAATTTCCACGAATACTTTACCGGTTTGATTCACTCTGTTGGCAAACTCCCTGAGGGCATCAAGTACGCCGCTTTTGATCAGGGTTTCGGGCATCAGGTTGAAGCAAATGCCCTTGAGTTCTTTGTACATGTCATCAAGGACTTTCGACGAGTTTTCGAAGATGTCTTCTTTGGATGATGTTCCTTTTTCCAGCGCTTTTAGGTTGAGGTTCAGCACAGAAATCATTTGGCCAAAGCCGTCGTGAAGGTCACGCGCAAAGCGCTTTCGCTCTGTTTCCTGTGAGTTGAGTGCAGCTTCTATTTGTGTTTCCCTTGTCTTTGTTTTTTCTGCTTCCAGTAGTGTTTTCTGTTTCAGTATGAGGCGGTTGCGTTGCATCAGTCCTATGACGATTATCAACACGATGATGCCACCTAAACCTGCGGTCATTGCCTGATTTCGTTGAATGGTAGCATCTTGTTTGGCAAGGAGAGCCTTGTGGTTTTCTATTTCCTTTTCTTTAAGTTCCGTTTCATATTTGGTTTGCATTTCGGTGAGTTGCCTGGACTTGGATTCATTGAGTAGGCTGTCCTTGAGGTGATGAAACTTCTCCATGTAGCTGAGAGATTTTTCGTATTTGCCCCATTCTTTATAGAGCATGTATTGCTGGAAAAGCACATCATGGATCTTTTCTACATCATTTATTTCATAAGAAATAATCTCGGCTTCATCCAGATAGGTTTTGGCATTGATAAACTCTTTGTTGAGGTAAGACAAGGTGCCAAGGTTGGTTTTGACTGTGGCGAGACCATATCTGCGTCCAAATTTTTCATTCAGCTCCAAATTTTTCTTTAGCCAAACGATGGCCTCATCATATCTTTCGAGTTTCATGAGAGAGTTGCCTATGTTGTTGTATGTTCTGGGCTTGCTTCTTTCCTGCATCTCAGGCATCATGTCTATTACTTTCATGTGCCATTCGATGGCCTTTTCATGCTCACCCTTATCGTCATGATTGATGGCAATGCAATTGATGGCGTAAGCTTTGAGGTCTGGATCACCTACAGCATGACTTTCGAAGAGTTCGAGAGCCTGACGCCCATAGGCTATGCCTTTATCATATTCAGCAATGTCATGGTTTACATTGGACAAGTGAGAAAGACCATGAGCCCAATGGATGGTGTCGCCCACTTCACGATAAGTGTCTATTGCCGTTTGGGTGTGTTGCACAGACTTGTCGAATTGCCCGAGGATGAGATAATCTAAACCAAACTCGTTGTGGCAGAAGCCTATCCAAGATGCTTCATTGAGCGCTTTAAAAATTTGTAATGCTTTATTTAGGCTTGTGATAGCACTGTCAAACTCATCTCGGTACCACAAAAAGTCGTGGGAGAAAGCGTATGCTTTGCCTAGTGCCAATGAGTCTTGACGCTCCCGAATGGCAGGTATTATTTGCTTAAGTATATACTCAGCAGAATCGTAGGTTCGGGTTCGCATGAGTTCAGTGATTGTATTCATTTTGCCTTCAATATCAGCCTGCGAATGTTGAGTATAGCCTTGTTGAAATACTATAAATGTAAAAAAGCAGAATACCGTTCTCTTGAGTGTCATAGGTCAGTGATAAAGCGTCCAGCAGGGTTTTACAGTAAACCTACCCAATATGGACTCATTGAGCAATAGCAAGTTTTTGAGTGAGCACGGGAGCATTTATGATCAATGAGCTTCCTTTAATTCCCGCAGTGGTGTCCAGCTCCAGTTCTCCTTTGATCAGGTTGGCGCGGGAATTCATGTTTCTCCAGCCATTACCGTTCCCATGCATCAGGTTGTTTTTATCAAAACCAGATCCATTGTCTTCTATGAGAAGGGTGAGTTCCTCTTCGTCTTTTGTTAGACTGAGGGTGATTTTGGTAGCATCAGAGTATTTCAAGACGTTGTTTAGCCATTCTTGAGAAATGCGATAAATGGAGATTTCCTGCAGGTCGGTTAATCTCTCATCTATTCCGAATGTATCAATCTCAACTATCAGTTTGCCGGTTTGGTTGATTCTGCTTGCGAACTCTTTTAGCCCCTGTACTATTCCCTGCTTTATGAGTGTTTCGGGCATCAGGTTGAAGCAAATGCCTTTTAGCTCCTTGTACATCTGATCCAAAACCAGCGAAGAGTCCTCAAAAACCTCTGATGCCTTTCGTTTACCTTGTTCCAGGGCTTTTAAGTTGAGGTTGAGGACAGAGATCATCTGACCAAAACCGTCATGTAGGTCGCGGGCAAAACGTTTTCGCTCGGCTTCCTGAGAATTGAGCGCAGCTTCAATTTGAGCTTCCCGGGTTCTGGCTTTTTCTGTTTCTAGTTCCTTTTGATGTTTCAAAACCACTCGGTTCCTGTGCATCGTGCCGATGACAATTAGCAGCGCCAATGCTCCAACCAGTCCGATAGAAATGGCGTGAGAGGTTTTGAGCTTTGCTGTTTGTAGAGCCAGTTGTTGCTCCTTCTTTTCTGTTTCATATTTTGTTTGCAGCTCTTGAAGCGACTTGGTTTTTTCTATGTTGAACAGACTGTCGCTGAAAACTACGCTTTGAGATAGGTTCTGGTATGCGAGTTGATAATTGCCCGTTTCGATATGTGCTTTTTGCAGCATATCGTAGGTATAGCGGATCAGGTCTGTATAACTGATTGGCTTGGCTAGCGTTAACGTGTTTTCAAAATATGTAATGGCCTCATTGTATCGGCCTGCGGCAAACATGGTTTCACCTTTGATTATTTCATTGACCGCTACCCCTTGAACATCTCCCAGTTTTTGGCGAATGCTGGTAGATTTTTCTATCAGTTCCAGTGCTTTATCAATCTGGCCATGGTGTACCTTATATGCGGCGAGATCCAGGTATATGTATCCCAGACCAACACTGTCTTTTAACTCAGTTCTGATTTCCAAAACCTTTTCAAAATATGGCAGGGCATTCTCGTAATCACCACTTTGTGAAAGGGTCACGCCCTTATGATGGTAGGTGGTTCCTAAAGTTTCGAGGTTGTTGATTTGGAGAGCTGCTTCTTCGCTCTTGTCAAGACAAGCATGCATTTTGTTGAGCTCATTGTGTTTTCTGTAGAATACGGCCAGTTCATTGTTGAGTCGGGCTATTCCATCATAGTGGTCGAGGGAATCAAATATTTCGGAGGAGGAGAGATATGCTGACAGGGCGGTTTCATAATTACCTCTGAGGTAGTTGGCCATGCCGAAACACATATTGGCATAGCCTTCATTCTCCTTTAGGTTGAGTGTTTGTGATAACTCTACAGCGTAGCGACTTAGCTCTATGGCATCATCGAAACCGGCGCTATAGATTTCGTAAAAATGGTCCGTGATAAAAGAGATTTGAGCGCTTGGGTTCAGGGTGTCCAAACCATATGTGAGCGCTATTGGTGGGGTTTTCTGAGCAAATGTACATAAGTGAAAAACCAACACTGGAATACAAATGAGCCTTTTCATAAAGGCAAGCTAGTGGCATCAATATTCGGTTTCCATACCGTCAGGCTGGTATATTGGCGTCATTTTCACGGTGTTTTGCGTGGATTGGTGCATTGATGATAAGTGTGCTGCCCATTGTTGCCTGATTTGTATCTAGCTCCAGTTCCCCTTTGATCAGGTTGGCACGGGAGTTCATATTTTTCCATCCATTCCCTTTTCCATGTATCAAATCATTCTTGTCAAATCCGGACCCATTGTCCTCAATAAGTAGCGTGAGTTCTTCTTCGTCTTTTGTAAGGCTGAGGGTGATTTTTGTAGCATCCGAGTATTTCAACACATTGTTTATCCATTCTTGTGAGATTCGGTAAATGGAGATTTCTTGCAGGTCTGTTAGCCTCTCATCTATTCCGAATGTGTCGATTTCCAATATCAATTTCCCCGTTTGGTTTACCCTTCCGGCAAACTCTTTCAAGGCGTCTATCACCCCGCTTTTGATCAGGGTCTCCGGCATCAGGTTGAAGCATATTCCTTTGAGTTCCTTGTACATGTCGTCCAGAACCTTGGAAGAGTTAGCAAAGACTTCATTGCGGTCGGAATTTCCTTTTTCGAGTGATTTGAGATTCAAATTGAGCACAGAGATCATCTGACCAAATCCATCGTGAAGGTCGCGGGCAAAGCGTTTTCGTTCTGACTCCTGTGAGTTGAGGGCGGCTTCTATTTGCGTCTCGCGAAGTTTGATTTGAGCTTCTTGAAGCAAAAGGGCTTGCTTTTTCTGAGACCTGCTTCTGATGAGTAGTGACACAATCACTAATAAAATGACGAGGATGATAAGCGCGACAATGAGGATGGTGTTTCTCTGGTTTTGTGCTTGTTGTTCTGCAATTTCAGCTTGCTGAAGGGCTATTTGTTGTTCTTTTTTCTCTGTTTCGTATTTGGTTTGGAGTTCGGCTATTTGTTGCGAATTGGATTCGTTTAACATGCTGTCTCTATAGGCATAAGAAACCTGGATCGTTCGGAATGCATCTTCAAAGGCCTTTTGGGCTTCATAAAGGCCAGCAAGGTTTAAGTATGAGGTTTCAAGTTCACGAAGACTGCTGGCTTGTTTCCCCAGTAAAATTGCCGAGTCAAGATATTTCTTAGCCAAATCATAGCTTTGATTTTGAATGGCGATTTCGGCTATGTTATTCATCACCAAGGGGATACCCTGAATGTCTCCCATCTTTTGGTCGATTCTTAATGCTTTTTCAAAATATAATATAGCACTATCCAAATCTGAAAGGTAGTATTTAACCGCTCCCACATTATTCAATCCAGCACTTATTCCTTTTAAATTGTTTTTTTCAAGTTCCAAGTTCAGTCCTTTTCTAAAATAGAATTCAGCGCTATCTAAACTTCCCTTGTTAGCATGGATAATGGCGATGTTGTTCAGAACATTCCCGATGCTGGCAGTGTCCTTTTGCTCAATGGCCTTAGCGTGAGCTACATCATAATATTTGAGAGCCATTGTATTATCTCCCATTTTCATATAGCTAACCCCAAGACTATTAAGCGTGATGCCAATTTCTTTTTCGTGCCCTAGACTCTCGAAAATCCTTAAGGCTTTAAGGTTACTTTCAATAGCGTCAGCATAACGTCCCATCAGCCTAAATGAGGCACCCTTGTTTTGGAAAGCGCTAGCCAACACTGAGGAGCCGCCAATTTGAGAGGCACTATCTAAAAGTGCAATTGACTTTGCAAAGTCACCCTTATTTCGAAATGAAATGCCTGCTATCAGTAAGTAATAAGCCCTTACCGAATCTTTCTTAGAGGAAGCTATCAGATCTTTAGTTACATTGATTACAGAGTCGGGATTGCTGAAAGAGGCGCTTTTTAATTCCTCATAAATATTCTGAGCAGGAGAGTAAATTGAGCAAAATAGTGTAACCGCGCAGAGGTAGTATGTCTTGATCATGATTTCGAAATTTCATGACCAAGTTATGGAATGTAGAGAAAAACACGGAGTTCTATTGCTCGAACTCCGTGATGGTTTTTTCTATGATATCACAGCAGTCATGCAGCTGCTCTTCGGTCATGACTAGAGGAGGGGCAAAACGAATAATATTGCCGTGAGTTGGCTTGGCCAGCAAGCCATTGTCTCTGAGCTTCATGCAGATGTCCCAGGCCGTGCTGCTGTCTTCCGAGTCGTTGATCACGATCGCATTCAGCAAGCCTTTTCCTCTTACCAGCTTAACCAGAGGTGATTTTTCTACAAACTTCTCAATTCTTGCCCTGAAAACTTCGCCCAGATTTCTGGCATTCTCCGTTAGTTTTTCTTCTTTGATTACCTCCAGTGCTGCTATCGCCACTTTTGCGCCCAGTGGATTTCCACCAAAGGTGGACCCATGGGTTCCCGGAGTAATCACTTCCATGATATGATCGTCTGCCAACACTGCGGAAACAGGATAAGCACCGCCTGACAAGGCTTTACCAAGAATTAGCATATCAGGCTTTGTGTTTTCATAGTCGATGGCCAATAGTTCTCCTGTTCTGCCAATTCCCGTTTGAATTTCATCGTCTATAAATAGCGCATTATGTTCGGTACACAATGTTCTTATTCCTGCAAGGAAACCAGTATCAGGAACGAAAACACCGGCTTCACCCTGGATGGGTTCGGCCATTACGCCTACGATGTTTTTATTTTGATCCATCACTTCTTTGAGTGCGTCAAGGTCATTGTAAGGCACCTTGATAAAGCCTGTTGTATATGGGCCAAAGTTTTTGCGTGCATCCGGGTCAGATGAAAACGAAATAATAGTGGTGGTACGTCCGTGGAAGTTTTGCTCGAAAACTACAATCTGCCCTTGGTTTTCATCTATTCCTTTCCGCTCATAGCCCCATTTTCTACAAATTTTTATGGCCGTTTCTACAGCTTCGGCACCAGTGTTCATCGGGAGCACTTTGTCAAAACCGAAGTAGCTGGTCATGTATTCTTCATACTTGCCCAGTACGTCATTGTAAAAAGCCCGTGATGTCAACGTGAGAGTCTCGGCTTGCTCTTTTAGAGCGTTGATTATTTTTGGGTGACAATGCCCTTGATTTACCGCTGAGTAAGCAGATAAAAAGTCGTAGTATTTTTTCCCCTCTACATCCCAAACGAAAACGCCATCTCCTTTGGCCAATACAACCGGAAGGGGGTGGTAGTTGTGTGCGCCGTGCTTATTTTCAAGTTGAATGAGTTTTTCGCTTTTTTCTGATTTTTCTAATACTGACATAAGCTGATCAATTCTTTTATTTACTATGCAAACAAAGTACTTCCTTTGTTGTTCAAAGGTAGGATTTATACCAACGGCTAAAAATGAAATCGGAAGGGCTTAAAAAGGAAGATTACTATATGACCAAAGAAGGACTGCTGGTTTTCACGGAGAAATATCACCTGAAAAGAGGCCATTGTTGTAAAAGCGGCTGTCGCCATTGTCCGTATGGGTATAAAAAGAATTGAGGCAGAGTTTGTTAATTAATTCAAGATTGCGATATTTGCAGTCCGTTTCAAAAATCGGAGTAATTATGTCGAAAGTTTGTGATATTTCAGGTAAGAGACCAAGAGTAGGAAACAACGTTTCTCACGCTAACAATAAAGTTAAAAGAAGATTTAACCCAAATCTTCAAACTAAAAAGTTCTTTATTCCTGAAGAAGGTAAGTGGGTAACATTGAAAGTGGCAGCATCTACGCTTAGAACCATCAATAAAAATGGTATCACAAGCGTGTTGAAAAAAGCTCGTGAAAAAGGAACTTCGATAGTCTAAACTATTAGAGGTCTAAAAATATTTAGAGCCTGATTCTTATAGAGTCAGGCTTTTTTTGTTGCCGCTCGTACAATAAGCCTATCAAAGGCTCTTGGCCTTTTCTACCTTAGAGATTCAAATTAAAAAATCTGAGGTTATGAAAAATCTTATTGCCGCTCTATTTCTGTGCATCGTCTCTATCGGGTATTCTCAAACAGGGCTTTTTGAAAAGACCGACTCATATACACGTCAGGACTCCCTGCGCGGGTCTATCACTCCGGAGCGGGAATGGTGGGATTTGCTCTACTATGATCTCTACGTGGAGGTTGACATTGCTAACAAATCCATAACCGGTAAAAACACGATTACCTACAATGTGCTCGATGCTGGCTCTTCTATGCAGATAGACCTGCAGGCACCCATGCAAATAGATAAGGTTGTTCAGGGCAAAGAAGAGCTGGAAGTTCGGCATGAAGGCAATGCACATTTCATTCAAATGTCAAAAGCACAGGTGGTTGGAGAGGAATTGGAAATCACGATTCATTTCTCAGGCGTGCCGCATGAGGCTATCCGCGCACCATGGGATGGTGGCTGGACGTGGACAAAAGATGAGAATGGAACCGACTTCATCGCCACGTCCAATCAGGGAATAGGGGCGAGCCTTTGGTGGCCATGCAAAGACCACATGTATGATGAGCCGGATAATGGGATTACGCTAAGCATCAATGTCCCCAAAAAATTGGTGGCTGTAGGCAATGGCCGATTGGCTGAGGTGATCAAGAAAAAGAATAAAACCAAAACCTACGTGTGGAAGGTGGTGAATCCGATCAATAACTATGGAGTGAACGTAAATGTGGGTGATTATGTGAATTTCTCGGAGAAATACGACGGAGAGAAAGGCGAGCTTGATATGGACTATTGGGTGTTGAGCTATAATTTGAAAAAGGCCAAAGAGCATTTTGTGGATGCACGCCGAACTATGGAGGCATTTGAACATTGGTTTGGCCCTTATCCGTTTTATGAAGACAGCTATAAGCTGGTAGAAGCTCCCTACTTAGGCATGGAACACCAGAGCTCAGTCACTTATGGAAACGGCTATCAGAAAGGCTACAAAGGGCATGACCTTAGCGGGACAGGCTGGGGTCTTGATTGGGATTATATCATTGTGCATGAAACAGGTCATGAGTGGTTTGCCAATAACATCACCTATGTGGATATCGCCGATATGTGGATACACGAAGGTTTTACGATGTACTCTGAGAGCCTTTTTGTGGAATACTTCTACGGCAAAGAGGCGGGTGCCGAATACACCAAAGGAGTACGCACGAGTATTGGCAATGATGAGCCAATCATTGGAGATTATGGAGTTAACTCGGAAGGGTCTGGTGATATGTACAACAAGGGCAACAACTTGCTACACACACTCAGACAGTTGGCTGATGACGATGAAAAGTGGAGAGCAACACTAAGAGGCTTAAATGAGGAGTTTTATCACTCAGTAGTCACCACCAAGCATATAGAGGATTACATGGCCGAGCAACTGAACCTAAACCTCGACTCATTTTTTGACCAGTACCTTCGTGACAACCGAATTCCGGTGTTAGAATACCGTATCAACGGCAAAAACATGCTTATTCGTTGGACAAATTGTATAGACACCTTTGACATGCCAATCAAAATAAAGGTTGGTGAAAAAGAGCAGTGGATTTCTCCAACCAAGAAGGCTCAAGTGATAGAATTAGATGGAGAAGTGGAAGATATCACTGTGGATAACAACTTTTATATCTATAGCGCCAACACACTCAAATAACCCTTTGTAATACAAAATAGCCGCAGCGGTATTTTTCCTAACCCATATTCGTGGATCAGGTTAATATTGTGTTCTTAAGATTTGACGATATGAAAAAGCTTCTTATACTCCCTTTAATTTTTCTCACCTTTTCAGGCGTGTTGGCGCAGGATCTGCCTAGTGACTTTCTTTCCAGCAAATTTCACGAGGATCGACGCGAGACTTTAAGAAAAAAAATGCCTGACAATTCTGTGGCTGTCTTTTTCGCCAACCCAGTGCGAAACCGAGCAAATGATGTGGACTATGTCTATCATCAGGATCCTAACATGTATTACCTCACAGGTTATAAGGAGCCACATGCAGTACTGCTTATTTTCAAAGACAAACAAAAAAGCCCTGACGGGAAGTTTGACGAGATATTTTTCATTCAGCCCAGAGATGCCATGGCTGAGATGTGGACAGGCAGACGCATGGGTGTAGAGGGCGTTCAGGAGCGCCTGGCCATGAACAGTGTTTTTGATAATACGGAGTTTAAGGACTACAACATTGACTTCTCCGAGTTTGACAAGGTTTTGTTTTATGATTTTTTCAACGATGTGAGAGATACAGATACGGTGGGTGATTTATATGATCTCATCTCCTGGTTCAAAGAAAAAGCCAGCTACCCGAGTGAGAGCTCACTTGAGTTGGAGCCCACTGCTTCTAACCTGGATATGGAAACGCTCGACGGTATCATGGACGAGATGCGCGGAGTGAAAACACCAGAGGAGTTGGATCTGCTCAGAAAGGCTATTGATATTTCGTGTATAGCACAAAATGAGGTTATGAAAGCCATGAAGCCTGGTATGTCGGAAATGGAGATTCAGGGACTCCATGAATTTATTTTCAAAAAGTACCAGTCTGAGTATGAAGGCTACCCGTCGATAGTAGGTGCAGGACACAATGGCTGCATTCTTCACTACATAGAAAACTACAAACCTGAGGTAGAGAGTGATGAGATGATTTTGATGGATTTAGGTGCCGAATATCATGGCTACACTGCTGATGTAACGCGTACTGTGCCTGTAGATGGCAAGTTTTCGAAGGAAGAAAAAGCGATTTATGACCTGGTTTATGATGCGCAACAGGCCGCAATTGAGGCATGCGCCCCAGGTAAAAACCTCAGGGCAGATTTGGATAGAAACATAGCCAGAAGAATCATCAATGAAGGATTGGTAGAACTTGGCATCATCGATAGCGTAAACCAAAAGCACCTTTATTATCCACATGGGCTTGGCCACCACATCGGGTTAGATGTACATGACAAAGGGAAATATGATGTGTTAGTAGAAAACATGGTGATCACCATAGAGCCGGGCATATATATTCCGAATGGAGCAGCCTGCGATGAAAAATGGTGGGGAATCGCTGTGAGAATTGAGGATGACATCCTTGTCACCAAAGATGGCTATGAGCTGCTTTCAGATATCGCTCCTCGTAAAAGTGAGGATGTTGAAAAAATAATGAAGGAGCCTAGCATATTTAGCGACTTCTCCTTGCCGACGCTGGACGAGTAAATGAAATATTAAAAGAGCATCTGCGGGTTCCCGCAGATGCTCTGGTTTTTAGTTGAAGTGTGGTTATGACTTAACCACGTGCACGTTGTGGTGAGCTCACAACAGTCCAACGACCACCCTGCCTGCTTCCGCAACCCTACTCTTTTTATTAATCACTCCTCACCTGTTGCACATTTTGTAGCTGTAAAAGCTTCTGTTATGGTTTAGCTACAATGTTTGGGAATAGTATGCAGTTAGACATGAACCGTATATTCATAGAAGCCCTTTTTCCAGCTAAGAATATTTTATCCGTATAAATACGGTTGCTCGATCTGTATTTCTGAGGATTAAAAAATCAGGTTTTATTGAGAGTCCGGGAGACCTTGTGAAAGGACAATTTTACACCTCAATTCACACATCAAAAGTTATGAAATACATCCTGACTCTTGCTCTGGTTATTTTTTGTGCATCCTTAACAAGTGCGCAGATGGACGATAGCGATAAGCCCATGGCTATTGATGAAGCCTATGATATTTTGATCGAAGAGTGGTTCAAGGTCTCAGACGAGCTTTCATCTTACTATGGTTTGGCAGCCTTCTGTGACAATGCGGACTTTAGAAATGACGTTCTGGATGTGCTCAACTACATTCATCATTATGATTCGCTGGTACTGAAGGCTCTTCTGGATCCAACCCAAAGTATGGATGTAGACCACAAGCAGTATAAAAAGTCTATGAAAATGCTAAATGGTTTTGAAGAAGAGTATAGCTCCAAAAAGTTCATTGCTCACTTAAAATCTAATTGCGGCATGTACCGTGACCTGGAAAGGGAAAAGGATGATTTGAAAGGCGCATCAGGCTCATACTCCTATGACGGGCAGATTATCCTGATAGAATCAGACATTCAGAAGTATGTCAAGCGTATTGACAAACGTGTAAAAGCATTGACCGATCATGTGCAACTGCTGGGTATAGAGGTTGTGGAGAGATATTAAATTATTCCTCATATCCTTTGGCAGTCTTAAAGCCCGGGGCTAAATCTTAGCTTCGGGTTTATTACATTTGATCCATGACAACAAAGGCTATTCACTACACGCTGGCTGCTTTGTTTTTTATTTTCGCAGCTCTGCAATACAACGACCCAGACCCGCTCATGTGGATGCTGATATACGGTTCGGTTGCGATTATCGCTTACTTGAAGGTGTATTTACGGCAAGTAAATTTCGGACCACTTATTGTCACACTACTGGTGATTATGAGTATGTATGCACTGGTTTATATTCCTATTTTCATAGAATTTTTAGGCAACCCCGACAAAGCCGATCTGCTTGGCAAAATGAAAGTGGACAAGCCGTGGATAGAAGGCACACGTGAGTTTCTCGGTCTTTTGATAGCCATAGCTGCTCTGGTTTATTTGAGAAAGACAAAAAAAGTGAGGTAGAGAAACGTGTTTCTCAACTCTGGTTTTTCGGGGCAGACACCTCAAGTTACTGGGTCAGGAGAATTTGTGTTATTGCTTAGTTTTCGTTCGTTTTTTAGAACCTTTTTGCATCAACGGGCATTAACTTAGTGACGTCAAAAACACCCGCAATATGGATGTAGAAATACTCTCCAGAATTCAGTTCGCCTTCACAATAGCTTTCCATTATATCTACCCGCCTCTTAGTATTGGTCTTGGCCTCATCATGGTGATTTTCGAGTCGCTTTACATCCGAACGGGCAACAAAGAATATGAAACTCTGGCAAAATTCTGGACCAGGATCTTTGCCCTGACTTTTGGAATAGGCGTGGCGACAGGGATCGTGATGGAGTTTGAGTTTGGCACCAATTGGGCAACATATTCCAGATATGTGGGTGACGTGTTTGGTAGCGCACTTGCGGCCGAGGGAATTTTTGCGTTCGCATTGGAAAGTGGCTTTCTGGGCGTTTTATTGTTCGGTTGGAACCGAGTGAAGCCGTGGGTGCATTTAGTAGCCACGTGTGGTGTGTTTTTCGGATCCATGTTTTCCGCCGTTTGGATTGTCATTGCCAATAGCTGGCAACAAACCCCTGCGGGCTATCACATCGTGGGTGAAGGCCTGATGGCCAGAGCTGAAATCACTGACTTCTGGGCCATGGTTTTCAATCCTTCCAGCATGGAGCGGTTATCGCACGTGTGGCTGGGGGCGTTCCTATCGGGCGCTTTTCTTGTCCTGAGTGTGCATGCTTATTACTTAATCAAAGGCCGATATACGGAGATCTCAAAAAAGGCTTTCAAGATAGCGCTGGTCGTGGCACTTGTTTTTTCGCTGGGCCAGCTTTTTACCGGGCACAAATCAGCAGATGGCGTAGCACATAATCAGCCTGCGAAACTTGCTGCGCTCGAAGGTCATTTTGAAAAGGAAGCGCCTGCTGACATGTACATTTTTGGATGGGTAGATAAAGAGTCGGAATCCGTAACGGGGTTGAGTATTCCCGGCGGGCTGTCGTTTTTGCTTCATCAGGATTTTGAAGCGCCCGTCACTGGTCTTAATGCTTTTCCTGAGGATGAAAGACCCTCTCAGGTGAATGCTGTATTTCAGTTTTATCACCTGATGGTGGCCATCGGCATGGCGCTGATTGCGCTGAGTTTGCTCGGAGCATTTTACTGGTGGCGAGGAATACTCTTTGATCAAAAGTGGCTGATGGGTTTATTCGTCTTTGCCACCTTGCTCCCGCAAATCGCCAACCAGGCAGGCTGGTTTGCGGCAGAGATGGGTCGCCAGCCCTGGGTGGTTTACGGTCTACTCAAAACATCGGATGCTTTGTCTAAAAGTGTGACAGCCAATCAGGTCTTGTTTTCGCTGATCATGTTTTTCTTTATCTATCTTTTGCTGTTTGTGCTCTTCATTTATCTGCTCAACAAAAAAATAAAGCACGGTCCGTATGATGAAAGTGAGATCGAAGATCACCCCAATCAGCAAGGCATGGCCGAAGCATTAACCAACTAATCAGATGCAGACAATTTTAGGTTTAGATTATCCAACTCTGTGGTTCCTCGTAGTAGGGGGGCTGTTCTCCGGTTATGTGATCCTTGATGGTTTTGACTTTGGTGCAGGAGCGTGGCATCTGTTTTTCAAAAAAGAGGAAAGCAGGCGCATCGCACTCAATGCGATTGGGCCGGTTTGGGATGGAAATGAAGTTTGGCTTGTGATAGGAGGAGGGGCACTTTTTGCAGGGTTTCCCCTGCTATATGCCTCCATGTTTTCCGCTATGTACATTCCGTTCATGTTGTTTCTGCTGTTCATTATTTTCAGGGCTGTGTCTATCGAATTCAGAAGCAAAGAGCCCATGGCCTGGTGGAGAAGTGCCTGGGATTGGGCGTACAGTATATCAAGTATCACACTCTCATTGTTGCTCGGAATCGTTTTGGGCAATGTGCTGCAGGGAATTGAGATTGGCGAAGACTTCACCTATCAGGGGGGAGCATTGTTTGATTTCTTAAACCCTTATGCACTGATGGTAGGGGTTACTACACTCACTCTTTTCATGGTTCACGGAGCTATTTATTTGCTCCTAAAAACCGAGGGTCGGCTTTATGTCAAACTGATCTTTTTGCTCAAAAAGGGGATGATCTTTTTTATGGTGTCTTTCGCCATCACCACGTTGTACACACTGTTGTACATTCCACATCTTTCAGATACTTTTTCCAATCACCCTGCCATGTTCGTGATTCCGCTGCTGGCTTTTTTGAGTATTGCCAATATTCCCAGACTTGCCAAAAAGAAAAAGTACAATTATGCGTTTCTATTTTCATCATTGACGATGAGTTTTTTGCTGATTATGGTGGCGATAGAACTGTATCCGGTACTGCTCTTATCCACAGTAGATCCTGTTCACAACATCACGATATACAATGCTGCCGCTTCGCAAAAATCGCTGGGAATCATGTTGCTTTTTTCGGCCATAGGCACGCCGCTTGTGATCGGCTACACCATTTTTGTTTACAGAACATTTAGAGGAAAGGTGAAGTTGGATGAGACGAGCTATTAGGCTAAACTAGTTTGATAGTTTTGGTGACCAACTCCTGATCGTCCAACAGAATCGTAAGCTTCCAATCACCACGTTTATCATCGACTGGCGCCCAGATGGTGTCTCCCAGGAAGAATTGAAATGGGTTATGCTTAACGCGAAAGGTGCCTTGAAACGCCTCTTCGATTTCACCATTTTTATCCTTGAAAGGAGGGTGATCTATTCTAAAATCGAGATACCTGCCTCTTGCCTTTTTTATCTCTACGATCATTCCAAACTCCACTCCTATCTCAGCTTTTACCTCCGTGGTGAGCTCTTTGAATATGGGCAAGTTGCTATTGTCACCGTCCCACTGGCTGTATTCTCCATAGTTGATAATGTCAATTTCGAGTGGGCGGTTATTCTTCTTTTTCATCTACTTTCACTATTCGTTTCTAAACCTGTGACCACAATCCTTACATTCATATTTCTTTTCTAAAAACGGCGCAAAAACCCCAAAAACCATTAAACCAAGAACATTCCAAACACGCTTTAGACCTTTGCTATCATTAATTCCGGTATAAAAGTTTTCTGATCCACATTCCGGGCATTTGACTGGCTCACCTTCCTCATTTGTGTATTGTGAGTTGTCTAATTCTTCTATGATTTTTATAGCATCAGCAACTCTCTCTTCTGGTACTTTCAGCCTGACGCCTCCAAGATGTATCGTGTGAAAAGGAGCCACACTCGTCATATTTTCATCAAAAAGAAACACAGGAATCTCTGCATCCTGTAGTCTGGACTTGCACAGATGTGCTTGAATTGGCTGATCAAAACTCTTAACGGTAATCAGCTCCATGAGTGTATTTATTTAGCCTTGATAAACCGAATGCCCTGAGGAGCGAGCTGTGTTTTTACTTCTCCTGTTTTCTCGAAGAATCCGGTTGCATAATCAATTTTCAGTAGCGAAATCTGATCTGACCTTTTGTTGGCCACAAAGATGTATTGGCCTGTTGGGTCAATGCCAAAAGCTCTGGGCCAGTCACCACCACAGGATTTGGTTCCGAGTACGGTCAAAGCACCGGTTTCCTGGCTGATCTCACAAACCACAAGGCTGTTGTGCCCACGGTTGGAGGCATACAGGTACTGACCATTTGGGGTGATGTGGATATCTGCGGATTTGTTGAACTCTGCAAAATCTGCCGGTAGAGTGCTGATGGTGTTGATGCTATCCCTGAAGCCATTTTGCGGATCCAAACCAAAGCCGGTCACATGCCCCGTCAGCTCATGAAGTACATAGACGAATTTGTTGCTGGGATGTATGGCCAGGTGTCTCGGCCCTCCTCCGGGTGTGATTCTGGCCACATATTCATCTTCTGCAGGAGTCAATGTTCCTGTATCGTCCAGTGCATATACCACCACTTTATCAATTCCCAAATCAGGAACCAAAACAAGGTTACTCTCCGGAACAGTGCTCACCATGTGCACATGTGCACGCTCCTGGCGCTCAGCATTGACGCTGGAGCCACGATGTTCAAAACCTGAAAGCTGTGCTCCAATTCCTCCATCTTCTTTGATTTCATATGCGGCCAGGCTACCAGAGCTGTAATAACCCACCAGGACAAATTTGTGATCATTGGAGACACTTATATGGCAAGGTCCTCTACCAGTCAACCTTGTGTTATTGATGGCCATTAGTGCGCCCGATTCGCGGTTGATCTGATAGGCAAAAATCCCTTCTCCATTTACATTGTACAGGGTGTTCAAAACTGTGTCAACAGCGAGGTATGAAGAGGTAGCGCTTTGGGTATCTGCTGAAATGCTACTCATAACGCCTATCTCGGGAACCCAGTCATAGATGCCAATGCCGGCACCATCTTCTGCATTGTCAGAAGCTACATAGACCCAGTATTTGTCTGCTTTCTTTTCCTGAGGTTCGCACGAGGTAAATGCGATTGCGATCACTGCCGCTAATATCATTTTGTACATGGTTGTTTATTTTATCCAGCCTTCTAGTGACATGGAGTTATCTTGATAATGTATTTCAAAAAAGTAGTCTTCCAGTTCCAGTCCTTCTTCCTGAGCTTTTGCCCACATTCGGCCTTCGAGCTCTTCAGGTGTGGGGCGCACCACGGGGTGCATGCTCAAAAACACCGCATATCTGGTTTTGGATTCAAATTCGACAATGTCAAAATCTACGGGAATCTCGGCGACATCTTCATTCAGACCAATCCCGATAAATTGCTCTATTTCGTCTCCTTCAATAGAATCGTTTTGATAGGTCACAATCATTAAGTCACCGCTGATTTGATTAGTGGCGATCAGCTCCCGACATCTCAAAAACTGATCTTCCAACTCCTTATCCGTATATCTGGTGATGAAATGCCTGCCAACCAAAGTTCTTTTGAGCGGCTCAAGCTCGAAAATCTCGACCTTATCAAATCCCCCCAGATTTTTATAAACAGAGACCAGCGTGCCGCTAATGATCATCAGCGATATGAGGATGACCACTCCATATGTGAGTCTTGGGTTTTTTAGCTTCATGTGTCAGGGCTTATATCAAGCCGTTTGGACTTCTTTGTACTGCATTTTGTGCAGCTGGGCATAGGCTCCATCGTGCTTGAGCAACTCATCATGAGTTCCTTTCTCTACAATTTCACCTTTGTCCAAAACTAAGATTTTATTCGCATTTTGAATGGTGCTCAGTCTGTGGGCGATCACTATGGATGTTCTGCCCTTCATCAATTTCTCAATGGCCGACTGAATGAGCTCCTCTGTCTCGGTATCTACGGAGCTTGTGGCTTCATCCAAAACGATGATTTTCGGGTCGTAAACCATGGCTCTTACGAATGAGATCAACTGGCGCTGACCCACCGAAAGTGTGGAGCCGCGCTCCATCACATTGTAATCAAAACCGCCAGGCAGGCGATCAATGAATGATTTTGCTCCAACTAGCTCTGCTGCTTCAATGACTTTCTCCCTGGAAATATCAGGATTGCGAAGGGTGATATTGTTATAAATACTATCAGAAAACAGGAACACATCCTGCAGCACTACGGCGATGTGTTTTCTCAGAGAGGCCAAATCATAATCGCGGATATTGCGTCCGTCCAGATGGATTTCACCTTTACTGATCTCGTAAAAGCGGTTTAGCAGATTGATGACTGACGACTTGCCAGCCCCTGTCGCGCCAACCAAGGCGAGTATTTCTCCCTGCTTCACATCAAAGTTGATGTCTTTGAGCACCCAATCTTCGTCATTGTAGGCAAACCAAACATCCGTAAAGCTGACATCACCGGCTATTTCTGCCGGCTTGTAATCTCCATTGTCAGGGATATGGTCATTGTTGTCCAGCAGGTCGAGAATCCTGTTGGAGCTGACGATACCCATTTGTAGTGTATTGAAGCGGTCGGCGATCATCCGGATAGGTCTGAAGAACATCTGGATGTACATGATGAAAGCTATCAAAACCCCAAGTGTGACTTCTCCCTGAACTACCCCCGATGCTCCCCACCATACCACAAGACCGATTCCTCCTGCCTGGATGATCTCTGCCACAGGAAAATAGATGGAGTAATACATCACTGAACGAATGTTGGCTTTCTTGTGCTCGGTGTTGATTTCTTTAAATTTTTCGTATTCCCGCTTTTCTGCATTGAAAATCTGCACGATGTTCATGCCCGTGATATGCTCCTGTACGTAAGTGTTGAGGTTGCTCACAGCCGTGCGCACATCGTTGAAAGACACTTTGACTTTTTCCTTGAAAATGTAAGTGGCAAAGAGCAAAATTGGCAGCAAAGCCAAACTAACCAGTGTAAGTTGCCAGCTGGTCCAGAGCATCAGGCCAAGAATGACCAAAAGCTGGAGGATATCTGCCACCATACCTGCGATACCTGTACTGAAAACGTCCGCCAATGTCTCAATATCTGAAACATTACGCGTCACCAAACGGCCTATGGGTGTCTTGTCAAAAAACTTTAACCGCAGATTTTGGATATGGTTGAAAAGCTTGATGCGGATGTCTTTGATGATATACTGTCCGAGCCAGCCCGAAAAATATGTATGGAAATATTGCACTATGGCCTGAGCGAAAAGCAGGATAACCAAAATGATGGTCATGTTGACCAAACCATCGTAATTGCCAACAGCTACATCTTCGTCTATGGTCTTTTGGATCAGGAGCGGACGAATCGGCACTAAGACAGCCAACGCCAAGGTCAAAAACACGACAAAGTAGAATTTGCCTATGTAGGGTTTGGCAAAAGCAAAGAGCCTGCCCAGCACCTTGAGGTCAACAATATTTCCGCTTACTTTCTCTTTTTCCAATGGTTAGTTGATGTAAATATGATCAGGGTAAGATACCCTGGTTAAATATAGGCCTTCCGGCGGTACGGCTCTTCCTGCCTTTCGGCGATCTCCGCTTTCTAACACCTCCTTGAATTGGTTCAAAGTCATTCTGCCCTGTCCCACTTCCAGCAATGTGCCCACCATGGCACGCACCATGCCGCGCAAAAACCTGTTGGCGCTAACGTGAAAAACACTCCCTTCGTTGGTAGCCAACCATTTTATTTCCTTTATCTCACAGTTAAAATGATTGACTTCAGTTTGAACTCTACTCAGTGCCTCAAAGTTCTCCCATCCTTTGATTATTTCGCAAGCTTCATCTATCAGGTCGGTATTGATGGAGGCATTGAAGAGGTACGAATGTCCTTGTTTGAACGGGTTTTTGTGATGATGGATGTGGTATTGGTAAGACCTCATATCGGCATCAAAGCGGGCGTGGGCTTCTTCCGCCACTTGACGGCAATTGTTGATGCTGATGGATTTTGGCAAAAAGCTATTGAGCTTATAAACCAAAGTCTCTGGCTCAGTTTCTGAATCCGTGTCGAAGTGGGCTACCTGGTGGGTGGCATGTACGCCAGTGTCGGTTCGTCCGCTACCTACGCATTCTGTTTCTGACCTCAGTATAGTGCTGAGGGCTCTGTTGATTTCTTCCTGAACAGAACTTGCGTTGTTTTGAATCTGCCAGCCATGAAAGACCGTTCCCAGATATGATATGTCGAGAAAAAATCGCACCGTGCAAATTAATAGCATATTGATTGCCTAATTGGCAAGGGATCCGCACTTTTGCCGAAATTTGTGATTGCTACTGGCGATTCATAGATTAAAAAAATTCAAAAACCCATGATTCAAAGAATACAATCCCTATTTCTTCTAGTTGCTGCCATCATCATGATTGCCGTGCTTTTTTTGCCTGCCTGGGAGGAAACCAATGCCACAAACACTGAGGTGGTAACTATCAATGCATTTGAGCTGGTATATGCGCAAACCAGTGAGCTAACCGAGCCTGAGGTGATCAACTCCAAGCCGACTTACTACATCTCCATACTGGCGCTGGTTGCGGCTATTGTAGCCTTTGCTTCGATCTTCCAGTTTAAAAACAGACTGAGACAGATACAGCTCGGCGCACTCAACTCATTGCTAATGGGTGCCAATATTGCTTTGATCTACTACTTCTCCACCAAAGGAGAGCCTATCATACCCAACCATCAGGGTGAATTCCAGATTGGGTTTTATATCATAGCCGGGGCGCTGTTCTGCAACTCACTGGCCAATCGGTTTATCCGAAAAGACGAAAAGCTGGTTAAGAGTGCGGATAGGATTAGGTAAATAGTCGAACGATTTCACTAAGAGATCTCATTTTAGGTCATTCCCTTTTGGGAATTTTATTGGCCGTGGAATTCAAAGAGTCGTGAACCGAAGGTATTGATAGGGAGTGAATCTGTGATGCCTAGGAGCACTATTTTTCTACTTCAGGAAAGTCATTCGCCTCGTATAATTCGTTAGGAAATATATCCTTTTTGATGATATTCAATAAGCTATCGGGTTCGTGAGGACACGAACCTTGGCCTGGAGAGTTCAAAAGAGTTTTGTAAACGGGTCAGGTTTTAGAAACCTGACCCGTTTTTTATTTCTGCTCCGCAGGCATGACGAGTGAAGGGGTTGACAGCTTTTCATGTGTCGCCAGGTGTTCTCACCTGATGTATTCAAGAGTCGGGTTGAAAAACCCAAATCACCATAATCCATGAGAATTGTGATGCTTCGACGGGCTCAGCATGACAATTCACTCCTGTTGCGTCTCCTGCGCAACGATGGACATACCTACAACGCACTACCCTTCCGAAATAGACCCGATAGTGGGCAGGGCGTGGGGCCTGCGCGGATAGCGGGAGCGGCATATCTATGAAATGCTGACTGCTGTCTCCTGAAAAGTCAGGGAAAATGACAAGTTGACAGCCTTTTGACAGTGGAATAGTATTTGATCATGCGTGCGCATTACGAATCAAACAATTACATAAATAGATATGCAAGAGAAAGGCACAATATCCATTCACACCGAGAATATCTTCCCGATCATCAAGAAGTTTCTCTATTCGGATCATGAGATATTCCTACGAGAGTTGGTGTCGAACGCTGTAGATGCGACACAAAAACTAAAGCGGTTATCTTCTTTGGGCGAGTACACCGGAGAATTGGGTGACCTGACGGTTGACGTAAGTTTTGACAAGAAGAAAAAGACAATCACGATCTCTGACAAGGGAATAGGGATGACGGCTGATGATTTGAAGAAATACATCAACCAGATCGCGTTTTCCGGTGCTACGGAATTTGTTGAGAAATATAAGGACAAAGGTGACGAGCAGCAGATCATTGGCCATTTTGGTCTGGGCTTCTACTCGGCATTTATGGTGGCCAAAGAGGTGGAGATCATCACGCTCTCTCATGCCGATGGTGCTGAGCCGGCCAGATGGATCTGCGATGGTAACACGGAGTTTGAGATCACGGCAGCCAAAAAGAAAGAACGCGGAACGGACATCATCCTGCACATTGCCGACGACTCTGAGGAGTTTTTGGAAGAGCACAGGCTGCAGCAGATCCTGGACAAGTACTCTAAGTTTCTGCCTATCCCGATCCGATTTGGACAGAAGGACAAGAGCGTAGAGGATGGTGAGGATAAAGACGGTAACAAGAAATACAAGACTGTCAAAGAAGACAACATCGTCAACAACACGAACCCGATCTGGACAAAGTCGCCGAGCGACCTGAAAGATGAAGATTACCTGAGCTTCTACAAGGAGCTATACCCGATGGCGGAGGATCCTTTGTTTTGGATTCACCTCAACGTGGACTACCCTTTCAACCTGACGGGAATTCTTTACTTCCCTAAGTTGAAAAAGGATTTCGAATTTCAGAAAAACCACATTCAGCTTTACTCCAGACAGGTGTTTATCACCGATGAGGTGAAAAACATAGTGCCGGACTTCCTGCAGTTGCTCCATGGTGTGATTGACTCACCGGATATCCCGCTAAACGTATCGCGTAGCTACCTGCAGGCAGATGGCAATGTGAAAAAAATCAATGGCTATATCACCAAAAAGGTGGCTGACAAACTTGCAGAGCTATTTAAAAAGGAAAGAGAGTCGTACGAAAGCAAGTGGTCTGACATTGGCGTGTTTGTGAAATACGGCTTGATCTCAGAAGAGAAGTTTGAAGAGAAGGCAAAGGACTTTGCTTTGGTGAAAAACGTGGAAGGCAAGCACTTCACTATAGAGGAGTACAAGAAGCACATCGAAACGAACCAAACCAACAAGGACAAGCAGGTGGTGTTCCTTTACACCAGCGATGAGGACAAGCAGCACGGTTATATAGAAACAGCCAAGAAGCGCAGCTACGATGTGCTGGTTTTTGATGGGCCTATCGACAGTCACTTTATCGGGCATATAGAGCAGAAGCATGAGGGCGTGACCCTGAAGCGTGTGGACTCTGATGTGATAGACAAGCTGATAGACAAAGACGAGAAGAAAGAGTCTGTACTTTCTGACAAAGAGAAGGAAACGGTAGAGACGGCATTTAAAACGGCAATCGGTGATGATAATAACACCGTGGCTGTGGAGCCGATGGCAACTGACGATATGCCTGTGACGGTGACATTGCCTGAGTTTATGCGCCGGATGAAAGACATGCAAGCCCAGGGTGGCGGTGGCGGTATGATGATGTTTGGCGATATGCCACTGAATCTGTCTGTGGCCGTAAATGCCAACCATGCTTACACGAAGAAGATAGTGGCAGCCGCTGACGAAGCTGAGCAGGTGAAGCTGGCCAAGCAGGCTTATGACTGGGCGCTCCTTTCGCAAGGTATGCTCTCTGGCAAAGACCTGACTGACTTCATCAACAGAAGCGTGGATTTGGCTTCTGAATAGACGAAATGTCACGCCGGAAAATATCCGGTATCTCAAAAGCACGAACAGCTATGTTCGTGCTTTTTTTGTTTCTGGCGTATTAAGCCTTTGCTTTCGTCTGATAGAACAACTAATTTGAATGAAATAAAAGTCAAGGTTTTCAAAATAATAGAGGCCTAGTTTGGCATGTGTGTTGGGCTGTATTTGCAAGAGGAAAATGAAAAAACTTAAAAAGACAGAGTTGATAATATTGGTAGTAATATGGAGCATGTCCTTATTCACATATCCGATTGCCTTGTTGAATAATTATGATCTTTATGCTTCTGACTATCTCGGTTTGGCAGGGCTGACAATAGTGACATTAATTGTTTATTTCAAACCTGAAAAGTCTTTCCAAAGTGTCCTGATTTTGCTGCTACTTGGGCTATTCAATCTGTTGTCCTTTGCTTACTTCATCAATATCATAATAACCTTTGGTTTTTCATTTATAGTAACCCCCGGTATCCAACTAATTTCACTTGTATTGATTAGTATCTTAGTGATTATTAAACGGGATAAAACAGTGGAATTTTACCGGGAAGTGTTTGGGCAAACGGAAGAAGAAAAAGAACAATTAGAACGAAATACTCAAGATCGATTTAAAAGGAAATTTGAACAATTGTCGGATAAAGAAATTGAAAGTAAACTTCAACAAGATCTGGTTCCGGAAGCGATTGCCGCTTTGAATGAAATAAAAGAAGGCAGAAAAAAAGCGCTGCAACAAGGCGAGTAATACACCCCGCGGAATATGCACCCTACCCAGGCCATTTAAAGTGATTTATCTTACTTAAAATATTGGAGATAATTAATGAACTTTTGTGATGAGCGTGCTCAAGCATAGCAGTTTCCCACTGCTATTTTTTTATGTTTTGCTGATAGGTGTAATCGCTTTTCGCGTATGCGTACATCCAACTCACTATACCACCCCAGACTCCATAGCCTATCTGAAACAAAGTGAGCAGATCAAAAACACATTGAGTGGGGAGCTCACTCCAACGACGGGTTATAACATCACCAGCGGGTTTACCTTGTGGCCGACAGGCTATCCCCTCTGCATAGCATTGACCAGTATCTTGACCAAAACATCGGTGTTGGTTTCGTCTAAGATTGTAAACCTGGTTTTTCTGGGGCTGATTTTATTGATCCTTTATCATTGGTTTGGAAACAAAGCCTGGTTTACGGTATTGCCCTTTTTTTCATACGGTTCACTGGAGGTCATTTCCGAAACCTGGTCTGAGACCCCTTTCATCTTTTTTGTATTTCTCCTTTGCTTCATCCTAACCAGGGATCGCGTTTACCGCCCCGTGCATATAGGAGCGGCAGTCGCATTGTGTCTGGTCGGGCTGTTTTTATTTAGATATGTAGGTTTGATATACTTTGTGCCAGTCGCAGTTATCGCCGCGCGAGATTTCTTAAACGGGAGAAAGAAAAGGGCCTATGGGTATTTTGTTGGGCTTGCGGTCTCTGCAATTTTTGTTGGGCTTTATTTGTACAACAATAAACTGTCAAGCAATTTCTTTACCGGTGGCGAAAGGATTTTTTGGGGGCAGGAGAGTTTCTCAGAGCTGCTGATACTTCTTGGTCAGGGACTCTTAAATGAGTTTAGCATTGCCCGGGATCATGTGTTTAGCGCGGGCTGGCCCGATCACCTGTTTGTCATAATGCTCGTCCTTCAATTTCTGGTTATAGGCATTCTGGTGAAAAACCGAAAGCACCTCAAAATCCCACTGGCTGCTCAGCGTCATGTCAAAATGCTCTTGATCCTCAGCGTTGGATATTTGATTGCCATTGTCCCATTGCGAATGCTCATGCCCTTCGACAATTTTGATTTCAGGATACTTTTTCCATTTACGCTACCTTTTTTCATAGCGCTGTTTGGGCTGGTGGTAGGGTGTACCCAAAAAGAATATTTTGACCGAATAAGGAGAGCTATCACGGTGTTTATGTTCCTATCTCTGGGTGTGAACCTCCCCAAAAAATATATCGTGAGCAATATCAAAAACGTACTCACCACGGAAGCTAAAATGATTAAGCCTCAGGAGTCTTTTGAGGAGAGGTCTGAAACTGCAACCTTAACCACTTCTGGTAAATAAGGCACGAAGCAGCCGCGCAGGAGATCGCTTCAGCCTTGGTCGTATCGAAGGCTGGTGGTGACACCAGCACGGACGGACAGGCTCATGTTTTTACCGTCTGATTCTTCACTTCTTGTATTCATTCAATAAAACGGTTAATTTGGAGTGGGATCAGTAGCCTACTTGTTTTTGAACAACTGCTTGCCACCGCTTATAAGCGTTGGCAGGTGGGAAAGTGCCTGGTCTTAAATTAGATAACACAAATCCGATATAAGGTAAATAAACGCAATGGCGTTTATCCGGATGTTATGTGGTATTACTGCTAATGAGAAAAGTCTTCCTTTACTTCCTATTTTTAACTTTAGGCTTAACAACTTTTGCCCAAACCACTAAGGATATTTTGGACATGGCCATGAACCATGAACTGCCAATTGACACGAATTACCTTCCGGTAGATCGGTTCAACTATAAATTTATGGGCAAGTCTATCACTGATTCTGTTCGTGTATACTTCTACATCAAATATTTAAAAGCATTGGATGAACCACCAATTTATTGTTGTACATCGGACAGCATGATTAGAATACTAACCTTTCCCTCATTTGAACCTGCAACTGTAACAAAAATTTACAGTCATAATGACAGCTTAACAATTGAACTTAAAACTGCCAATAAAGTCCAAATAGACGAATCTCATTATGATCCATCACTTTTGGACAAAAAGAAACAGAGTAAATGGTTCAAAGTATATCGTTCAGGAGCTAGAAGCAGGGAAGATTCTATTCTTTTATCTAAAGGTTATTACAGAGACACCATTGATTACACCTTTAAATCTGAATTCTTTACAATTTCCAAGTCTGATTGGATCTCTCTTTTTGATACAGTCAACAATAATTATTACCAGTTGGTAACTTCCCAAGATGAAGATGGGGCGATAAGTGACGGAACTAGCATTTTGGTTGAAGTGAATTCCCAACTTGGCTACCATGTGCTAACTAGACAGCTTAACCACAAAGAGGAAAAGCAACTTTTGAGGTTAATATCGAAGGTCAATCAAATAATAGAAAACTGAACACCACATAACATCGACTATAGCGCATGGCCTTGCGTAGTTCTTCGCAAAAGCCTGTGCGACTTGATCGCAAAATCTGCTCTATAAATTGATGGAGGTATCTGAAATGAACCAGTCAGGAGCCATTGACTTGTTGAAATGCAGTGCGAATCTGACAGTTGCCTGGCATAGCAGATTTTGTTATTTTGCAGTAAAAGCCTGAGGTTGGCCACAGCGCCATAGTCGGGCGTTAGCGACAACCTTGACCCGCACATGAAATTATCAGATTTAACATTAAAGGAGAAATTACTTGATGGAAAGTATCTTTGGAAGCATCGTCCAGATTATTCTATAAAACCAAATAACGCTAGAGAAGAATACGCCATTCGGGAACTTGAGAAAGGATACATTTACTTTAGTAAACCGGAGGACTTTAATGATCCTTACGACTGCTTTTATGGACTTGCCAAACCTAAATGTGACGAAAAAAAATTAAGGAAATACTTTCAAGATAGATTTCCTGGCTCGAATCGGAAGGAACGAAAAGAAGGAGCAAAAATACTAGCAAGCACAGATGGTGCCGAAATTATTAAGAACACTGAAAAAGCGGTTATAGAAAAGGTTGGTGTTGCATCATTCACAATTTCTTGTGGTAATCAAATGATGTGGTCACATTACTCGAATTTTCATAAAGGTCTTTGCCTCGGATTCAATCCCAATGTTGACCCTCTTTACTTTAGTCACTTTGGAGTGAATTATTTAAGTAAAGACGAAATTGTAGCCTATAAACCTTTTGAATACGATCCCACGGATACTGAGCAATTTCAGGAAGCTATTATGCACATCGTCAGCACGAAATCGTTCAATTGGCAAGAAGAATATGAAAGGCGAATTATTAGAGAACAGAGTGGAGAATATCCATTTCCACCAGAATCTCTCGAATTCGTTGTTTTTGGGTGGCAGTCAGAACAGAAATTTATTGATAAGGTAAGAAGGGCAATTTCAGAGAATGGAAACTATAGGAACGTGACAATTTTCAAAATGTCTCCAAGCGGTAACGTCTTTGACTTGGATTTTCTTAAACTATAAAGTCACTAACATGTGCTATGAATGAATGGGGTTTTATCGGTCAAGATAATGAAGTGGGGATTGGAAAGTCCGCCAAAGTTTTAATTTTAAACCAAGGCGTGGCTATGTGCGTGACGAAAGGTTAGTGCTTTCTAATCCCCACTCATCATAGCTAGTTAGCGCTCATTCGGCTTCTTACAAAATGATTAAGAAACTTCTACTGATATCGCTGCTTACACTTTCGAACTCTGTAACACATGCTTATCCTTGTCCAGAGATCATATTTGAGAATATCTGTAACGATCCAGTAGATATTATCCACCATGAACTTTCCATTAAGTGGGCATATAATACTGGCTGTCAAGGTCATGACCAACGAAGCAACGGGTTTGTGGTTCAGATTCAGAATATTTTTGATGAAGTACTTTTAACAGATACGATTAAAGGGTTTAACTATACCATCAAACCTGAGAATCTTGATTCGATGACAGGTTTATCCGTTTTCTATGTTCGTGAACTGGGGGATGAGGATAGATATTCAATTGCATTGAAGTCCAACAAATTTGATCAAGATATCCCTAGCAACCTCACCGAAAGGCTCAACAAGTTTTTACTGAACGGTTATTTCTTGAATGCCTTGAATGTAATCGAACAACTTAATAAGCAAGATTTGCTACCCAAATTATCTGAACAACTATCCTTACTATTCCCCGCCAACTATCCGGATAATTGTGACTTTTTCAATTCTTATCTTTCAACCGAAACTGGTGAACTTATAACAATGCCCCATGTGAACGGTCTTGATGAATTTATCAAAAACCTAAACAAAGAAACCAAGGATGATTACATCAAAGGAGATCCATTCAACATCGAATTACTAATATCTCCCAACAACGAGGTTTTAAGCATCAACACCGAACCCAAAAACGTTGAAGCTCCCATTGGACAACTGGTCTCGCAATTGAGTTTTCAGAACAGTCAAAATGCGAACTCTCTGGTGTTAATCAAAGTGAGTAAATCTGATAACGGCAAAAAGTATGTAATTACCAACGAACGAGCATTAATTAACCCGAACACAAGTGGGTTTCGTAAAAGTTATCCATACAAAGGGGCAATACATTAACGAGCTCTAACATACACTATCGATTATGAGCCAAACTACCTCTTTGCCAGCTTCATCGGGACTTGCCCGCTACAGTGTACCTTATGAAATTTCATGGCGTCAGTGCACCTTTTGTGGTTCTGGATTTTTACTTGCAGAACGGAGTTTTTCATATATACCGTAGTGAGTGTGATGCACTTCCGCTATTTTAGCTGTACTTGCCAGCTGTGGGCACACAAACTGATAGTTTGGCGTTAGATGCAATCGTAGAAGCGCAATAAAAAAGCCCCTGATTTCTCAGAGGCTGATTTCTTAAACTTGATTACGTTCCAAAGGAAGAGGCTTGATCAAGCATTACGATGTAAATATACGTCGTGTTTTTACGTTTTGTTACTTAATTCTCTAAAAATTGGAATATAGTAAACTTGAATATTTTATATCACAACCAAGAATTCAGAGGTTCATGGTCGCCGCTGGGAATTCCAAATCTAAGGCTCAACAACTTTACAGAATTAATCTCAGAGTAAGTCAAGCCTTTTATCCAATTCTGAACCTTTTTGAGATATTTCTGCGAAACACAGTGAATTACCAAATTACTTCACATTTCACAAACCCTAACTGGATAGTTTCGGAAAAACATGGATTTATGAATGATAACTCACTCAGACACTCTAGGTTCTTTTTGAAAAATTCTGTTGAAAAGGCCGAAAGAACAATAAGAAGAAAAGGTGGAGCCATTTCGTCAGGTAAGGCTATATCCGAACAATCTTTCGGATTCTGGACATCACTTTTTGAAACTCACCATTATAGATTAATTGGAGGGGTTATAATCCATTGCTTTCCAAACAAGCCCAATAACGTAAATAGAAGCATAATATCTCAAAAATTGAATCGGATAAGAGAATTTAGAAATAGGGTCTATCACAACGAGCCTATTTGTTTCAATGGCTCGAATATAGACTTCAAAGAAGCTGAAGATATACAGGACGAAATATTTGAGATGCTTTCTTGGATTGATTCGGATTTGTCAACATAAAGTGAATATTTCAACGGAATCAAAGCAAAAATTGATCAGGCAAACAATATTTAAAGCATCTAAAAAACACTATCATCCATAAGCTAACAGAGCTATTTGCAAAGAGCATCTGAAACAGATACTTTTAAAGAAACAAAAAAATGGTCAGCCTACGGAATTTAGGCGACCATATAACCACAAACAAACAACCATCATGGCAGAATTACCATTAGAGTATTGGAACAAACTTGCAAGTCAGTTCATTTTGATCTCCGTATTTTTGGGAGGCTTTTCTATTGCCATAACGGCCAACCTGCTCATAAATCAATCCGAAAAGCGACTTTACAATGTCATATTAAGACTGGCCACCACTTCCTCCTCCGGGTTTCTCACAGCTGTTTTTGCAATGACAAATATCTTAATGGCCACCACAGAGGGCTTTCCCAATGAGGTCGTCCAAAGCCAGTTAAATACACCCAGGATCATTGGCGTATTGGGGTTTTTGGTAGGCGTTTTATCACTGTTGGCCATCATAGGGTTGTCGGGTTGGGTAAAATCTAAGTCAACCGGAATCTTCACTACAGTAGTGAGTGTCATTGCATTGATTTGCTTCTTCGTTTTCATAGGGTAGTCGGGTTAAAAAGTTGACGGCAAGGGATAGTTTCCGTCCATTTGTTCGTATGTTTACGAACAAATAAAAAACAAGATGGCGAACATTACCAAAAACCAGTATTTTACAAAGGAACAAGAGCAGACCGCAAGATTTGCAAAGGCCTTGGGACACCCGGTGCGCATAGCCATTTTGGAGCTGCTCAATTCTCAGGCCTGTTGCTATCATGGTGATATGGCCGAAGAACTTCCAATTGCAAAATCTACCTTGTCACAGCACCTGAAGGAGCTAAGAGATGCAGGCCTGATTAAGGGCGATATCACACCACCCACAACAAAGTATTGCATCAATGCAGAAAATTTTAAACTGGCCAAATCTCTGTTGATACGCGTGTTTGAATAATTTTTTAAACTCAATGTTCGTTTTTCTACGAACTACGAATTTATGTTCGTATATTTACGAACAAAACAACCAAAACACTAAAAAAATGAAACAGATAAAAGTACTGGGACCGGGTTGTCCAAAGTGTCAAACCACCTACAAAAATGTACTGGAAGCGCTTAAACAAGCCAAGCTAGAAGCGAATGTGGAAAAGGTAGAATCCATCGAGGAAATGATGAAATACAATATACTCACCACACCAGTTTTGATGGTTGACGAACAAATCAAAATTAAAGGGAGAGTAGCGCAGGTCAATGAAATTGTTGATTTGTTGAATTAGTATCAGATCGCAACCTACTATGTTCGATTGGCTACAGCATTTCGCAGATTGGCTTATTTACTCCGTATTCGGAATTGCCACAGAAACCCATCTGGGCACAGCCTTGAATTTCTTTGTGTACGACACGATGAAAATTCTCGTTCTGCTGTTCATAATAGTTTTCTTGATGGGAATTGTCAATTCTTATTTTCCCATTGAAAGGCTCAAAAATTACCTTCACAGCAGAAATCTCTTTGGGTTAGAATATTTGTTTGCTTCTATTTTTGGAGCCATCACGCCGTTCTGCTCCTGCTCTTCTGTTCCTCTGTTTATTGGCTTTGTGCAAGGCGGAATCCCTTTGGGGGTGACTTTTGCATTTCTGATTACCTCACCGTTGGTCAATGAGGTGGCCATTGCACTGTTTATTGGCATGTTTGGTTGGAAGGCCACTTTGATATATGCCAGTTCGGGCATCTTATTGGGTGCTATAGGCGGATGGGTGCTAAGCCAGTTCAATCTCGAACCCCTACTCTCAGAATGGGTAAAGAAAATCCTGAAAAACAAGATGCAACAAGGTGAATATGAAGAGGAGAAATGGACTTTTCGTCAGCGATTGTCTGAGATTACGCATGCTGCCTGGGATATTGTGAAAGGGGTTTTACTGTATGTCATTATCGGTATAGCCATAGGCGCTGCTATGCATGGTTATGTGCCTGAAAACTTCTTTGCGCAATATTTGGGAGGCGGGCAATGGTGGGCCGTCCCGCTGGCGGTAGTTTTGGCCGTACCCATGTATGCCAATGCAGCAGGAATTGTTCCTGTGATTCAGGTTTTTGTCGCAAAAGGCGTCCCACTTGGCACAGCCATCGCTTTTATGATGGGTACGGTAGGTTTATCCATTCCAGAAGCCACGCTACTCAAAAAGGTGATGTCCATGAAATTGATAGCTGTCTATTTTGGCGTTGTAACTCTCTTCATTATTCTTTCAGGATTCATATTTAACCTTTTGCTATGAAAACCAAAACAGAAATACTCCTTGAACTTTGGGTAGAAGCCCGCACTCGTTTTACGAATCAGCTAGAAAACCTATCTGAAAGTGATTTGCAAAAGAACCTGGGTAGCTCGCCTAATTCGGTTGGCTTCCTCATTCGCCATATGGGGGATGTGGAACTACTTTTCGCCAAAAATGTATTTGGAGATAGCTCAATTAAAGTTAGCGCCAAAACAGTCATCGACAAGCGAGATACTGGCGAGTGGATAGATTTAGAAGCCTTAAAGATTTATGTTGCTCAGTCTTTTGAAAAACTCAAATCCATTGTTGAAAAACAATCAGATGATGATTGGGAAAGAACTGTCACTACCAGGGAATTTGGCTCTAAAACCTTAGCTGAAGCTTTTGGAAGAATCGTTTCACACACGGCCTACCACGCCGGTCAATTGGCAATTATCCATAAATATGGAACGTGCTAAACTTTAAAAAAAATAACATTAGATCGATTTTTTTGTCGCTCTCAACATTGATGGTGTTGCTTTTTACTGCTTGCCACAGCGGAGTACAATTCCACTATGATCAGGCCAAAAAAGACCTTCACGCCCCTCGCTCAGCTACGAGCAGCGTCACCTAGTACTTCACAAACCTCCCCGAATCAATTACCTTCTTTCCGCGCTTCAGTTTGTAGAAGTAAACGCCAGACTCCAGGTCATACAGGTCTATGTAGTCCACAGTGTAGTAAAGCTCTTTTGACGTGAGTACCTTGCCATTGCCATCCAGTATTTCCAGCAACACATCCCCATCACTGAGTATGTTGATGTAATCCTCATTGATGATGGGATTTGGAAACAGTATGGCGCGATTATCCTGTTCCAAAAAAATGCCCGCATCATCGGTGGACAAAATATCCCCACTTTTGAAGTAGAGATCCGCGCGATAGCGGGTAAAGCCCGGCTCCAGTTGGTAGTCTGGAAAGACAAAATCTGTTTCAAAATCCGGAACAGCAGACTCCCATACGGAAGAGTCACCCTCGTGCACCTTGTACACTTCTATCTTTTCAATGTCATGGATGGAGCTCAGTTCCAGTTTCACCTCCACCACATCTTCGTGCACCCGATTGACGCTAAATAGGTTGACATAGCAGAAAGCACCTTGAAAATTGACATTGATCGTGGTGGATCTGGCCCCCACTCCGCCAGCAAAAACGGGCTGCACAGCGTAGTATGTAAGCAAGCTCTGCGTCTCCAGCTTCGCTACAGTGTCTGTCACCGTCTCCAGCTTCTCCAGATATCTTTCGCCCATACCAAAGACCTCATAGGCAACAGCCCCGTCCACTTTGTCCCATATGAAACCAACTTCGTCTGTGCATTTGAATGCTACCGTCATTGCAGGCTTTTGGGAAACTGAAAATACCTCAGAGTCAAATATCTCTCCGCTCACTTCCATTCTCAACTGAGCCAGGCCTGAGGTATCCGGCACATGCCAGAAATAAGGTGAAGCCAGATCTACAGAAGCATCTGCTTCCGTCCAGTTACCATCGCCCACACGGTAAGAAAGAGTACCGCTTTCGCCAAAACTTTGATCCCAAACCAACTGTTGCTGATCCCCCGCCAGCAATTGAGAATTACCAACGGGATAATCCCACTCGAAATGATCGTGAGGGTCGATATAATAGGCTACAGAAACAAACTGGTCAGATTCTGCCCCGGATATTTTCAATGACACATTAGAGCTTGCGGTGACCTCCGCAGTAAAAAACTCTACGTTGTTGAGGTGATCCTGGCCTCTTTTTGCTGGCTGTGACAAAGAGTCTTCGCTGGGGTAATGGTTCAGCACCCAGGGC
>JBDVMP010000018.1:0-69634 GCA_039970095.1 Cyclobacteriaceae bacterium
CGTCTTCATCTTCATCCTCAAAGCTGTCTTCACCCTCTTCCGTGGGTTTGGCCTCTGGCTCTACAGTTTGAGATTTGTCATAGAGTCTGGCCTTAAGGCTCAGTACTTCCTGCTCGGCTTGCTTCACTTTATTTTTCAATGAAATAATGTGCGTGTTTTCGACAACAAGTTCTGTCAGCATAAAAAGGCAGAGAAATATGAAAAGGCTCAAAAGATATACGGGTGCTTTTTTTAAGTCACTGAATGTTATATCTGCCTTATATTCTTCAATATTGACCATGATGTCAACACTGAAATACAAAACCACTAACGTGATGATGATATAAATTGGGTAAAAGAATAATTTGAATTTTCTCATCAGGATATTGCTGAACGCGGCGAAAAGTTAGAGAAAAACTTTGGCCGAAAACAGTAAAGAAATACTTTTTAGATAAACAACTAGAATAGGTAACTCCTGGAAGGGAAGTTGTAGCCCACGCTGAACGAAAAAATGGATGTTGAGGAATCCACCTTGCCAGACACGGATGATTCTGTACGGTAGGTAAAATCAACTGAAGTAAAACAATTATGAAACCACTGATAGGACACTTTGCCGTGGATCAGCATCAGGCTGGTCTCATCACCTTGCAAAAGATCTACACCAGTTAGCACACTCATGTCTCTCAGGTTGTAAGACTTGAGTATATCCCGGCCCTGGCTAAACGCTCCTATATCATTTCCATATTTAGCTAAGAGCAAGTCTCCTCTGGCTGTTAGTTTCGGACTTATGCGGTATGCTCCACTGAACAAGAACTCTCTGAAGTTTGCCCCAAGAGGGTGTGCCAAAGCCTGGTTGTAGTGTGTATATGACGTATAGTTGCTCTGGTGTGCGTATGTATATGGCCGAACTTGGTTCCATTCGGCCTGAAGCTTTAAGTTATTGATACCGAAAGCATCAAAATATTTGGCCCCAAGCTGAAACGCTTGCTTGTTTTCCCAATAGCCATCGCCAGAAAACGCCTTACTTACGATCAGCTCATCTATTACAAGCTGACCATAAATGGATGCCGTTTTCCAAATGTTCCACTTAAAATCCATACCTAAAATAGCATTACCTGCACTGCCATTTTGCTGTTCTAATGCTCGATAGAAGATAACAGGATTTAGGTATTCAACTTTGAGTCCACTGTTGCCGAGCGAATCTGGCTTTCCGTATATCACAGACTCAAACAAACCTAAACTGAAATTATCAGTTACATTCATTTCCAAATGATGGAGGGCGAGGTGTTTTTTTGGAAAGGAACCTGTTCCAAGCAGCCCAAATGCACCCCCGTAGGTTTCTGCTGTTAGCTGGGCAAACAGGTTGGTGTATTGAAACTTCCATATTTGGGTTTGCAGCCTCAGGTAAGGATAGTTATTGGAGAAATCCGAAAGAATAAGGGATCGCTCACCATTACCAATAAAATGCTTCCCATATCCAAACTGTGCCGCGATATGCTTAGTCATATTAAAATCAATGTAGGCTTGAGCCCTGAGGAAATCCACTCCATTATCACCATACTGCTTCCAGAAACCCTCATAAGGCACATTGAGAGTGGAGTCAATTACATTTCTGACGTATGAAGCATACCTCGCTTGGTTTTCGGTGAGTAGCGTATAGAATGAAAGCTTCTCATCGATGGTTCCTCTCATCTCTAACCCGCGGTAGTTGTTGAAAATTAAGTCTCCTGATGCAGACTCTTTGCCGGCACTTAGCGCGACTATTGGGTTTAGGTGAAAGTCAAAACCTTTTTGGCTGACCGAAACAAAATCAGAAGAGATGGAATAAAAACGTCGGCTTGCTTTTTTCTCAAGCCAAAGTGTATCCTGATATTCTCTTGTTTCCAGTCTTACTGAGCGTAAATCATGGGCTGAAACTTTCGAAGTTTGTGGGGCTTGTAGTTTAGAAAACTGAGCGATTGATGCTCTCGAAATCGGCTTAACAGTAGAAAAAACAGGCTTTTCAGACTTTGCATCCCACCTATCAACAATGTCATAAATGGAACTATTAAGAGGAACATCCGTGGACTGACCAGAGACATTTACCAATATGGCAGCAAAAAAGGAAAGAAGAAAGTACCTCACAGGCTCAAAAATATTAAAAAAGGGGCTTTTGAATATCCTACTTTTTATTCTATCTTTGCAATCCTTTTTAAAGAAAGACAGAAATTATGAGAAAGGAAATCCATCCGGAATATAAAGAAGTTGTTTTCTTGGACACTACAAGTGACTTCAAATTCTTGACTAAATCAACAATGTCAAGCGATGAGACTATTAAGTGGGAAAATGGAAACGAATATCCATTGATCAAGATAGAGGTTAGCTCTGCTTCTCACCCATTCTACACAGGTAAGAAAATATTCTTGGATACTGCTGGTAGAGTTGAGAAATTCAACAAGAAGTACAAAAAAGGATAAGAAAATATTATTCATACAAGATTTCAAAGTCTTCGGGGTTATCCTGAAGACTTTTTTATTTTTGTCCGATGCGAATCGTATTGTTTGATCTTCCCGAAGATCGAATCAAACTATATCCCCTTACACTCACTCGTCCAACTTGTTATTTACGTGTTGGCATACTCACGCTTATTGAAAAGTGGCAACACGATTTTCCTGATGCTGAGATTTCGATAGCAACAGACACATACCTGTCGCCTAAATTTGGTTTGCCAAACCCAGAAGAGTCTTTGTGGGTACACTCAGGCTTGATTCCTGACCCTCATGTGGCGGCCTCTTTAAAATCCCTGGCGAATGGAGAAAAGCTCGTTTGCTCAGATAAAGTATTGGCGTTTTGGGGTACATCAGACACAGACTCAGGTTCGTTAAAACCAACAGAACTAAAATGTATTCCATCCTTAATTGCCCGGCCGTGGGACATATTTCATAAGAATGGTGAAGAGATTAAAAACGATTATCGGAGAGTAACCAGCCAGCGAAACTCACAGCCTATTCTGGACAAGCATACTGTTTGCTATGGAAAGCATATTTTTCTGGAAGAAGGAGCAACTGTCAAGGCGGCAATGCTCAATGCGGAAGGGGGTCCAATATATATAGGCAAGGATGCGCAGGTACAAGAGGGGGCATTGATTCGCGGGCCGTTTTCTTTGGGAGAAAATTCCGTGGTAGCGATGGGAGCAAAAATTCGTGGAGATACAAGTGTTGGTCCCGCGAGTAAAATTGGAGGAGAAGTATCCAACTGCGTTTTGATGGGTTATTCTAATAAAGGTCACGATGGCTATCTCGGAAATTCGGTAATTGGCGAATGGTGCAATATCGGGGCGGGCACGAATAACTCAAACCTGAAGAACAATTATGATAAGGTGAAATTCTGGGATTATGAAACCCGTTCTTTTATGGATTCGGGCCTGCAGTTTTGCGGGTTGATTATGGGAGACCATTCAAAAACAGGTATTAGCACAATGTTCAACACAGGCACGAGCGTTGGTGTTTCATCAAATATTTTCGGAGCAGGGTTTCCGAGAACTTACATTCCCAGCTTTGCATGGGGTGGAGCATCTGGTTTTACTACATACAAGATCAACAAAGCCATGGAATCTGCTGACCGCATGATGCAGCGGAGAAATTTGTCACTTTCACGTGAAGATAAAGCCATCCTTAACCATATCTTTGAGCACTTTTCTTCTTAGATAAAACCCGACGCTGATAAACACATATGCAGTTTGCAGAAATCCCCGGTCTTGCAGAAATCAAACAGTCATTAATCTCCTCATTTGAGAATAATCACATTGCGCACGCCCAGCTGTTTAGTGGAGTAGAAGGGGGTGGCGCACTGCCCATGGCTTTGGCATTCACCACGTTTTTGTTGTGCCAAAATAAAACGGCAGAAGACTCTTGTGGCACTTGCGTCAATTGTCAAAGGATGAAAAAATTCATTCATCCGGATGTACATTTTTTCTTTCCAAAGTTGAGTTTTTCCAAGCAAACGGATGCGGATAAACATCATGCAGAAACTCAGAAAAACTGGCGGCAGTTTGCTGCAGAAACCCCTTTTGCCGGGCTCAGTACCTGGGTCTCTCTTAATGGTTTTGATAATAAAAACATGATTATCACTAAAGATGAGAGCCGGCGTATCATCAAGACTGTGAGCATGAAATCATTTGAGGGTGATTTTAAGATAATAGTAATCTGGTGTCCGGAATATATGCACCCATCGGCAGCCAATGGTATTTTGAAGGTGCTGGAAGAGCCACCCACGCAGACCATCTACTTGTTGGTGAGCTACGCATACGAAAGCCTTTTGCCGACTATTAAGTCGCGAGTACAATTGTTTTCTGTGCCTCCACTGGCCGATGATGAGGTGCAGCAGTTTCTGATTGACAAGAAGGGGGCGGAAGTAAACAAAGCGAAGCAAATCAGCCGAATGGCAGGGGGAAGTCTGGGCAAGGCGATGCAAGAATTAGAGAGTGTGGGAGAGGTGGCATATCAGTCTTTCCAAAGTTGGATGCAATTGTGCCTGAAGGGAGACCTGCAAGCACTGGCCAGTTTGAGCGAGGACTTTTCCAAAAGCTCTAAACCTGACCAGAGGAACACGCTGGAGTTTGGTCTGACACTGGTGCGTGAATCCATATTGTCTCAATCAGGAGTGGAGTCGTTTATCGTGAGAGAAGGTGATGAGAAAACGTTTATAGTGAAATTTGGGGCGGCCGTTTCACTGGAATCTTTGGAAGGCGTCTACACAGAGTTGGGCAAGACCCTCGGATATCTTTCGCGCAATGCGAACGCAAAAATCACATTTATGGCATTATCACTGAAGATAAGTGAGTTGTTGAGAAAAAAGGTAGCCTGATGGAAGCTATAAAAATAGGAACTAGGAAAAGTAAACTGGCCCTTTGGCAGGCGGAGTATGTGTCCGAAAAACTACAGTCTGGCGGGCTCAAAACAGAACTGGTTCTCATGGAAACCAAAGGAGACAAGGTGCTGGATGTTTCCATTGCCAAGATAGGTAGTAAGGGTGTTTTCACAGAAGAGCTGGAAACCAAACTCGCAAATGGAGAAATAGATATTGCCGTGCATTCTGCCAAGGATATGCAGTCGAGCCTTGAAGAAGGCTTTGAGATTATTGCTTTCAGCGAACGAGAGGAGGTCAATGATGTGATTGTTTCTGATGGAGAAATAGATCTTTCAGAGGAAATGGTGTTGGGAACATCTTCCACGCGTCGTATTGCCACACTGAAGCACTTTTACCCTCATGTAAAAACCGTGGAAGTAAGAGGAAATCTGCAGACACGTATTGAGAAGATGCGTTCTGGTCTGTGCGATGGTTTACTTTTGGCGTATGCCGGAGTGCATCGAATGGGATACCACGAAATGATTAAAAATAAGCTGTCACTGGATGAATTCACACCTGCTGTGGGTCAGGGGAGTGTGGCAATAGAGGCGCATAAAAGCTTGTCGCAAGAGAAGAGAAACAAAATCAGAGCGTGCGTAAACCATGAGGCAACAGAGCATGCCCTACTGGCGGAAAGAGCTTTTCTAAAAAAACTTGAGGGCGGATGTAGCATTCCTGTTTTTGCTTTGGCCAAAAATGAAGAATCTAAAATTCACATTACGGGGGGAATTGTAAGTTTGGACGGTCAGGAGAGAATAGTAAGAAACCTATCCGGGACAGAGCCACGAGAATTGGGAGACAAACTCGCCGATGACTTGCTTGCAGCAGGAGGAGAGGCCATTTTGAAAGAAATAAAAAGTCAATTGAACAAATAAAAGAACAATGAAAAAGCTTCTAATAGTATTAGCCGTCGTGACAACAATGCTAACCGCATGTGATGATAATAAAGATGCCGTCGTGACGATTCATACCGAGTATGGAGACATGAAAGCCATTCTTTACAATGAGACGCCACTGCATAAGAAGAACTTTTTGGAGCTGGCCAAATCTGGCAGATATGACAGTACGATTTGGCACAGGATCATTAAAAACTTCATGATACAGGGAGGTAACGTAAACGCCAAAGAAGGTACCCGAGAAGCAGAGGAAGACAGAATTCCTGCGGAGATCGTTGGTGGTTTTTACCACACCAAAGGCGCACTTGCCGCTGCTCGGCAGGGAGATCAGACGAACCCTGAGAAAAAATCTTCCGCTACTCAGTTTTACATTGTACATGGCAAAGTTTGGACGAAGGATGAGCTAACTGTTGATCAAGTAAAATTGAATCAGGGAATAAGCAAGATCCTCAGCGATCCTAAGTTTGAAGAACTGACAAAGCAGTTTCAAGAGCTGAGCAAAGCACGGGATTTTGATGCCATGAATGAGCTGGCTTTAAAAAACAAAGAGTTGGTGGAGCAGGAGCTTGGAATTAATCTGAATAAAGATTTTGATCCGGACAGACTGGAACTGTACACCACAGTGGGAGGGGCTCCTCACCTTGATTCGGAGTACACTGTTTTTGGCAGAGTCGTGGAAGGACTGGATGTCATTGATAAAATAGCAGCTGTAGAAACTGGCCGCATGGACAAGCCCGTCAAAGACACCTACATGACAATGGAGATAGAGCTCATACCAAAGCGAAAGATCACAGAGATGTATGGATATGAATATCCTGAGAAAGAAAAATAGTTAGTTTGTCAGTATCATATTTGTAATCAAAAGAACAAAAGCGGTTGCTATGATTACTTTGTGAAAGGTGAGATTGTTGACTTTGGAAGAGATCAGGGCGAGAATAACGCCAGCCAGGCGCATATAATTTTGATCTCGGCTGGCTTCCTGAAAAAAGTACGAAAAAGCAATTTGTAAGGTGAGAAGCAGTGCGAAGAGTGCGAATATCAGCTGCTTGTTGGCAAAAAAGTGCTTGTTGTAGCTTTCTGTCTCAGCGTGAGGGAAAAGCAATACACAAATGAGATAGATGATAAATGGCACAATCAGGAAGATCACAAAATGTAGAATACTTTGAGTGATGAGCCCTGTGCGTTCCCAGGAGCCCCACCAGATCGCAATTAGAAATACGAACGAAAAAAGCGACCAAAGGAACTGAGTAACAGAGAAGGCGTCTTTCTTTAATCGAAACAGTCCGGCCCATCCCCGAAGAAAAACTGCGATGATATACGCGTAGATTACAGAAATGAATATTGTTAAATGTTCGGCTTTGGAATAGGTCTGGCCGATTGGACGTTCGGGGATCAGCCCCTGATAATCCTGGAAGATATAAAGACTGAGCAGGGCAATTGAAATGAGCTGTATGAATAAATGGACGTTTCGGGGTTTAGCAAAAATACCGGCAAGACAAATACCAATTCCTGCCACCCGAAAAATCAATGAATCCCTATGTATGGTTAAAGGCAGGTCATAAATAAAGAAAACCAGTAGCGTAAGAAATACTTTGGTCTTTTGCTCGAAAAACAAGCTGCGCAAATCCACTTTGTTTTCTTCGCTGATTTTTCTTCGGATTTTATCGAACAGCAAAACGGCGATGAAGTAGAAAATGGCGGTATAGGGGATCACACTTAGAAACTCCAGCATACTCTTGGTCATTTTCAGTGCGCGCCCAAAAAGGTTCCACCAGTGGATGAGGAGTACGCTGAAGAGAACCAGAGTGAAAAGTGTAAAAACCAGGTCTGGTTTGATCCGTTCTCTTAATCGGAGCATTTGACCCCAACCGTCTAGAAACTGGGATGCCACAAAACCAAAGATGATCGACTGGAACGTGATCAAATATTCTATTTTCGAAAAGCCAAGAACCTCGGACATAACAATGCAACTACCGGCATGAATTTACGGATTTAACTACACTAAAAGCAACTACTTATGCCCAAAACGGACATTTTATTGGTCACAGAAGAACGCTACATCCACCCAAATCCTACGGACGCTTACAAAAAGGAGGTACTCGAAGAGGATCGACTATTGTCAGGCGCTTTGCTGGAGTTGGGCTTAACCTCTCAACGCGCCAACTGGGCCGACCAGAACGTGGACTGGTCTGCGGCCAATTATATTATCTTCCGATCTACCTGGGACTATTTTTATCGATTTGAAGAATTTCAAAAGTGGCTGCAACGCATTGACGGGCAGGTGAAGACTATTAACCCGCTCTCGCAGATCAAATGGAATATGGACAAGCATTATTTGCAGGATCTGGCAACAAAAGGAGTGCGGATAGTGCCTACCAGGTTTGTAGAAGCGGGTGAAAAAACGACCCTTAGAGCGGCTTTTGAAGAGGGCTCATATACCAGAGCTATCATTAAACCAGCCGTTTCTGGAACGGCCCGACATACTTACTTGATAGACAATGCAAATATTGAGGCCCATGAAGAAGTGTTTCAGAAGTTGATAAAAGAGGAGTGTATGTTGATCCAGCCATTCCTGAAAAATATCGCGGAGCAGGGAGAAGTGTCATTTGTGGTTTTTGACGGCAAGTTTTCTCATGCGGTTCTCAAAAAAGCGAAAGTCGGAGACTTCCGTGTTCAGAGTGATTTTGGAGGTACTGTTGAGGAGTATCAGGCGTCCAAAGAGGAAATTGAGTTTGCAGAAAATGCCGTGACTGTCTGTGAGGTTCGGCCAATATATGCGCGGGTGGATTTAGCCTGGGATGATCAGGGAAAAATGTCGCTTGTGGAACTGGAACTCATAGAGCCCGATATGTGGCTAAGACAGCATACAGGAAGTGCCGAACGATATGCAGCAGCTATTCATGCTCATTTGAAGCAAACCTGTTAGGTTGGAGCATAGGTGCTCTTTTGTTCGGGATACAATATCCAAAAGGAGATCATAAAAATCAGACGTTGATCAAGGTTGTGCTTTATCTTTATGGAAATAACCATAAAACCTGTTTTCCTGCGTAATTCATATGCATAGATTTTCGGAAGAGCAAATAGAGATCGTTTCGGAACTGGTTACGGTAGCTTTGAACAAAGCCGTGAGCTCTATGGAGCAGATGCTGAGGATCAGGATCAAGGCCAACCATATTAAATACAGTCTCGGCCCATTGGAAAACATCCCCGAACTGGATCAGTTGGGGCGTTTCAAAGCTCATCTGGTCAAGCTTTTGTTTGTTGGAGATATCAGCGGAGCATTTTATTTTATCATTTTGGATCATGAGGTGGATTTGATCAACTCCGTTTGTCTTCCTGATGAGTTCAAATCAGATAAGCGGGCAGAAAATAAGCTCATGAAACATGGCTTCATGTCTGAGATTGAAAATGTGATTGCAGCACTTTCGGTAAAGGAGATCTCAGAGGCTCTTGGCGTACAACTAGAGCTGCGTGTACCGAAAATCCAAATTTTACCGGGGGTAGATATCAATGCTTTTTTTGAGAAGGAAAACAAGATTCACAAAACAGCATTTCATGTCAAATCTGTGCTGGAAGGTCAGGCCGTGAACATTGCGCCGTTTTTCATCTGGATTATGGATGATAAGTTTTTGGATGTACTCAGGTTGAATACCTCGGGTTCTTGAGTAAAACCCTATCTAAATAGCAAACCCCAAAATCAGGATATCGTCGTACTGCAGAGTGGAGCCTTGCCAATCTTTGATTTCGGACAAAACGGATTCCTTTTGTTTTACAATGGGCTGGTCTTGAATTTTTGCTAAAATTCTGTGAACACCTTTTGACGACAACTTTTTCTCATCAAAGCCACCCATTAGGTCTTTAAACCCGTCACTCATAAGGTAAATGTGAGAAGTCACATCCGGCTTTAGTTCTACAGAGGAGGTTTTATAGTCATGGGGGTATTCGTACATATCGCCCACCTGAAAACGGCTCGCCTTGATCTCCGTTGGCTTATTGTCCTCATATTGAATCAATCCCATTTTGGCCCCAGAGAACTCAAGCTTTCGTACGTCCAGGTTTACTTTTAGCAACCCCACGTCAGCTGCTGGGCCCATTTGCTTGTTGGACTTTTCTTTGAACTTACTCATGAGCTGATGGTGCAAATATCTGAGTATAGTGCCAGGGTCAGTAACACCTTCTTCCTTTACTATTTTGTCCAGATACTTTGTATATACGCGGGTCATCATGCTGGCCAGGTGACCGTGACCCATACAATCGAACAACGAAAGATAAAGATCAGAACCTGCCTGGTGAACCCAAAAGCCATCACCTCCGGCGCTTCCGGTCATGGGCTTATTGATGATGAAGGCATCTAGCACACTTGCCACAATTTCCTCAGGAAACATAGAGAAGTAGTTTCTCTTTGTCTGGTCCTGATCCGAGGATAGGCCAAGGTTGAAATATGCGGGTTCCTGATCGATCATTGTGAAAGCTACTGGAGTCCTATTACCACATATGCTTCATGATTGTTCCACATGATTGGAATGACGTAGATAGAGACATCATCAGGGATTTTGAGCTGCTCGGGCATGCCCTGAAATACCAAAGGCACGCTTATCATAAAGTTTGCCCCAAGGTTTGCCCGAACGTTTCCGGCCACAACATTGGAAATTTCACCGGCCATGTCAAGGATGTCCTCATCGGACGGGGTGTCAATACCAATAAATATTTTGATCAAGTCCTCGTACATGTCTCTGTTGGCAGAGATATATACGAACCCCTTTCTGTTTCCGGAGATCCCAATCATTCCGGTATAGTCTTTTAGCACCAACCCTTCGGATTCTTTCAGGTAGGGCACATTCAGCTCAGAGTCAACCTCCGTCAAGTGTCTGAAATAGTTGTTGACTGAATTGATAAACAGGTTACAGGTTGCGTCGAATTCTGCTTTACTTGTTTTCATTAATTCTATAGTTGAAAGGTTTTACTAAGCTATTAAACTTTACCTACTGATGTTGATTTTTTGTTATCGTCTTGCACTGTCGCGAATACCCAAACCCCGATTTGGGCCTGGTCGTTTCAAAAGACGATCAAAGGCTTTAGCCAGATCTTGCGCATTCACGGGTTTGTACAAAAACCCTCTGGCTCCTTTATCCAGTGCTTTTAGGCCTGTTAGCTTATCGGAAAGTGCCGTTATGATCATCACTTTCGTTTTAGGGTGTATTTTCATGATTTCATCAAGACAGGCAAGTCCGTTCATACCGGGCATGGTGATATCGAGGGTAATCACATCTGGCATTTCCGCTCTTACCAACTTGAGCGCTTCATCCCCATCTGCGGCCATCCCTATGATTTGAATATCGTATTCATTTAGGTTTTTCTCAATGATGCGTCGCATGATTGAGGAGTCGTCAACTATCAATAGCCTCATTGGTCTTCTTCGGTTTGGTCTTCTTCCGCTTTGAATGGCAAGCTGATTATGAGTTTGAAGTATTTGTCTTTTTCAAAATCCATTGTGAGCCGCGCTTTCATTTCTTTGGCCAGAGTCTTTACAAGGCTCATCCCCTGTCCTCTACCTCCGTGCTCATCGGTTTGGTCAACAGTGGAAATACCGCTTTCGTAAATCAGGTGCATAGCTTTTTTGTCGGTCAGGTTATCTGCCTCATACTGAGTCACAATTCCCTTTTGTATGGCCTGCGCTTTTATTTTATCCAGATCCAGTCCTCTGCCGTCATCCCTGTAGGTAATGCGCAGGAGATCTTTTTTGGCTTTGTCCAGGTCTATACTGATACTTCCTCTCAAGAGTTTTCCTGACTTCAACCTCACGTCTCTGTCTTCTATGCCATGTTTGATAGAGTTTCGAATAAGCTGTAGCATCATATCCTTGAACGGCTCCACCTGATCATTTGGTAACACAAGGTTGGCTTCATTTTTAAAGAAGAAGTCAACAGGCTTATCCATTTTTTCTGATAGCACCTTGACCGACCGCTCCAGGTTATCCACTAGCATGATATTGGAAACCACATGACCACCCGTTGGGTACTTCCGGTACACATCGGCCACTTTTCTGAGCATAGAGCTCATTTCATCAATCATCTTGTCTGCATCGTCGATTTCATATAGCACCGTGAGGAAATCCTTGCCGGTTATTTCTTTCAGCTTCAATGCTTCCAATGTGTCTTCTATCACGTGGAATTTCTCGCTCATGATATCCAGCCCAATTACCACAGCATTGGATTTTAGGCTATGTACAGTTTGGAATGTGAAATCCAAAAGCTCTTTGAGGTTGCTCTCTTTGTCGCTTTCGTATCTTTCTGAAATGCTGCGAAGTGTTCTTTTGGCATTGTAGAGGAACCCACGAATCAGACTTGGGTCTATTTTTAGGATGCTCAGCACTTGTTCCGTTTCCTGCTTTTTCTTTTTCTCCGCCTCTTCGAGGTGCTTTTGTAGCAATACAGACTCTGTTTCATCGGAGATTGTCACCATGATATTGCTGATGCGGTCCTTTCTCCAAATTCGGGTGAAGTTTACTCTGATGTACTTTGTAGTGACCACACCCTCGTTTTCATTGTAAATCTTTACTTGCTCTATGGGGTTGAGTTGGTTCACCACGTCCTCATCCATATCTTCGTTGAACAAGTGGCGCATGAACATTTCCAGAGCCTCCAGATCGCGAGGAATGATCAGCGGGCGCATGAAATTGGCGAAGTTCTCGCCCGAAATTTTATCAACACCGAAAATCTTCTCCATTGATTTGGAGTAGAGTTTACTCATTTTGAAGTTGCGGTCAAGTAGAAAAATACCCTGATGGATATTTTTGAATACCATGATCGAAACCCTGTAGATGTTGTTGTATAGAAACTTGGCTTTGTCTCGCTCTTTTCTCAGGATGTTATGTGACTTGTTGATTTCGTCCACCATCACATTGAAAGTTTTAGCGTATTGCCCAATCTCATCTTTAGTTGGGATGCGCACTTTTTTAGACCAATCGCCCTTGGAAATACGTATGGTAAAGATTTCAAGTGTTTTCACATTGGTCAGTAGGTTGGTGACGATGATGGACATAAGCCAGAAAGCCAGCACACCAATGATGATATCGAGCACTATGAATGACCAGAACTTTTTAAATGCTGTACTCGAAAGCTCTACTGTTCTGTTAAGGAGTCTTTCAGAAATTCTGTCTTCCACCTTTTTCAGGGAGTTGATTTTGCTGGTGGTCATTTCGTACCAGTAACCAGGCTTCACTGCGTATGCTTCGCGCAGGTGCAATTCCTGACGCAGGCGCTCTACTTCATCCACATCATGACCGGAGATTAGCCTTTCGTAGGTTTTCTGAGACTCAGAATCTGCAATGACCAAAAAAGCGTCAGTGTATGCTTGCTGCTGTGCTACCAGGGAAGTGAACTGGGCATAAAGCTCATCGTCCATTTCTTTGCTGGAAAATGCGTGGGTTCCTATTGCCCTTTCGATGCTTGCTCTTTCTTTGGCTTTCAGGAAATAGATTAATGCATGCACTTGCTGGGCTATTTCTTTGTCCCTTGTTTCGTTGATTAGCAGATCTACACCATTTAGCGCCACGTTGTTGATATCTGAATAATAGTCCAGCACCATTTCTGCATCCAATGTTCTATCCGCTATTTTGTTGCGGATATTGGTCAGTGATTCGAACTTTGATTTTAGTAACTCAATATCATTGATATGAATGGCTGTAGCCTTGGCGGTTTCGGCGGTGTTCAGCTCTTCATAAAACCTGTTGAGTGTGCTATCCGACCTTATTTGCTGCTGCTGAAGAGACTCTAGCAGGTCTGGGTCTTCGGAGGTCACATAGCCTACTGCCATGCTTCTTTCTTTTTGCAGCTCATGCACGGAGTGGTTAATTTCCACCCCAAGCTGTAGGGTTAGGTTGAGTCTATCTGAGTCAGAGTAATCCAGATAGTTGTGCCGGATTTGCAAATAGTCAAAGCAGATAATGATGACTATTAATGGTATGAGAACCACTGCAAATTTTACACGGATAGGCAGGTCATATAATACTCTCATCTTAGGCTTGGTCGGTTGATGAATTCGCCTAGCTTTCGCTAAACACCTTGTTTACCACCTCAACTAATGCTTCTGAGGTGAAAGGTTTTACAATATAATCAGATGCTCCGAGCTCTTTGCCCTTGTTGATAACAGTTTGTTGACCAACTGCGCTGATCATGACAATTTTTGATTCCAACCCCTGATCTCTCAAGACTTTTAAGATTTCAAACCCCATCATATCCGGCAGAATGTTATCCAATGTTATCAGGTCGGGTTCGGTTTCCATGGCCAGGTCTATTGCAGACTCGCCATCTTTTGCTTCGCCTATGACCTCATATCCGGCTTCTTCCAGAGCGGTCCTGATCAGGGATCTCATATAAATTGAATCGTCAACTATTAATACTGTATTGCTCATTGTAGCGTTGTTAAATTCTTCTCTTTAAACTAAGTCTTTTATTTTGTTCATAAACTCTTCGTGAAACACCCAGATAAAATCCGGAGATATATCCATTTCCATGCCTTGAAAATTTGCTTTGAAATGGATGATTGAATCAAAACCAGAGGTTTGCTTTTCCAGATATGAGTTGATATCCCGGCTGCTAATCACGTCCAGCGAAGGTACCATGCCGTAAATTTCCAATCCGAGAAAATTGGAAAACTCTGTGATCACCGCTGCGGCCATCATGTTATCCACTTCTGTGAGAAAACCCATTTTCATCATTTTACTTTCAGCGCTTTGGCTTTCTATGATGGTGGCGGGTAGGCAGGCACGGTATATTTTGTTTACCTCGTCTTCGGTGAAGATCAGGTGGCTCATTCCTTTGAGCTCTCCCATCAGGTCCGTTTTAATGAGGTGAACAGATTGCTCCGGCTCTTTTGCGAATCTGGGCAGGGCGTCTTTTATTTTATCACTGTAATCAACTTTTACCATGGAAATGGGGCTTTGCAAAATTTGCTCCATGGACTTTTTGGCCATCGACATTCCGTCGAATACGAGCTTGGAGGCGACCTCCAGTTCGGCTTGGTTTAATTTGTCTAGCATAGGTTGTTGGTTTGGGTTCGTAATCTCTCCATTTTGCTTGATTACGTCAAGAAAAAATGTACGAATGGGCGCGTTTTATCGGTGGACAAAGGAAATATGGATTGATCCGGCGGAAAAACATTGAGTTGATTCATTATTGAAGCAAAAGCGCTAATTCTTCCAACAATTGTTCCTCTGAAAAGGGCTTAATTAAGTATGCTTTTGCGCCGAGCGACATGGCTTCTTCTATAGCTGATTGCTGCCCTACTGCACTGATCATGATTGTGCAATGTGCTATCTTCTCCTGATTCAGAATCTGGAGTATCTGGATGCCGGTCATATCAGGCAAAATATTGTCCAGCGTTATGATGTCAGGCTTGAGCAGGGATATTTTGTCCAGAGCCTCTTCTCCGGTTTTTGCTTCCCCAACCATCTCATAGCCGGCCTTTGCAATCGTGTTTTTAACGGACATCCGGGAATATGCCGAGTCATCTACAACTAATACTCGTGGCTTCATAGTTTGACTGTTTTGTGCTTACGATAAACCTTGGTTTTGATATCTTCTACTTTGAAGAGTTTCTTTCCAGCCTCAGGCATGATGTCATAATAGCCAATGATAAGGTAACCATCGGGCCGGAGGCAGTCGTATATCATCTGAAGGACTTTCATCTTGAGTTTTTCGTCGAAGTAGATCATTACATTTCTACAAAAGACAATGTCGTAACTGCCAGTAACCGGATCATGCACCAGGTTGTGCTTCTCGAACTGAACATTTTCTTTATACAAGGCCTTAATGGTGGCATGCTTGTGGTGAAAGTCGAAATAGTCTTCCAGTTTTCTTCCGGGAAAAAACTTTAGAAAGGGAGTGAGGTATTGCTTGATGACCTCCAGAGGGTAGTCTCCTTTGCGCGCCTTGTTCAGGGCCTTGGAACTCAGGTCTGATGCCGCCAATCTCGAGCTGGTGCGCATGTTTAGTTCTTCTAGAACAATGCCCATGGTATACACTTCCTCTCCGGTGGAGCACCCGGCATGCCATATGTTTAATGGCTGTTTTTGGAACGTGGGAAGGATTTCATCTCTGAGCTTGATCCAGACATCTGGGTTTCTAAATAGCTCAGTCAGGTTGACGAGGAGGTCATCGATGGCGGCATTAAAAAAGACTGAGTCTTTGAGGATTCGGCCCCACAAATCAAGTGAAGACTCCATGCCATGTTTCATCATGAGCCTGTTCACCCCGCGCTTGAGGGACTGTTTTTCATAGTTGGTAAAATCAAGGCCGTATCGGTTTTTGATGGCCACCATCAGGGCGGTCATCTCTTCGTCCGTTATGAGTTCGGCGGTTTTATGCATGTTGGCCAATGCCCCGGTCATCTTCATTTGGTTCTCTGTAGTGCTTGTTTGTGTACCGTGTCAGTGAGTACAGTAATGTCGATTACAGGGCAAACTTTTCCACTACCTAGAATTGTAGCTCCACTGATGAGTTTGATGTTTTGCAATGGGGGAGCCAGGGGCTTTTCAATAATTTCTTTTTGCTGTAGAACTTTGTCAACGACAATTCCGGTGGTGCGATCGCCATAGGAAACGATGATTACATCAAAAGGCTTGTTTTCTCCTAGTTCAAAAGTTTTATGAAGAGCTCCCCGATAATGCGCATCTGAAAGCTGATCCATCTCTAAAAGATCCTGAAGAAAAACCAGAGAGACGGCCTCACCCTGAAAGTCTGTTGTGAGTCCTGGGCCTAATTTTTGAATTTCACTTTTTTGACGCGTGATAACAGCTTCTGTATAGGAAAGAGCAATGGCGTATGTCTGATTTTTTATTTCGAAAAGCAAGGTTCCTTTCAGCGCCAAAGAAGCCGGAACGTGAAGTTCTATTCTTGTGCCTTCTCCCTTTGTTGTTTCGATTTTGACCTGGCCACCTACAGACTCTACGGCCTTTTTCACCACATCCATTCCCACTCCACGACCGGAGATCTCGCTTACCTTGTCTGTGTTGGAAAAACCGGATGCAAATATGAACTGAATTACTTCCGAATCGGGGAGGCTTTCCCCGACCTGTTTTGACACCAGCTTGCGCGCGATGATTTTGGCTCTGATCGTTTCCACATCTATCCCTGCCCCATCGTCTGTTACAGATATCACGACCCGATCTCTTTCATATGCTGCTGCCAACTCTACCTGACCATCGCTGTTTTTGGAGGCTTTTTTTCTTTTTTCGGGGCTCTCGATCCCGTGACTCACGGCATTGCGTATCAGGTGAACGAGGGAATCACCGATAATTTTTAGAATATTTCTGTCTATTTCAACATCAGTTCCTTTGAGGATCAGACTCACTTTTTTGTTTTCAACAGCCGAAGCATCGCGTAACACACGGTGAAACTTATTGAAAAGAAAGCCGACCTGAACCATACGCACGTTCATGATGCTATACTGAAGGTTGGAGGAAATGCGCTTGAGCGCATCCAGCTCAGAAGTCCCTCTTCCGAGTTGCTCTGATAAACTGATGAGCCGATCTCTTTCTATAATGAGCTGTCCCACTTCGTTCATCATTTCATCCATTTTTTTCACTGGCACCTGGATCACATCCGAAAACGAGATTTGGCTTTCAGGTTGTTCCTGCTCTGTTTCTTCCTCTGCGTGAGTAGTTTCTTCCTCTGCATTTTCATCTTTGGCGGCCAGTGCCTTTTGGAGAAAGAGTGTCAGGCTGGTTTTTATACCGAGATAACTCACTTTCTGGTCTGTTTCTAATGCTGTGACGAGGCTTTTGAGCTTATCGTTTGCACGAAATATCAGATTAAAAAGGTCAGCACCAAGCCGTATTTTTTCTTCCTGTATGGCGAGCATGACATCTTCTATAGTGTGGGATAGCTCTGCGATGGCATCAAAACCCATGCCCATGGCATTGCCCTTCATGGTGTGGGTGATTCGGAAGATTTCTTTTATGGCCCGACTGTTTTTGTGGTCTTTTTCAAGGTCCACAAAAAGTTTGTCCAGGTGTTCCTGGTTGTCTTTTGCTTCGACAAGGAAGAGCTCTTTATATTCTGATTCTTTTGATTTCACGCTTATAAACAGTTTACCAAATAACCTCCGATTTCGTTGATGTTTAAAACCACGGCCGCAGCACCCTTTTCCCGGGCTATTTTTGGCATGCCATAGATGATACTCGAAGCTTCATCCTGAGCAATCGTAAGGCCGCCGGCTTCTAAAATTTTGCTGAGTCCCTTTACTCCGTCTTTGCCCATGCCCGTGAGCAACACACCTATCGCTTTTTGCCCAAATGTTAATGCTACAGACTCTAAAAGGGCGTTTATGGAAGGGTTGTTGTATTCTTTATATTCCTGACCTGAAAAACCAATAGTATATGTTTCTCCCTTCTTTTTTATAACGGTGTTGCCTTCTCCGCTGGCAATCACGATCATGCCTGGTTTGATAACGAGACCTTCTTTACTGACTACCACATCAAGGTTGCTGAGCGAGTTGAGGCGTCTGGCAAAAGAACGAATGAAGTTGTGAGGCATGTGCTGTCCAATAACAACGGGAACGTTTAGGTTGGCCGGAAGCGAGGTGATTATTTTTTCTATGGCTGTTGGCCCACCTGTAGATGCCCCGATGGCGATAATGTCATATTGAGGCTGGGGCTCAAATGTGTGTGTGAGCTGATTGAGACCTGCTTCTTGTATGTGAGTTGGTTTTGGCCGGGCGCCTGCTACTTTTTTTATTCTGGCGATAAGCTGTGCCTCCATTTCCCGAATCTTGGAACCACCCTTTTTTGGTTTGTTGATATAGTCAACCGCGCCGAGCCTAAGGGCATCAAATATTGGATCCAGGTTTGTGTTGCCGACGGAGCTCAAAATCAGGATAGGGCAAGGGCAGTGTTTCATGATTTGCTCCACGGCGTAAAGCCCATCAAAATCGCCCATGTTCATATCGAGCAGAACCAGGTCTGGTTTCAACTGTGCTGTTTGCTTTACGGCCTCCTTGCCATCTGTCGCAGTACCGATTACCTCAATTTCGTCATCTTTTGAGAGGAGGTCTCCGAGTAGGAGCCGCATAAAAGCGGAATCATCGACTACTAGTATTTTAATCATGCGCCTTTATCTGGTGGTTGGCGTTTTTACCTGAGATTGCATTCGGTCGCCTTCTATAAGCTCATCAATATCTATAAAAAAGGCCATTTGCCCCTCATACCTGACCACACCTTTGATATAAGTTTCTTCACGTGGTAGTTCCGTCACGGTACCTGATGCTACTTCAATATCTGAACCATTTACGCGTATGTTTCCAGGAACTTGCGGAAGCAAGATCCCCACGGTGAATCTCTCACTGGAGACAATCATGGTATATGTATAAGCAGCGCTTGGTTTCTCTAAACCGAGTTTCTGCGCCAGGTCGATTAAAATGATGCTATTGTTTCTGATAGTGGCAATACCGGGAATGTAGTCGGGTGTCCTGGGAACGGCGGTCACCTGCGGTGTTTTTACCACTTCGTTTACCTTGTTTATTTCCACAGCAAAGTCATTTCCGGAAAGGTTAAAAACCACCAGATGGGCTTTGGTGTCTGCTAGTGATGTTATTTCTGTTCTGAACTTTTGGTGAAGGGCTTCTCTTCTCAGCACTTCATCCGGAGAAATTAAACCCTCTGTCTGAGCCTTCGTTGTTTTAGGTTTTTGGCTTTGTTTCTTTTTAGCTTTTACCGTCGCTTTTGGGGCATGCTTTGGTTCAATTAACTTTTTGGGCGCAATTTTTTTCTTCTTCTGTATTGTGGTTTTATCCTTCACCAGAGGAGGAGCCGACTTTGTTTTTTTAAGGTTGTTTCCCAGTGCCATTACTTTATTGTTTTCAAAAGCTCTTTGGTGAATGATCTGTAGTCCTGTGCGCTTGATGAAGACGGGGAGTAAGTAAGCACACTTTGTCCAAAAGAGGGTGCCTCAGAAGCGCGAACATTTGTTCTGATATAATTTGAAAAAATTTTGTAGGTGTAATTTTCCCTGATGTGATCCATGATTTCATTGCTGAGCTTGCGACGTTTGTCTAGCATGACCGGCAATATCCCCAAAACTGCCAGTTTGGGGTTTGAGGTGTTACGGATTTTTTCGATGGTATCTGATATGAGATCCAGACCCTGAAGGCTGAGTACCTCCATTTGCATGGGAATGATAATTTTGTCAGCACAAGTGAGTGCATTTATAGTCATGAGTGAAAGCGACGGAGGGCAATCAATCAAAATATGATCATAATCGTTTTTGACCTCATCGAGAATTCCCTGCAGGATTGACTCGCGATTGTGCTCTTCGGCAATGGCCAGCTCCAGATCAGCGAGTGATACATCGGAAGGGGCAATATCCAGCTCTTCGCGTGATACGATTATGTCTGTTATTGCTACTTCACCCTGGATAACCTCTGCCATGCTACTTTCGGCATGCTGTATGCCCAAAGAATATCCCAAGCTTCCCTGAGCATCCATATCTACAAGCAAAACACGTTTTTTGGATTCACTCAGTCCTCGACCAAGGTTGATTGTCGTGGTGGTTTTTCCAGTTCCTCCTTTTTGGTTGACAATTGCTATGATCATGAGAAAGTTTGCACCGCTTAGTTAGGTTAAACTTAAAGAGTTCTTGATTGAATTTTAAAATAAATTCGTTCAATACGCTCTGGCCATGGGTGTGCTGGCAGAAAAACGGATGATCTGGAATTTGGAATGTTGGTTGTGCCCTTTATACAGATTAAAATGAAGGTTTTTGAAATCGTTCTAAGACAAGACCCTCGTTTTCAATCGGCTTTGAGCGGCGATTACTTTTAGTTCTTCGGTTGTACGCATACAAAATGGGAGACTCAATAGGTCGCTAAAGTCTTCACCGCATTCCAGCATGTCTTCATCATACTCATCGTAATACCAGTTTACCCGAATCTTAGTGCCGGATTTTTCGAAGGTCTTCACCTTTTTGAGAATTTCATAAATACACTTCGCACTAGATGTATTGAACATACTGAAACACATATTTACAACCAGATGTTTCGGCGTAGACGGACAGTTTGTGAGGTTGTCCATAATCGGTTTGTAGAAGGAAATGCTATGATCGGGAGAGGATAAACCCTTGATGTCTAAACGACCCCTGTCCAGATCTAACCTGACTAATGGGGTTTTGTTGGTTGGTTTGATTAATAGCATATAGGTTGAAAATATAGGTGACCATGATAAGGCTTCTTGACGCCAACTACTAGCATTATTCGTTTAAGGGACTTATCAAATCGACCAAATAGAACATAAATAGTTTTCTGGCTATTCCTCTATGTTGATGTGATTGGCCTCTTTGGTAATGTCTCTTGAGATACCGAATGTACCAATGATTTTGCCGTCAGTATCTTTGAGAGGCATTTTGGTGGTGGAGACAGTTTTTACTGACCCATCTGGTTGATCTACTTTCTCAACCAAATTCATTAATGGCTCGCCTGTATTGATAATTCTTTGCTCGTCTTCATAGGCTTTTTGTGCATGGTCGCTGTAGAAGTCAAAGTCGGACTTACCGATCATTTCTTCCAAGTTCTCAACGAGATGTCCGTAAGACTTGCTCACTCGGGTAAACTTGCTGTCTTTATCCTTGAAATAGATGTAGTCCGGCATATTGTTGAGAAGAGCGTCGAGATAACTTTTTTCCTTTTCGAACATCATTTGGTTCATTTTCAGGTCTGTGATGTCTCGAGATATTCCGAAGGTACCAATGATGTTTCCATCTACGTCTTTGAGAGGCATTTTAGTGGTGGACAGGTATTTAATCTCACCATTTTTGAGATCCGCTTTTTGCACGATGTTGATCAGAGGCTTATTGGTGCGGATTATTTGTTGTTCTTCTTCATAAGCTACACGAGCATGCTGTCCATGGAAGTCAAAATCAGATTTTCCTAAAATCTCATTTTGGTGGTCCATTCCAAAACGCGTAATGTGAGATTGGCTGTTTCTGATAAACTTACTGTCTTTGTCTTTGAAGTAGATAAAATCAGGGCTGTTGTCCAGCAGAGCGTCCAGTAGGCTTTTCTCCTTTTCGTAAGCTTCGCGCATTTGAAACAGTGCGTTGTTTTGTTGGCTTTGTCCGGAGAGTCTAACCATGCTGATCCCTTCGCTGAATTTTTCTGCCACTTCGGCCAGACTTTGGGCCTTTTCATTATAGCTGCCCATTCCGGACGACAACTCTGAAGCAGAGCTGGCCACTTCTTCTGTGCCAGCAGCGGTTTGCTCGGCAATGACCACAACACTTTCGGTGATGGTCACCACGTTGTTGATGCTGCTAATCTGGTTTTGTGCCGAAGTGAGTATGTCTTCAGAGAAGCTTAATGTATTATTAGAAGAATTTAGAATTTCTTTGAAAGACGTTGAGGCGGTCTGAGATGTTTCTTCTCCTCCTTTGACGACCTTTTTCATTTGCTCCATTACTTTCACAGCGTCTTCAGTATCTGCATGTACACTGTTAACGAGTTTTTCAATTTCCTTTGCCGACTTTCTGGAGTCTTCGGCCAGCTTTCTTATTTCCTCTGCTACTACGGCAAAACCTCGTCCAGAATCTCCTGCTTGCGCTGCTTCAATGGCTGCATTGAGGGCTAAAAGGTTTGTTTGCGCCGCTATTTCCGTTATCACACTGAGCGCACTTGATATTTCGCTGCTTCGCTCATTTAGCACTTGCATGGAGGAGTCCGTTTTGTTACTAAACTCGGAAATTTCCTTCATGCTGTTGACCACATTATCTATTAGGTTCATGCCGTTTTCGCTGCTTTTAGCTCCGGTTTTGGCAGCTTCATTGATGGCTTCAGACTTGATGACCATCTTTTTGGAGTCTTCCAGAATCCTTTCCATAAGTGCGGAGGATTCATCAACTTTTGAGACTTGGTTTTGTGCTCCATTGCTCATCTGAGCAATGGCAGAAGCGATCTCATTGGTGTTGGCGTTCATCTCTTCGCCGGTTACTTTCATTTCAGTAGCAGACTCGTCGATGACCTTCACATTTTCAGAGATCTGATGAAGAAGGCCGTCAAGGTTGTCTAAAGCCAGGTTAAGGTTGGTAGCCATGGTTTTTATTTCTCCCTTAGCTTCTTCTTTGTAGCGTAGCGTTAAATCACCAGAAGACATGGCTTTTACTATTTTGTTGATTGCTGCAAATGGAGTAGCAATACTTTCAAGCAGCTGATTTACGTTTGACGAAAGTCTCAGCCATACGCCCTCTTTGCCGGATAGCCCGATACGTTCATTAAAGTGACCATCTTCCCCGGCACTTTTTACCACTTCATTGGTTTCACCCACCATCATTTTTAAGTTTTGGCGCATGCTGATCAAAGAGTTTCCGAGTAAATCGTTTTCTCCTTTGGTATGGTACTCAGTGTCAAGGTTACCTTGAGAAATATCCTGCGCGAAAGAAGCAGCCTGCTTAACAGCCTCCAACAGGCTATTCATAGCCACAGATAACAACCCGACCTCATCTTGCCGCTTGATCAAATCCTCTGGAATGTTACTTACTTCTCCAGAGGTCAGAAGGCTCACTCGTTTGGATATTCGGTGGATCGGTATGCTGAGTATGATGAAGCAATACCTGAAATATGCCGATGTAACAAGGCAGCCTAGAGGTAAAACCCAGGCTAAATGTATAAGTCCTTTTTCAGCCACAAAATATCCAAAAACGGACATCATGATAAGAAGTACGATCAGTGGCCATGACAGCTTAAATAGTAGCGTTTTTTTGAACAATAGCCTTACCGACATGAAACTTAGCGGTGCGGCAATTAAAAGAAGGATTAGGGTAAAAATTGAAAAATCACTCATTGCTGGTTGTTATTTGGGTTTGCTGGTTATGGGGTTGGAAAGTTTGTTAAATCATTTTTAATATATCAACTAAAAAGATCATTTGATCTTCGTGTTTGGCAATTCCGACAATGAACTCATCGTCTTCAGTTAAGTTTTGTAAGACGGAGGCAGACTTGTTGATACTGGGTTCTTCAATCATGACTGTTTTGGGCACTGTTTTAACTAAAATTCCGGCTTGAAATTCTTCACTGTTGATTACCAGAACGAAAGCCGTGTGGTTTGGAGTTTTTGCTGGTGAAGTGGATACTCTGGATTCAGCGTCCACGATGCTAATCACAGAGCCTCGCACATTCGTCACACCCAAAATGTAATCTTGTGTTTGGGGAATGGGAGAAATATCCGGGGCGTTTACTACTTCTTTCACGTCATGGATGGGTGCTCCGTATTGCTGATCGCCCAGCTGGAATACCACGATGGCTTCCTTTTTTATCGTGTCCTGCGTGCCGTGAACCAGTTGGGTTTTTTCGGCATGATCAACCCAGCTTTTTCCTTCAGGTATCAATGAATTTGTATTTTGGGAAGGTTTACTCACGTAAGTTTTAACTTAATCTAAACTTGCTTATTCTCTCATTCAAACCTACTGCGACCTGAGATAGGTCTGCTGTCTTCTCATTGTAGTTGTCCATACCGGCCGAAAGCTCGGTGGCAGAACTTGCAATTTCCTCAGTGCCCGCAGCAGTTTGCTCAGCTATTACCACCACAGATTCGGTGATGGTCACTACGTGTTTGATAGCATCTATTTGCTGGAGCACATGGTTTCTGATTTCGTCTGATACGTTGAGATTGGCATTGGCCGACTCATATATTTCGTTGAATGCATCCGAAGCATGTTTTGTGGCATCCTCCCCACTTTGTACACTGGCCTTCATCATTTCTATGGCTGTACTGGCACTGGATACATCCTTCTTCACGTCCAGAATAAGCTTTTCTATTTCTTTCGCCGATTTGCGAGAGTCCTCGGCCAGCTTGCGAATTTCCTCAGCCACCACTGCAAAGCCACGTCCTGCATCCCCAGCCTGGGCGGCTTCTATGGCGGCATTGAGTGCCAGTAAGTTTGTTTGAGCTGCAATTTCGGTTATGACCGAAAGGACACTGGAGATCTCATTCGAACGATCCGTTAGGACCTGAATGGAGTTGTAAGTTTCGCCCGAAAAAGCAGAAATATCACGCATGCTAAACCCTGCCTTTTTTACCAACTTCAGCCCTTTGTCGCTGTTGTCGGAGACCTCCTGGGCTACACTTTTGATTTTATCGGCCTGATCTCCCATCTTGTTTGAGGACCTGAGGATTCCTTCTACCAGGTTGGAAGACTCATCTACTTTTGTCACCTGATTTTGTGCTCCACGGCTCATTTCTGAAATAGAAGAGGCAATTTCACGGGTGTTGAGAGTCATCTCTTCATTTACACCGAGCATTTCCACAGCAGAATCAGCCACACGCTTGGATCCTGCCAAAATTCCCTTGATCAGGTCGCTGATGTTATCAAGGGCGGAATTTAGGTTGTTGGAGAGTACCTGTATATCTCCTTGTACATTGCTGCTAAACCTTACGGTGAGGTCCCCATCAGCCATGGCGTTTACCACATGGTTTATTTCTTTGAATGGGTTTGCCAGAGAGTCGAGAAGCGAGTTTATCGAATCGCTAAGCTCTTTCCACGCACCATTTTCCCAGTCAGTCTCAATCCGCGCGGTGCTTAGTTCGCCGGATTCTCCTGCTCTTTTCACCACAGTGTTGGTTTCACTGATAACTGTCTCCAGGTTTTCGCGCATGCGCAAAAGTGCATACCCCAGCATATCCCGATCGCTCGATACTTCAAAAGATTCTGACAGGTTGCCTAGACCAATCTGATGTGCAAAGTTTGACTTATATATCAACTGATCCATTAGGTGATTTGCGGAAGTTGCCAGCTGACCGATTTCGTCTGAGGACTTGAAGTCCAGCCTGTTTTCCACATCTAAATCTCCCGTTGACAGCCGTTGTAGCATTTCGCTTGATTGATCCAATGATCTGGCGATGGAGGTAGCAATTTTGTAGGTAATGATAATGAGTATTATCAGCCCGATCAGTCCCACAGCAATAGTTGCAAAGAATGTTCTGGCGATGGGGCCGGTTATTTCCTTGATGGGGATTTCCAAACCGGCAGACCATGGGGATTTCGAATATCCAATTTCTATAGGAGCAAAAGCGATCATCACCTCTTCCTTGCCAAAACCAGCGTTATTTGCAGTAAAAGACGTTGTTTCTCCGTTAGCGATGATTGACTTTAAGTCAAAACCCAGACTTTGATAAAACGGCAATGAATCCAATGGCTGGTTGGCATATTTAAGGTTTTCGTGGGTAATTACGGTTCCTTTGTTTGAAACAAGGAAAGCAAAGCCTCTATCGAAAAAGTCTATCTCAGACATTGATTCAAAGTCATCCAAAAACATGTCTGTTCCGATCAGTCCGGCAAATTTTCCATCTAGCATGATGGGGGCTTCCGGAGAAACACCCAGCAACAATTCGTCTGATTTTCCTCCATAGGCAGCAAATTTGTAGGGCTCGCCAATGATTTCTTGCGGGTTTTGTTTGATGTAGGAATACAGCCCCGTTTCAGGGTCGCCGTTCAGGTTATCCAGACGAATGTGCTCCTGAACATCACCATCATCGAGGTAATAGGTGGCCCTTTCACGACCGAAGGGTTTGTCCCACTCCGGGTCTATGGACCAGAGCTCGTAACTCATCCAGGCGGCCTCATATTTGGGGTTTGATTTGAGGGCGCCAATCATGATTTGTTTTCTAACTTCAGTTCTTTGGTCTGCGGGAAGAGAAAGCGCGGCTTCCATGGCTGTGGCCATAGACCGAGTCACGGCAATGTCTTCACTCAAAATCCTGGAGATTTCATTTGCCTTCTGGCTTGCAGCTGTATTTACCAGCTTCCACCCCTCTTCTATCGCCTGATTTCGCAGGCTCAGTGTGATATAGCCCAGCGTAAACACGTACGTCAGTATCATGGTGCCTATGATAAACACCATCATTTTTTTTCGAATGCTAAAATTCAAGTTCATTGCTAGTTAGGTTGGTGCGGTGATGGTCTCTAAGCGAAACAGCTATTAAAGAAAGTTATTTTGGATGAGAAAACCTCCTTATTTCGATAACTCGGGAAATTTCTATGATGAGTGAGCAGAGCACAGGGAAACCGAAAAGCAAGTCGGTAATTTTCCAGAACTAAACAGCCTTTGAGCGGAGCAGTAGTTTTTCTATAAATGCGGAATTGAGTTTTATCCCTTCTTCAAAAGAAATGAATTTTCCTTCTGATTGGAGTATGAGGTCAGGCTTGGTTTCTATACGCAGCGAACGAAATGCAATGGGCCAGGCGTAGGATTCCAACTTATACCTAAAATGGATTATGATCCCTTTCGGTCGTAGTTCAATGTTGGCATACGTTTTATAATGAGCAGCTTTGAGGTATTCCTGAAATTCATCGCTGATCGCTGCTATGGGCATGCGTTTTGAGCCAATACCGCCCATTTTTAGTCTTTCCAAAAGCGAATAAGGCTCTCCTACAAGTTGGTCTATTTGAAGGGTAACTTCTCTGCTGGTATATGTCGTTTCGAGAATCACGGGTTATTCTATGATTTCAGGTTGAGCATTTACAGCTCCCCGGTAGCCCAGGTACCCGCCAAAAGCAGCACCGGCAATGGCCAAAAGGTAAGCGCCAAATGGATTTGGAAAAAGCTGCATTCCGATGTACAGTCCCACTATTTCCATACTGATCCAAAGCAGCACCATGTTTATAATGTACCTTGTTGGTCTCAGCCCTTTTTCCAGAACGATGTTTTTGATGGTTCTCCCAAGAGAGATCATTGCAATTATTTCAAGCATAGATGAAGTTCTATTTCAGTTTTCCCAGGATCAAATTTCGGCTATTGATACCAAAGTGATGCTCTAGTTTGGATAAAAACTCGTCTTCATTGAGAATCGGTTTTTCCTCTGTATCTCCTTTCAGATCAAATCTGATTTTGCGATCTGTGAGGGTGATCCTTCCGTTTCTGAATAGCTGGGTGATCAGTTTTTTTTGTGTGAAGTGAGACTTTTCCGATTCTTGATGATAGTTGCACATAGGCAGGAACTCGATAAACTCGCGCCGCTTCAGGTCAAACTTATACACTGACTCGTAAACGGAGTTATCAAGGGATTTTTTCAACACATATCTGTCATCAGGATCCACTTCAAATTTGAAGTAAGTATTGTAATCAAGCAGTGGGGTGTTTAAAGTTAGCGGCTTGGGCTCCACAAAAAGCTTTCCAAAGCCCACATCCAACAACCACGCTTTATCGCTTACTTTGGCCACCACTGCCATGTGGTCAAAGTCTGGTCCCCAACTATTATTTTCACCTTTTACGTTGGCCGAAATAAGAAAACACTCAAAACCTAAATGACTTAGTAAATGATAAAGCAGGGCATTTAGCTCATAACAAAAACCCCCTCTTCTTTGGTGCACTACCTTCTCGAATATTAAATCTATGTCCATCAGGATTTTTGGTCCGTAATGAATGTCGAGGTTTTCGAAGGGAATAGAGAGAAGGTGGGCTTTGTGGATTTTCTTTAAAAAAGCGAGAGATGGTTCTTCTTTTGTCAGGCCGATCCTCTTTAAGTATGGCTCTACGGCTATAGGTTTGGCTTTGGATCGGGTCTGAAAATAATTGAGTTGTCGAGACATGTGAGTCTATTTGACATTAAAATCGAACTTAATGTTTTCTATAAAGTTTACCAGTGCCTTTTGCCATGTTGCGTCAGCGTCCCACCTGCTTCCCACGTGCACATCCATCACGATCGTTTGTTTGATATAAAACTTTGCCATATTTCCATTTGCGGGAATTCGCTTGAGCACAGGTTTTTCACCCTTTTTAGATATTTCTGAAATATACACAGTCTCGGAGGGTGCCGTTGGGTAGTTGAGCATCTGCTTGATGGTGCGCCCCGAGCTTATCAGCGGCATGAGCGCATACTGATATCCTGTTTTGTAGAGGTCTTCTATGCTGGTGAAGTTTACCAGTTCATACTGAAAAGGGTATTGCTGCATGATGCTGTCCAGCTGCCTATTTGCAGCAGCGACTTCAGCATTTTTTTGGCGCAGCTTTTCTATATCCCTTTCGGACAAACCATCATTGATCTTCACAGAATCAAACTTAATAACGGCAATCCCGAGGCTTTTCAGTCTGCTTGGCACATTGACATATCGGGTGCCAGTATATAGGTTCAAATCATCCAAAAACTCCGGCTGATCCGGGATAAGGAAATTGGTTCTTGGTATTTCCTGTCGTAAAACCTGCCTCCCAAGTATGAGCATCAACTCTCGAAGAGAGGCAGAAGAAATACTGTAATATGGGTTGTTAAGGTCAAGCTTTTCTTTGATGGGGTAAATGCCTATTTCAAACATGGGGTTACTTTCATCACCGGAGTGTGAGAGCGAAAGGATGTTGGAGATATCCCTTTTTTCCAGCAGGTCTTTATAAGCTTTGGTTACCTCAGGTCCGGCTTTGAGGTCGTCTTCATAAATGTAAATGATGCCATCCACACCTATTTTTTTGAAGCTCTTATGTGCATCTAGCGCAAACTTTTTCCAGTCTCCTCTGACCGAATATCCGTTTTGATACATTTCAGGTATGGAAACAACTACAGCACACCGTGTAGAGGTGAGGTTGTCAGGCACCTGAGCGACCGCCTGCAGCCCTGAGCAGATGCAAAAAAGTATTAGAAGAAAGTTGAGAGTGTTGTTTTTGCGCATGTTGATCAAACCAGCGATAAATTTATATATTAACCCCTAAAGCACAAGACTATTATTTATGGACATGAAAAGATGCGACTGGGCCTTCGGTATGTTTGATGATTATGTGAAATACCATGATGAGGAGTGGGGTGTGCCCGTTCATGATGATCATAAGCATTTTGAGTTTTTGGTATTAGAGAGCGCCCAAGCGGGACTTAGCTGGAGTACCATATTGAAAAAAAGAGCGGGATATAGAAATGCATTTGCAGGTTTTGATGTGAGAAAAGTGGCTGCTTTTGGCGAGGAAGAGGTGGAGGTGCTCTTGCAAGATTCGGGCATTATCAGAAACAAAATGAAAATTACGGCTACTATCAACAATGCTCAGAAGTTTATAGAAGTACAAAAAGAGTTTGGATCATTTGACAAATACATTTGGTCGTTTACAGGCGGAAAACCCATAGTTAATCACTGGAAACACAGAAATGATGTGCCCGTGACCACAAAGGAATCAGACGCTTTGGCCAAAGACCTTAAAAAGAGAGGGTTCAAGTTTGTTGGTTCAACAACCATGTATGCTCACATGCAAGCCATCGGTCTGGTCAATGACCACACCACCGACTGCTTTAGGCATGGGCAAGTTTGACCTCCGCAGGAGTTTGCCGCTGTGTCTTGGGCCGGTAGTCTGCCTCTTGCCCCATTCTTTTCAGGAAGTTGAAATGTGATTTCAGTGCTGCCCCAAAAGACGGAAGATCGTGATAGGGCACGCCATATTCCTCACAGGTAGCTTTTATCACTTTGGAGATTGACCTGTAGTGCACACTGCAAACATTAGCGAACAAGTGATGTTCTATTTGAGTGTTGAGCCCGCCGGACAAAAAACCCGCCCACCAGCTCCTGGAAGAGAAGTTGGCGGTAGTGTGCATTTGGTGTACTACCCAATCGTCTCCTATGATTCCTTCGTCATCAGGAAGCGGAAAATGCACTTCTTCTACAGCATGAGCCAGCATAAACATCAAGGCCAGGTACATTCCACAAACAAGGTGAAACAGTAAATAACCGAGGATAATTTGGCCGACAGTGTATGGCATGAAAATGATCGGGATGGCAATGTATAACCCGTAATTGATCAACTTGTAAAAGAACAACAGAAAATACTCTCTGGCCGGGTGCTTATGGTTGTCATAATTATTGATCCTGTTTTCGAAAAACTGCTTATAATCTTTCATCAAAACCCAGCTTAGGGTAGCCAAACCATAAAAAAAGAAGGCATAAAATTGCTGGAACCTGTGCATCGGCAGCAGCTTGGTGCTTGGCGAGATACGAAGAATATCCCCAGGAGAAATATCTTCGTCGTGACCGTGAATATTGGTAAAAGTGTGATGTGCGTGGTTGTGAGAGATTTTCCACATATACGCACTTGCCCCGTTGATATTGAATGTGTGGCTGAGCAGGGTTTTTACCCATTTCTTTTTGGAGTAAGCCCCGTGAATGGCATCATGGCCAATATTCATAGAAACCAATGCAATCACGGCCCCTAGAAAAGCCCAAAGCACATAGCTAGCCCAAAGAGGAACATTCCCAAAAACCAACAGACCATATGTGCCAAACCAGGCAGTCACCAATACGATGGTTTTGATAACCATTTCTGTGTTGGCGTGTGTAGAAATCCCTTTTTCTTTAAAATACCCGTTCACTCGGTCGCGAAGCACGCGAGAGAATTCGGATTTAACTGTGGGACGAAATTTTGGTTGAACTGACATAATGCCTACTCTCTTAAACTAGTTTGCAAAGGTAACTATGTAAAACCAAATTAGTTATGGGTTAAGCTTACGTTTACCTTTTATAGCTTTGTGCCTGAAAATTCGCAATAAGAATGATTGATAAATTAGAGGCGATCAAGCACAGGTTTGAGGAAGTAGGGCAGCTGATAGTGCAGCCTGATGCTATGGCTGACATGGGCAAGTACACTAAGCTCAACAAGGAGTATCGCGATCTGGAGAAGATCGTGAAGAAATACGATGAATATACTTTAGTCACAGGAAATATAGCCAGTGCCAAAGAGGTGCTGGAAACAGAAAAGGATCCTGATTTTCGAGAGATGGCCAAGGGCGAGTTGGATGAGTTGGCGCCACAAAAAGTGGAGCTGGAAGAGGAATTGAAAATACTGCTTATCCCGAAAGACCCCAATGACAGTAAAGACGTGATTTTGGAGATCCGCGCAGGCACAGGGGGTGATGAAGCAGCCCTATTTGCCGGGGACCTGTTTGGGATGTACAAAAGTTACGCAGAGACGGAAGGTTGGAATTTTTCTGTTGTGAGTCTCACGGAAGGTACGGTTGGAGGATTTAAGGAAATTGTCTGTAGCGTTACGGGAGAGGATGTTTATGGTAAGTTGAAGTTTGAGTCAGGAGCGCACCGTGTGCAACGCGTGCCCAGTACCGAATCGCAAGGCCGGGTGCATACCTCAGCAGCTACGGTAGCTGTGATGCCCGAAGCGGAGGAGGTTGATGTAGAACTCAATATGGGTGACATCCGCAAGGACACCTTTCGAGCATCTGGAGCAGGGGGTCAGCACATTAACAAAACAGAGTCTGCTATTCGTCTGACCCATGCGCCTTCTGGCTTAGTGGTAGAGTGTCAGGACGGGAGATCACAACACGCCAATTATGATAAGGCTCTAAAAGTACTTCGTTCCAGGCTTTATGAAATGGAGCTCAAAAAACACAATGATGAGATCAGCTCGCAGCGGAAATCACTTGTAGGCTCAGGCGATAGATCGGATAAAATCAGAACCTACAATTTTCCCCAGGGAAGGGTTACCGACCACAGAATAGGCCATACTGTCTATAACCTGCCGGCTATTTTGGGCGGAGATATTGGTGATTTTATTGAAAAACTGAGAATCGCCGAGAATACCGAATTAATGAAAGCCGAAAATCAGGAATAAATAAGGGCCAAAGGCGTTTGTTTCAAACAACATGAAAAATTTAGGTCTAGCACTTTTACTGGGAATCACCGGGTTGCTTATTTACTCATGCGAGCCTGTGGAAGAAAAAATTTCCGGATCAGGCTCTATCAATCTGCACTTTAGTACCGATACTGTGATCTTTGATACGCTCCTCACGGCACGTACGAGCATCACCAAGCGGCTGAGGATTTTCAATCCTTCAAAAAAGGCAGTTTCTATTTCAAGTATTCGACTGGGCAAGGGGGAGTCCTCGCCCTACTCAATCATTGTCAACGGCAAGTTTGGAACCGAGATAGAAGACGAAGTGCTCTTTGGTGGCGATAGCCTGCTTGTGTTGGTGGATGTGGAAATAGACCCACAGGACGAAAACCTGCCCTACATTGTGAAGGATTCAGTGGTGGTAGATTGGAATGGAAACAGTGGACATGTGAAACTGGTGGCCTGGGGTCAGAATGCCAATTTTATCAACGGAGAAATAATCTGCGACCAAACATGGACGGCAGATAGGCCTTATGTAATCTATGATGGTGTTTTGGTGGATTCACTTTGCACATTGACCATAGAGCCGGGGGCAAGAGTTTATATTGACAATAATGCCGCATTCTTTGTCAAAGGAACCCTCAAAGTATTAGGAGACTCTTCAAATCGAGTTTTGTTTAGAAACACAAGATTTGATGAAAGTTATAAAATAGCACCAGGCCAATGGGATGCTATTTACTTTTTAGAGGGAAGTAAAAACAATGAGATACGTTTCGCTGATCTGGAGAACGGAATGCAGGGACTGAGGATAGGCTCTCCTGATGACGACACTGAATACGACCTAATTGTAGCTAATACAAGTATTAGGCACATGTCGCAAACAGGCATTCAGTCGTACACCTCAGATGTATTAGTAGAAAACACCGAAATTTTCAATTGTGGCAACTTCACTGTGGTCAATGCTCTCGGCGGTTATTATAGATATGAGCACTGTACCTTTTCCAACCTTGGAAGCCTTTTTATAAACGAAGACCCATCTTTTTATTTTACAGATTATCTGCAGGTAGAGCAAAACGAATTTCTCTATGAGGATATTGATGTGCTAATCAAAAACAGCATTATATGGGGTTCAAACGAGGAAGAAATCTTTTTCGAGGCTTCTGGCAATGCCAACTTTACTTTAGAGATGAGTTCTAATATCATCAAGTCAGAACAGGATTTTGGAACCACCAATTATACGTCTACCGAAAATGATTTTCCGGGTTTTGTTGACCCTTACACATTCAACTTCCGGTTAGACTCTCTTTCTTTTGCCAGGGACAAAGGAGAAGATTTGGGATATGAATTCGATGTTTTGGGAATCCCGCGAGACGATAAGCCGGATATCGGCGCTCATGAAAGAGTTGACCTATGATTTTTCTTCAGGAGCATATTACGCTTTCGGCAAAAAGCCGTGGTTTTCACTTGATTACAGGTGAAGTCCTTTCCGCTATCCCTGACCTCCGAAAGATCAAGAAGGGAATGCTGCAGGTTTTTATCCAGCATACTTCTGCTTCTTTGACTATCAATGAAAATGCTGACCCTACGGTACGGCAGGATTTTGAGTCGCATTTCAACAAAATGGTACCAGAGAACGCTCCTTATTATATCCACACCTACGAAGGCCCGGATGATATGCCGGCACATATCAAATCTTCGCTTTTGGGAGCTTCTGTGATGATTCCCATTGCAAATGGTCGCCCAGCCTTGGGAACATGGCAGGGCATTTATCTGTGTGAGCATCGTGATTACGGCGGCTCCAGAAAGCTCGTTGTTACGGCCTGGGGTGAAGCAGGCTAAACCCCTTTTTACATTTTCTTTAGGATTCTTTTTTTGTTTTTGAGTAGGGTCTCGGCAACTTCTGTTGCCATTATCTTAGAGCCAGCAGCATCAGGGTGTATTTTGTCTGGGATCAGGTCTAAGTGATGTTCTAGCGGTATGTATAAATCAATGGTCTTTACTTTTTCTGATTTGGCTATGGACTGTAGAATTAACGGGATTTCTTCTTCCATAACCTGTTTGTCTATTCCCCATTTTGTTTCCACAACGGGGATGGGAAAACAAATGAAAACCGTGACCTCTGGATTTATTGCCCTGAAAGTGCCAATAAGATCATGATAGTCCTTGACATATTCACCCTTATATGGCTCCCAGTTCATGGGCTTAGAGTCGTTGGTTCCTAACATGATGATTACTACGTCGGCCCCAAAACTCTTTGCCTGTTCAAACTCAGGCTGATCCCAATACGGCAAGTTTCCGTTTCTGAGCAATGTTGCTCCACTTCTACCGAAATTTTCAACAAGCCATTCCGATCCTAGAATCCGCTGCAGTTGTGGCGGGTATGCCAGGGAATCTCTTTCTTCTATTCCTGCACCGTAAGTGATGCTGTTTCCTACACAAGCAACTTTGATTTGTGCTGTTGCATAGTTAATAAGGGTTAAGACTAAAAAAGTAAGGAGTACGTTTTTCATCTACTGTTTTTTTTCAACTTTTTCAACGGAAGCTTTTTGATCATACCTCCTTTGATATCCTTCACTTTTGACATGACCAGAAAAGCACTGGGGTCTATGCTGGCGATCTCCGTTTCCAGACGAGCCAGCTCCAGGCGCGTTATCACTGTGTAGAGGATGTTGGTATGTGCATCGGCGTTCGACTGCAGGCTAAACCCTTTGCTACCATGATAGATGGTGGCACCCCTTCTTAGCTTTGAAAGAACCATCTCGCGGATTTCAGAATGTTTGTCTGAAACAATTGTAACGCCGATATATTCATCAAAGCCTTCTAAAACGAAATCCACCGTTCGTGATGCGGCAAAGTAAGTGATGATCGAGTACATGGCTGTTTCCAGGGAGAGCAGGTACGCCGCTACGGAGAAAATCAACACATTGAAAATCAAAATAAGTTCACCAACGGAGAATCCGGTTTTCTTTCCCAGATAGATGGCCAAAACTTCCGTGCCGTCAATGATGGCACCACCACGTATGGAAAAACCAATCCCCAACCCAAGAAAGAACCCCCCAAACACGGCAACCAGCAATGTGTCATCAGTAAGCGTCGGGAAATGAAAATTGTAAATCACAATGGCCAGTAGGGTGATACTCAAAAAGCTTTTGATAGCGAAGGTTTTGCCAATCTGCCACCATCCCAAAACCAAAAAAGGAATGTTGATCAGGAATATAAAAAGAGATGGACGTCCATCTGTTACCACAGCCAGTAGGAGAGAAATACCTGTTACGCCCCCATCCAGCACGTCGTTTGGCAGCAAAAAGCTCTCAAGTCCAAATGAGGCAGCAGCCACACCAAGAACCATAAGAAATCCCTCGCGGCTGAGTCGTCTAAGTTTTATTTTGAAAGAAGTAGGTTTATCTGGCATAATGAGGCAAAAATTCAACCGTAAGTTAATACCACTTCGTGTGCCAAAAATCATTTTTTCTCTAACCTTTTAGTGGCACCTGGCTGACTTACATTGAATCAATTAACCCGACCTATCGATTTGGAAGCAACCGACGAAGTATTGATAAAGGATGAGAATGGTAAACATGGAAATTGAAAAGTTAAAACATTATTCTAAAAAAGTGCGGACACCAGTTTACGAGGAAAAGGATATAGGCCCAAATCTTCTTACGGAAAGCTCCTTATATGCTATTACTATAGTTTGTCGTGGGATTCAGTACAGATACCTCGGTGTGAAAGGCCATTTTGCTGTGGGATATTAAAAAGTTTTCATCCCAAAAAACATCTTGTTGGTCGATAAAAACTCTTACCCAGCCTCACAGCGGTCTTATATTTAAATTCTATTACAATTCACATCGCTGGTAGGAAGGGGGTCTAGATACCCCCTTCTTTATTTTTACCCCACCTCATTACATTGACCAATATCAGGGTGCCCGCTGACAGCCTTTTGCTTCACCCACATTTTTAGTTGTTAAATTGGCGCTTCACCAATTAGCGCCCATATGAACACTGAGACCTACAACACCGCTTTACTTGAATTACAGGAACAGCTTGTTCACCTACAAGAGTGGGTGAAAAGGCAGGGATTGAAAGTTGTTGTCATTTTTGAAGGCAGAGATGCTTCCGGCAAAGGAGGCGTGATCAAACGTATAACAGAGCCTCTAAACCCCCGAGTGGCGAGAGTTGTGGCGTTGGGCGTGCCTACCGAGAAAGAAAAAAGCCAATGGTATTTCCAGCGATATGTGGCTCATCTGCCAGCAAAGGGCGAAATAGTTTTGTTTGATCGCAGTTGGTATAACCGTGCCGGAGTAGAGCGGGTAATGAGCTTTTGTACTGAGGAAGAGTATCGTGAGTTTTTGCGCTCGTGTCCGGAGTTTGAGCGTATGCTCATCCGATCGGGTATAATTTTGGTGAAATACTGGTTTTCTGTAAACGATGATGAACAGGAAAAGCGGTTTCGCAATCGCGTGAACAACCCTATGAAGCGCTGGAAATTTAGCCCTATGGATTTGGAGTCGAGATCTAAATGGCTCGAATACTCCAAAGCCAAAGATGAAATGTTTGCGCATACAGACACCAAGCAATCGCCGTGGTTTGTAGTGAATGCAGACAACAAAAAGACAGCCCGTTTGAACTGCATCCACCACTTGCTGAGCCAGATTCCCTATCAGAAGGTCGATTATCCGGAAGTAGAGTTGCCTCCTTTACCAGAAAACAAGTCCTATGTCCGTCCACCTATGGATTACCAGACATTTGTCGAAGAGATTTATTCTTGAAGAAACTCAAAATTGTCTGGTACACCTTTAAGCTCTAATGCAAAAAAGTAGGCCTATAGCAACCAGTCTATCGCCCCTTTTTATTTGATAAGCCTGTTCATCGAGGGTTTGGTAGCATTCAACGAGTCGATGTGCAGAGGTGACGAGTTTGATCTCCACTCACAGCTTGGTGGACTTAAGTTTGAACTGTTAATACTATTAACATCGCTGGTTTGGGGGGAGTCATAGACTCCCCCCTTTTTTTTAACTCTTCTTTTTCCAATACCTTATCAAACCCGCCACACTCATCCAGCTTGGGTTTGCTGCCTCATATTGTTTTAGTCCGTGATCATTCACCCCTTTGTCCATCAGCTGAGCAGCAGTGTATGCTTTGAAATGTGGAGTGATCTCCTCTGCGGTCATTCCACTTTCCCACTTTTCTTTTACCCACAGAGCCCAATTATTGAGAATATGCCTGAGTTCAGATAAGTGTTCGTGCTTGTTTTCTACAAGTCCAAAGTGCGTCAGGTAGAGTTTGGATGCATCCGTGTCAAGCAGTTTTTCTATGCTCACATTCCAATCTTCCAGATTTATATCCGGAGGAGGACATGGAGGCACCACCGGTCCATCACCTATTTTCACACCAGCAACATCACCAGTGAAAACGGTATCGTTGATTTGCCAGGCGATGTGGTGTTTGGCATGACCTGGCGTATGCAATGCCCGTATTTTGACGCCACCAATTTCCAGATCTTCATTATCCGCTGGTGCAATGAGTAAGTTGCCTTTTATTTTTTCCATGGTTCCCCAAAGCCGCTCCATATCATCACCATAAATCATTTTGGCAGAGTTGTATAGTTTGGTGGGGTCTTCCATGTGGTTGATACCAAATGGGTGAACGTATATTTTGGCTCCTTTTTCGGCGAATGCCCAGGCCGCCCCGGCGTGATCAAAATGTATGTGCGTGAGCAAAACATGCTTCACATCTTCTACTTTATATCCGTGCTTTTTCAGTTCGGATTGCATGGACTCAAAAGTGGAGTAGGGCCCAGTTTCTATCAGAATGGGGCCATCTGACGACTCTATTAAAAACGAGGCTATGGCATGATCAATGCCAAGAAAGTTCAAATCTAGTACGTGGATCATTTTGTGTTTATTTGTTGCTTCAAACTAACAAAAAAATATGGGCAATCGTGACTACTTTCAGGATCATATGCCGGAGAATGTTTGCTTCGGTTGTGGAAAAAACCATGAAGGATTAAATATCAAAAGCTACTGGGATGGCGATGAAGCGGTATGTTGCTGGGATTCAGAAGAGAAATACCACGGGTGGGCTAACCTGCTCAACGGAGGTGTATTGGCCACCTTGGTGGATTGTCACTGCATGGGTACTGCCATGGCCCATGCTTACAAAATAGAGAACCGTGATTTGGACTCTGACCCGGTTTACAGATATGCCACCGGCACCCTCACGGTCAAATACCTTAAGCCCACGCCCAACGATAAAACGGTGGAGTTGAGAGCCCGAATAGTGGAAGTGAAAAACCGAAAAACTGTACTCAGGTGCGAGGTGTTTTCTGAAGGGATTCAAACCGCCGAGGCTGATGTTGTTGCCATCCGTGTTTTTGATAGCAGCAGCCACAAAGGCGAGAACCCATTCAAATAGGTTAGGATTTCAGATCCCTGCGGTTGAGTATAAACACGATACCACCAATGTAAACAAGAAACCAAACCGTGCTTATGGCTAAAGCCGAGAGCGGCACATTGTCTTCTATCTCCCTGAAAGCATATTTTGGGAAAGGCACAGGAATCAAGTCATTTATGGCATGGATGGGGAAAAACGGAGCTAAAGAGGCCCATATTTGGCCCTTCAAAAAGGGAGCCTCCGTGAAAACCATGGTTAGTATGGGCTCAAACATTAGACTGTAAAGAGTCAACGCTATGATGATGAAGCCGGCTTTTTTGATGATTAACGAAAGGAAAAAAGCCAGTGCACAAAAAATGACAATGTCGTACCAGTAGGCAAATAGGAATTCTAATTCATCAAGGACATAGTGCCCGCCCTGAACATGTGAATAAATGGAGCCGTTGATCAACCCTGATATAAATAACAGAACGGTACTGAAAAGCGCCAAAGCCGCAATCAAGAGCATTTTTCCAAGTAAATACTCCTTTTTGCTGATTCCATCAATGATGTTTTGTCTGAGGGTGTTGTAGGTTTGATCGTTGGTGATGGAAATGATCACAATAAAGGCAATCAGAATTTTGAGGAATGAACCGAGATAAGTGGTGTTTTGCCAAATGTCTGGGAAGTCGTAGATCGGAAGTATGGTCGGGTCTATTCCTTCAAAATCTGCTCCGTGATTTTTGAGGTATTCGAGAAGAAACATACCACCGAAGCAAATGATTATCAAAGCCAGCGCATAGAGTCCCAGCAGAATCCAAAACGTGTGGTAATTCTTGATTTTTAGCCATTCCAGTTTGAGTGCTCGTATCATTTTTCTTCGAGTATTTTTAGAAATTCCTGTTCCAGCGAATTTGTTCGGGTTACGATTCTTTTTAGCGAAAGGCCCTGTTCAAAACAGTATTTGTTGATGGCATCACTAGTTAAACCATTGGCAGTTTTTAGTATGAGGAGGCCGTTTTCTTCGCTCATTGCTTCTATGTTGTCTAGTTTCAGTATTGTCGCCTTGAGTTTTTCATTGTCTGCCGCGGCAATTTCTACTTCATTGGTTTCACCTAAAATATCATTCACTGAGCCTTCGTGGAGTTTGACACCCTGGCGCAAAACACAAAAGTGCGTGCACACTTTTTGTACCTCATCTAGCAGGTGACTGGCCAGCAGTATTGTTTTTCCTGCGGCGGCTATTTCTTTTATCAAAGTTCGGATCTCCGCAATACCTTGTGGGTCCAACCCATTTGTGGGCTCGTCCAGAATGAGAACGGGAGGGTTGGCTATCAGCGCTGCTGCGATGGACAGCCGCTGTTTCATCCCCAGACTGTACGTTTTGAATTTGTCGTTTTTCCTTTCGGCTAGCCCAACTTGCTCGAGCACCTCTTCTATCCGATCAAACGAACATTCTTTGATGTGTGCGGTGATGCGCAGGTTTTGCACAGCCGTGAGATAAGGGTAAAAACAAGGCGTTTCCAGTATGGCACCAATTTGCTTTCTGGCGCTAATGGGGGACATGCCACCAAACCACTGATATGCTCCGGCCGTAGGGGCAACCACATCCAGTATCATGCCCAGAGTGGTGGTTTTACCACTACCGTTTGGCCCTAAAATACCGTAAATCTGACCTTGCTGTATGTTGAGGTTGAGGTTGGTCACGGCTTTTACCTTCCCAAAGTTTTTGGAAAGCCCTTTTATTTCAAGAATGTCCTTCAAAATGTGGGTTGATTGAGTTAGAAAATTTCAATTAAATCAAGGTCTTCCATGCTTTTGATCAGCGTCGGGATCTTTTGCCACGGAATGTCACCTCTCAGATAAAAGGCCACCGCCAGTTCGTCTGACCACATATACCCTGCAAACTCCTGCTGGCGTCTATCGCTTTTTCCTACTATGGACAAGCTCATGCCGCCTCCCTGCGCAGAAGCGTATTCTTCAAAACCCACACTTTGGTATTTTTCCGATACCTCTCTGTAAGATTTATTTGCCTGGCTGCTGCTATCTAGTTGGTATATGAGCAATTTTTCTACACCGGTAGCCAGCTCGTTGAAGTCAGCATTTTGCTTGATATTGACCATGCGAAGCGTGCTGGGATAAAAGCAATATTTGCCTTCATTGCTTTTTTCGAATTGGTCTTTCAGGATGGATTCCTGTGCAAAAAGGGGCTGCTGTGACAGCCCCAGAATTGAAACAAAGAGGATAATCTTAATCGTCTGCATCAAGTTTGCCTAAATTGTCCAAACCGCCTACATTCATAGATCTCGCTATTTTGGAGATGTTTTTCAGGTCTATTTCGCCGTAGAGGCTCAGCAGCACAAAATGCTTGTTTCCACCTACTACCATGATCAGCTCTTCTATGATACCGTTTTTGTCTTTGATAGAAAACTTCATGTTTTCTTCTGCATCCTTGACGGACATCAGTTCCTCATACCCGGCAGCTTCCACGTCTGTAGTTGCTCTTTTGTACATGGCAGCTGAGTTTGCAATGGAGTCTGCGGCTATCACCTTGAGGCCTTTCAGTTTGCTGATGGCTTTGAGAAACTCTTTTTCCTCTTCGCTTCCTGCTTCCAGCTCTGTGAAAAGCGAAAACATCTTGCTGCTGACGGACACCTTTGTGAAGGCGTCATTGTCTGCCAATTCATTCAAATAATTGGTCACGACTTTCCCTTGTGCAAACACTCCCAGGGAGGTCAAAATAATTGCGATTGATAATAATATCTTTTTCATGTCTTTGATCTTAAAATGTTATTCTTCGTCTGAAATAATTTGTTCTGCTTTGTTGATATGTCCTATTTCTTTGGAATAAGTCTTGCCCTCATTCAACCCCGACGAAACCATCATCAGCGCTTTTCTGGTGATTTCGTAGGCTTCTTTTGGGTCCTCTACCAAAAAGTTGTCCCCGTTTCTCGAATCCTGTATCACGATGGCGGCCGTCATGATGCCAACCAGAAGAGCCGCTGCTACTGACCACTGGCTTTTCCAACCCGTACGTCCTGGATGCTTAAAGGTCACGCCGGGCTTTTTGCCTTTGGCGTTTACCGCCTGAAAGTACCTTCCCTGAGCTGTCAAAGAAGGGTTGGATTTGAAATATGCTTTCAATTCTGCTTCTTCGGCCAGCGATGTTTCACCAGCCCAATACTTTTCCTGCAATTCCTTAATTCGCGATTCCATAAGCTTCGATTCGTTCAATGGATGATCTGATTTTAGTTCTGGCGCGATGAAGGTAAACTTTCACTTCGCTCATGCTAATGGACAGCACGTCCGCAATGTCCTGATAAGGCAATTCCTCAATTTCCCGCAGGTGGTAAACCTCCTGTTGTTTCACGGGCAGAGATTCGATGGCCTTTTCGAGCCATTTCATATGATCAGAAAAGAGTAACTCGTAATCTGACTGATCATCTGCGGGGCGTTCTTTGTCCTGATCGGTTAAAACCGTAAACCGGTTCGTTTTTACCCAGTCATAACACTGGTTTCTGGTTATGCGCATTGCCCAGGCCTCCGGGCTTTGAACCTCTACAAGCTTGGTTCTTTTGTTCCAAATTTTGGCCAAACACTCCTGAACCACATCTTGTGCCGTGTCCGCTTCCTTGAGGATGGACAGGGCAAACCGATACATTTTATCTGATACCGGAATAATTTGTGTTTCAAACAGTTGGTTTGGTGACATATCAAAAAGGAGACGACCCGAAAGGCCGGATGTTACAGGCGTCCTTAAAATATTTTTATAAAAAGATAATGAGAAGTTTTTTCAAGGCAGAGGCAGGAAACGGAAAAGCGCATTTTATACCTTTGAAAGCCTTTTATATGACAACTAGTTTGGACAAATTAGTGTCTTAACCCAAAATCAAAATTTATGCATCCCGAACTCTTTTCTATTGGCAGCCTCACAATTCACACCTATGGGTTTATGATTATGATGGGGGCCCTGGTTGGCTATTTTTATATGTCCACCACGGCAAAAAAGGAATTGGGTATAGAAAGCGAAAAGATTCAGAACCTGGCTATATTGATCATAGTGGCGGCTTTTGTGGGAGGAAAATTGCTTTTTTATCTGGAAGACCCAAAACACTATTTTTCTTCGTGGGATGCCATGGCCAGAAACTTCCGAACGGGTTTTGTTTTTTATGGCTCTCTGCTTTTCGCCATTCCTACGGCCGTTTGGTACTTTAGAAAAGAAAAATTTCCACTTTGGCCCATGCTAGACAGGGTCGCGATTACAGGGTGTATCATTCATGCATTTGGGAGAATGGGCTGCTTTTTCGCAGGCTGCTGCTACGGTAAACCAACGGATGGCACCTTAGGCGTGACCTATACCGACGAAGCTTCGCAGGCAGAGCCACTTCATACCGCCCTCCACCCGACGCAGCTTTATTCTGTCACCATGATTTTGATCATTTTGGTGGTGCTGATTATGCTGAAGCGCCATGGAAGACTGCAAGGCAGGTTGATATTTGTTTATGTGACGCTCTATGCAGCTGGCAGGGCGATCATTGAAATTTTCCGTGGAGATATAGCCCGTGGTTTTATCATCGAAGGTTGGCTGTCACACTCTCAGTTCATTTCTATTTTGGTAGTGGCTGCCGCGGGGATCGCTTATTTTGTAGGTTATAGGAAGGGAAGTTAGGTTTTCACCCGCACCGTCAACCCACCTTTCAGCACAGAAAATCTAAACGGCGGGTTTCCGAAATATTCTCCATCTATATGCGCGTGAAGTTGAGGTTGCTCATTTATAACAAGCTCTTCTGCTTGATGAATTAGCACTTCTTTGAGTTCAACGTGTGAGCCGCTTTCTAATCTCGAAATATTCAAAAACCTTCTTAGCGGTTTGAGGTCTCCTATTTCACAGATGTGGAGTTTGCCATCGTCCAGAGCAGCATCTGGTGTCAGCTTGAACGACCCCCCGAATGTTGTGCCTTTTGCTACACAGAGCAAGATCAAGCCTTTCTTGTGACTCTCTTTGTCAATGCTGAAATCGAAAGGTTTGGCTTTGTATGAGGACAAGATTTTCAAAACGTGGTAATAATACTTGGCAGCCCCCTGAAGCCATGTTTTTTGTGAAGCCATGTCAGCTACGATCTGCCCATCGAAACCAACTCCTACTCCGTTTAGGAACTTTCTACCATTACAAATACCAATGTCAACAAGCTTGATTTTTCCTGAAATGGCGGTTTCTATTTGTTCATGAAGCGTTTTGCCAAGGTCGAGGCACTTCACATAGTCATTGCCGGAACCACACGGAATTATACTGACCGGGATGTTTGGTTTGAGCCCGTTCACGGCCTCATTGATGGTGCCGTCTCCACCAAGTATGATCACGTCGGTGAAGGTTTTGTTCAATTCCTGTTCTACTGTTTGCCAGCCGTTGCGATCAGCGTGAGTCAGAAATGACTCATATGGGATGTGATCAGCAGCAAGCACTTCCTCTAGTGTCGCCAGTGCTTTTAATGCTTTACGTTTGCCTGAGGTTGGGTTGGTGAGGACGAATATTTTTTTCACTTCCTGATGCTAAAAGGGTAGGTTGGTCACGTCCACATTGCCACCTGTAAGAACCATCCCAACTCGCTTGCCTGCCAGGAGCTCTTTGTTTTTGAGTGCGACGGCAAATGGAACTGCGGAAGAAGGTTCGATGATGATTTTCATCCGTTCCCAAATGATTCGCATGGCCTTTACTATTTCCTTTTCACTGACAGTGACCACATCTTCTACCAACTCTTTGATGATACCAAAGTTTTTATCTCCTAAGGAGACTTTTAGACCATCCGCCACTGTTTTTGGGTTTGTAACTGTTTGTAATTTTCCTGATTTGAATGAGCGAAATGTGTCATCGGCTTTCTCAGGCTCACCCAAAATCACCTTAATGTTAGGGTCAATGCATTTTGCGCTGATGGCGGTACCTGCTGCGAGCCCACCTCCACCTACCGGGGTGAGGATGTAATCGAGATCTTCGATTTCCTCGATTAGCTCTTTTGCAGCGGTGGCTTGTCCGGCGATGATTCTATAATCGTTGAACGGAGGTACGAAAATGGCATTTGTTTTGGCCAAAATGGCATCACAGGTTTTCTGGCGTGACTTTTCATTTGGCTCGCAAAAGGTGACTTGTGCGCCGTATTCTTTTACCGCTTCTATTTTCACTTTGGTGGAGTCCTTAGGCATCACCACATATGCTTGGGTGCCGATCAGCTTGGCGGCCAGCGCCACAGCCTGGGCGTGATTGCCCGAGGAGTGGGTGGCAAATCCGCGAGCCCTTTCTTCGGGGGTGAACTCCATGATCATGTTGGTGGCACCACGCATTTTGAAGGCTCCCCCCTTTTGAAAGTTTTCACACTTAAAAAAAATCTCAGCACCCACCATCTCATTGATTGACTTGGCGGTCATTACGGGAGTGACATCCACATACTTACTGATGCGAATATGTGCACGTTTGATCTCTGATAAACCTGGGACTTTTTCTGTCATTTTCTTAATTAGTGTGATTAGTGAGCCTGAAGCCAGTTTTCGCCTTGGCCTATACCAATTTCCATGGGTACGTTCAGCTCCAGAGCGGTTTTCATAAATTGATCCACGTTTTCTTTGAGCAGGTCTATCTCGTCTTTGTGCGCGTCAAAAACCAATTCATCATGTACTTGCATGATCATTTTGGACTTTAGGTTTTGCTCCTTCATCCAGTTGTGGATTTTGATCATGGCCAGTTTGATCATATCTGCGGCGCTTCCCTGGATGGGGGCATTGATGGCATTGCGTTCGGCAAAGCCACGCTGCGTAAAGTTTTTGGTGTTGATGTTCCTCAAATACCTGCGACGACCCAAAATTGTCTCTACATATTCCTGCTCGTGCGCCTTGGCGATGGTATCGTCCATGTATTCTTTCACCTTCGGGAATTGCTGAAAATAGGACTCTATGATTTCTGCTGCCTCCGACCTTGGGATATTCAGGTTTTGGCTTAGGCCAAATGCCGAGATACCATAAATAATTCCAAAGTTTACTTCCTTGGCTTTTCTCCTCATCCCTGAATCAACTTCATCTAAAGGGACTTTAAAGACTTTACTGGCAGTGTTGGTATGAATATCCACACCCGTTTTGAAAGCTTCCACCATGCCTTCGTCACCTGAAAATGCAGCCATGATTCTCAACTCGATCTGCGAATAATCTGCTGCCAAGATGATGTAATCTTCACTTCTTGGGATGAACGCTTTTCTAATTTCTCTTCCTTTTTCGGTCCTGATAGGGATATTTTGAAGGTTTGGGTTATTAGAACTCAGCCTGCCCGTAGCAGCTATGGTCTGCCGATAGTCGGTGTGCAGTTTGCCATCAATGGGGCTCACGAGAAGGGGTAGCGCATCTACATAAGTTGATTTGAGTTTTTGGTATTCACGAAACTCCAGGATTTTGGCAGCTATCTCGTGCTCGTTTGCCAGCTTGGATAAGATTTCTTCACCTGTAGCGTATTGGCCGGTCTTGGTTTTCTTTGGGTTCTCCATGATTTTGAGTTTATCAAAGAGAATTTCGCCGAGTTGTTTCGGGGAGGCAATGTTGAACTGCTGGCCCGCAATGTTGAAAATTTCGTCCTGCGCCGTTCTGCTGGCTTCTTCCAGTTCTTTGGACATGGCAGCAAGAGCAGGTTCGTCTATCCGTACACCTTCATATTCCATATCGGCGAGCACAAAAGAAAGCGGCTCCTCTACTTCATGGAGTAATTTTCCTAGATTAAATTCTTTGATCTCGGGCTCCAGTTTTTCCTTTAGCTGCAAGGTGATATCGGCATCTTCACAAGCGTAGTTTTTCACATCCTCATCGGCTACATCCCTGATAGATTTTTGAGCCTTCCCTTTACCTACGAGCTCCTCAAATTTGATCGGCTTATAGTTTAGATAGTTCTCCGCCATGATGTCCATGCCATGCTGAGTTTCCGGGTCAATGAGATAATGAGCCAGCATGGTGTCAAAGATTTTGCCTTTCACATTGACCCCATAATTGCGAAGTACCTGGATGTCGTACTTGAGGTTTTGTCCGATTTTCAGAACTGACTCGTCTTCCAGCAGGGCTTTAAACTCGTTGGCGATATTTTGAGCTTCTTTTTCATCTTCGGGAATCATGACATAATAACCCTCTCCCACTTTTGTGCTAAAAGCGATACCGGCAAGCTTTGCTTCGCGTGTGTTCAGGCTGTTGGTTTCTGTATCAAAGCAAAACTCTTTCACAGAGCTCAATTTTTTAATGAGCTCAGACCTTTCATCGGCTGTTTTTACCAGGTGATATTTTGCTTTTTGTGCGTCCAGTTGGGTTTTTGTGGTGCCAAGCTCTTCTGGAGCATCGCCTGTGCCAAAGAGCCCTAGTTGGGATGTATCGCCGCTGGAGCTTGCAGTTCCCGCTACTTGTTCCACGAAAATACGTTTGGCAATGGTGCGCAGCTCCAACTCTTCGAAGATCGGGAGGAGCTTGTCTTTTTCCGGGTCTTTTTTCTCCAGTAACTCCTCATCAAAATCAATAGGAGAATCTATTTTTATGGTTGCTAATTTTTTGGAGAATATGCCCTGTTCCCCAAACTCTACTACCTTTTTTTGAAGCGCACCTTTCAGTTGATCTGCATTGGCCACAATATTTTCAACCGTGCTGAATTCTTTCAGGAGTTTCACGGCTGTTTTATCTCCTACTCCGGGGATACCCGGAATATTATCCACGGCATCACCTTTGAGCCCAAGAAAATCAATGACCTGATCTACTCTTTCTATATCGAACTTGGCCAAAACTTCGGGTATGCCAAGGATATCCACGGCATTTCCCATGAAGGCGGGCTTGTATAAAAAGATATGCTCGTCAACAAGCTGAGCATAATCCTTATCGGGAGTCATCATGTAAACATCAAAATCATCTTTGGAGGCTTTTTTTGCCAAAGTGCCAATGAGATCATCTGCTTCATACCCATCCAATTCGATGATGGGGATATTCATTCCGTCAAGGATTTTTTTGCAATATGGAATTGCCACAGCTATTTCTTCTGGTTGGGATTCCCTGTTTGCCTTGTATTCTTTATACTCGATGTGTCGGAATGTAGGAGCGTGGGTATCGAAAGCGACACCTATGTGGGTGGGCTTTTCTTTGGTGATAATTTCCAGCACGGTATTGGTGAAACCCATGATGGCTCCTGTGTTAACACCTTTTGAAGTTATTCTTGGGTTTTTGCTCAATGCGAAGTGCGACCGATAAATAAGGGCCAGGGCATCAAGCAAGAAAAGTTTCTTTTTCTCGCTCATGTGGGTAAAGGTAAATGAAGCGTGAGTGAAATGAAATGGAAAACTACCGTCTGCTTTGGATAAAATCCATCACGGTGCTATAAGCGTCTTCGGTGGCCTCTTTATCAAATCGGCTGTTGCTGGGATTGGCAAATCCGTGCTCTGCAGCATAAGACTTGATGGTCAGGTTTTTCCCGGCGGCATCCATGTTTTTTTCAAACTGGGAGACAACTTCCGGGGTGATCCACTTTTCATTTGCGGCAAAAAGCCCGAGCACGTCACATTGCAAGGTTTTGAGTCTTTCTACATCTTGCTCGGGCATGCCATAAAACATGACTGTGCCGGCAGCCTGTCTGCCGAGCTCTATTCCGGTTTGCAAAGACCATCCACCACCAAAACACCATCCAATTGTGAAAACTCGGGTGTCACGGCCGATAAAAAACTTAGCTCCGGCTATGATGGCTTGTGCACGGGTATCTGACACTGACTTCATGTATGTTGATGCTTCATCTCTTGTGGTGGCTACTTTGCCGTCGTATAAGTCTAGAGCCATAACATTGATGTCGCCAAGTTCTGCATGGAGTCTGTCCGATTCTTTTTTCACATATTCATTTAGTCCCCACCATTCATGAATCACAAAAAGATAATCATCTGACTTGCTTTCGGATTTGATCAGATAGGCGTTGGCAGTCTGGCCATCGCGTGTTTTATATTCGACCATTTCGCCCTTTGGCATATAATCTTGAAGAGGCAGAGGTGTCTGGTGCTTTTTCTGAAACGAGACGTTTGTGGCGAAACCGGCGAACTCCTGAGTGGGGCTCGAACACTTGGTAATGTAGTCTGCGGGCAGCTTGGCTTGTTCTCTTTTATTAGACATAAATGCCAATGCGGCTGCAGCGAAAACTAAGAAGGTGATAATTTTGGTCTTCATAGCCCGGCAATTTGGTTTGTATAAGTTAACCAAAAAATCGTAAAATCACTCAAAAGGGCATTTCGGCCTCCTTATTATCAAGAAAATTTAGGCCAGGTTTGATCGGAGCGGGAGTTTAATTTGAAAAGTTGAACCTGGAGTCTTTGGAATATAAATTAGTTCCCCGGAATGTTTTTTTACAATACCGTAAGAGATAAACAACCCAAGGCCAGTTCCTTCCCCTTCAGGTTTGGTTGAAAAAAAAGGCTCGAAAATTTTGGCTCGATTGGCCTTTTTAATTCCACATCCATTGTCTGAGACCTCTATGACTCCATAGTTATCAGATTTAAAGGTTGAAAGAGAGATTTCTCCATTTTCAGAGATGGCGTCAATGGCGTTTTTAATAACGTTTAATAATACCTGATTGATTTCAACAGAGTTGCCATAGAGCGTAATTTCATCTCTGTATTTTGTTGTAAACGAAATGTGAGGATTGGCGCCAGATACGAGAAGGGAAGTTTGATGAACAATCTCCTGTAGATTGATTTCAGTTAATTCATTTAAATAGCCTCGGGGTGAAATCTTAAGTAGGTTGTTTATGATGTCAGAGGTTTTCTGGGCGCCTGTTTTAATGTTGCTCAGGAGCTGATCAATTTCGGAAAAGAGATCTTTTGTTTTTTCCTGATCTTCTTTCGTAAGTAGTGCCTTTATTTCCTGAAGGTCTGTTTTTATGGGACTCACATTGCCTCCAATAAAGTTTAAAGGGTTATTAAGTTCATGAGCAAGACCTGCTGTTAAACGACCAATTGAAGCCATTTTCTCTGAATCTATAAGCTGATCTTTTGTGGCCTCCAGTTTTTTGAGTGTTGCTTTAGATTCCTTAATTGACTGGTTAAGGCTCACGTTCAGAGCGTCAAGCTGTTGGTTTTTGTCGGAAACTAACTTTCTTTCAAGATCAAACTCACTTTTCAGCCTGTTTACAATCAAAAGAGTACTGGTTACAATAACCAGATAGTCATAAGGCAAGGTTGCATAGTCCATTGGGCTGGTTCTAACCCAGTTTGTATTAGTTTGAAATACAACTAAGAGAACAACGAAAGCAGCGTAAGTAAGCACGATAAGGGTTCGGTGCTTTTGAGGAAGTAGCAAGATGGTTATGATGCCAATAGCCACCGCTCCGACACCTGTTGGTCCGTGATAGCCAGAAAGCCAAAACCAAAAAAGGGTGAATGCAATTATGAGAATGATGACAAGAGGAACTCTTAGTACGTTGAACTTTCTCTTAAACCGAGATAGATATAAGAACCCTGTCATTAGGAGCGAAAGGAAAATCTCTATCAATGAAAGAGGAGTCACTCCAAATAGTACCATGCCTTGTACAAAACCATGACACATGACAACAATGAACATCAGGCAGATGATTTCAAAGAGGGCCTTTTCGAGTCTATCTGATTTGTTGAAATGTGTTTCCAGGTCGGTCATAATTTAAGAGTGAACAGCCCAGTTCCAACTAACCATTATTAAAAATCAGGATGACTACATCCCTACCATAACAAATGCTCCCCAGTAGTAGGGAGATTTCCATTTGTCCTTGATGCGTTTCTGTGCAGTGATAAATGCCTCCTGTTTTTCTTTTCCACTGAGCCATTCCTCGTAGAAGACTGTCATCAGTTCTTGTGTGGCATTATCATCAACTGTCCACATGGACATGATCATGGTCTTGGCTCCAGCCACGGTAAATGCTCTTTGCAGACCGTAGACACCCTCACCGTTTTTGATTTCGCCAAGGCCTGTTTCGCATGCAGAAAGCACAACCAGCTCGGTATCGTCCAGGTTGAGGTTCATGGCTTCATATGCTGTCAGAATTCCATCTTCGTTGTGTGCTTCGGTATTTGAAATTTGCCCGTTGGAAATGAAACTGTTAGCTCCGGCTAGAATTAGCCCTGATCTCAACAATGGGTTTTCAACATATTCATCTGAAGTGGCGTCATCGCTGTGGCTCTCAAGGAAGAACCCATGAGTAGCTATGTGTAGTACTTTTGGGTTTTTGATGCTCTTGATACTGTCTTCTAGTGCCTCATTGCTCAACAGTGTTGTTACATTGGCTTGTTTCGTTTGATACAGGCTATCGATCAGACCTACTTCTTTTTTGGTTCCGGGAAGGAGCGCAAGTAGTTGGTTGGAGCTCATGTACCTTAACATGTTTCCTCTCAGTCCGCGCGGTATTGCTCCACCTCTGGATAGTCCTTGTCCGGAATCTGCTCCACGTCCACCTCTGGCGCCTCTTTCGCCCCCACGACTAACCCCACGGCCTCTGTTTTCAGCCGCCGCTTTCACAGCCGCCTCGGCCGAGCCGTTTTTGTTTTCATTTTTTTTGTCATCATCGAGGATTCCCATGTTGTAGTTGGGGTATCCAAATAAGAAGGAGTCTCCTGAAGATTGCCCCGAGGTGTTTACAGCAACGAGATCTTTGGTATTGGTAATCACCTGAATTTCTAGTTCGTCGATGGTGAAGTTTCCAGTGGCGGGGTTTCGTAAAGTGTAAATACTAATTTGATTGAAAACCCCGTCTGGTGAAAAATAGACCTTGTTTATTCCCTCAAGCTTATTGGCGATCGGTCGCCAGAATAGTTTGTAGCTGTAGTCTTCGTCAATTTTATATTTGATGGCATTTCGGTAGTTGGACAAGTATCGGCTTTCCATGAGTTTTCCGTTTCTCATGATTACCATTTCCGGATAATCTTCTGTTTCCGAAGTTAAAATCAGCGCAGCGTAGTAAACCTCGTCCGTAAAGATTCCGGCAGAGTCAGTAGAAAAATCACGAAAACGGACCACCTCAACGGCAGCCTCTCCAGCCTTAAGTGTTTTCTGTATGTCTTGCCATTTGAGGTTTTTGTTGGCAAAGGTCGAAGCGAACGTGGAGCTGGCCTGGCTGAGTTCCTTTTCAAGGTTGTTGGAAAGGGTCGTGAGAGAATCGATCTTCTTGTTACGGATCTTTACATTCAGATCACTAGCGCTGAATAGCTTGGCAAGTTGCTCTTTCTGATCGATCCAACTGCTGTATTTTGAAATGAGCGTTGAATCCCCGCTATTGAGAATTGAGTTTTTGACCTTGCCAGAGGCATATAGAATCAAGCCTTTTGTTGCGAGCTGATTGTTGTAGATCTCACCGATTAGCTCCTTGTCTTCCGAGCTGGTCTCTATGATGAATGAGTTGTATTGCTCAAAAGCAGGTTTGAGTTTGTTGTAGTAAAACTTGGTTTTTTCCTCTTCGCTCAAGATTGGGAAAACGAGGTTGATCTGCTTGAAGTAGTTTTCAAAAGTCTCTCCGTAGTAGCGAAGGGCTTGTTTATTGTCGCCCTTTTTCCAGTTTAGGATAGCCATTTTGGTGGTACTCGCCGCATAATCAGGGCTCCCTTCTCCGAGATATTTTTTTCTAAGATCCAAAGCTGCTTCATGATACTTTTCAGCTTTTTCTATTTCATCAGCAGCAAAGTACGCTTCACCTAGATAGTAATTGGCGAAAGCCAACTGTCGGTTGTCAGTGGTTGTTTTTTGGAAAATATCCAAAGCCTTTTTAGCCATATCCTGGGCTTCATAGACATTGCCTTTTCTGGTATATACCTGAGATAGGTTTTGGAGAGTTCTGGCATATTCGGAACTTTCTTCACCTACGATGCTTTTATAGACCTCACCCGATTTTTTGAAGTACTCCTCCGCTTTGCTTAGCTGACCGGCATACATGTAGTTTGTGGCCAGGTTACCCGCATCTACTGCTATCGGGTATGACTCTGATCCGTAGTATTCTTCGTCGAGCTCAAGGTTTTTGAGGTAGATTTCTTCGGCTTTATCAAAATTCCCAAGCGAGACATAGTTCAAACCCATGTTGCTTCCAAGAATCATTTTGTACTCTGACATGTCGCCTTGCAGTCGATCAAGTATGGACATAGCCTCCAGATAGACTTCTTCGGCCAATGGCAGCTTACCGATTTGGTTGTAAAGACCACCCAAACTAGCAAGTGTATTCACATATTCGATGGAAGCATAGAGGCCTAAATCATCTAGGGTTTCCAGAGCTTGTGTGAGTAATCGCTCCGACCGGCTATAATTACCAGCAATGCTATAAAAATCCCCGGTAATTTTTAGCACGATGGCCTCTTCATAAGAGTTTCTGTCAACGCTCTGCTTTCGGAGTTCTTTACACAGTTCGAGCCCTTTTTCTACGTCCTCCACAAACATGTAATGATCTGCAAGCGAGGAAGCGGAAGAAAAGTATTCATCGCTTTTTTCTCCAAACTTCTTTTTGTCGTGAGCCAAAACCTCCAAATAAATTTCCTCTGTTTCATTGTATAGCCCAAGCTCGTCTTTGATGTAACCAATGTTGAGAGCAGGTGTGGCCAGGTCATCATCGCCAAGTTCTTTGCGCAGGTCATACTCTTTTTGGTAATACTGCAGCGACTTTTTCATGTCATTGTCCCAATACAGATAAGATTCTCCCAGAAAGCTATACATCAAAGCGGCTAGCGTGTCCTTTTTGTTTAGGAACATGCTTGTGATATCATCTTCACTTTTGAGAATCTTGTCGTAAGCATAGTCGGCGTAGTAGCCTTCTAACTTGTTGTATAGCTTTTCGGATTTTTTGCTGTCAAACTGGTATTGAGCGTGTGATTTGTCGATACCGATAAATAGAGAAATCAGAAAAAGTAGCGGTAGTAAGCGTTTCATGACGGGTTTGTTAATTCATGGATTCTTAAAATAACGAAGAATTAGCTTCGTCTCAAAATAGCAATTGGTTTTCCAGTCTCGTCTTCAGTTAATTGTTTAACAAGTGGAGAGTTAATGGATGATTTTGCGCTGTTTGTCGAAATATTAATATTTCAAAAAATAATTGTACTATAACGCAGTAAATTAAACAACTTTTTTGAAAACTGAATAATTTGGATCAAGCTACAAATACGAATTATATATTTAGCCTTCCAACTAATTGATAAGTTCACCGCCCATGAAACCCATAACCAGCAAAATCAAACTGGGGATACTTTCTTCATTCCTGTTTATTCATGTTCAGATACTGGCTCAAAACAATGCCCTCAATTTTGACGGAGTTAACCAAAATGTCACAACAACCAGAACGCAGGTTTCCGGGGGGCTGACCTATGAAGCATGGGTTAGGACAAGTACTACAGTTGGCTCCCCATCTTATGCCGGTGCACCAGGAATGGCAATTATAGGTGATTTCGATAATAATGTTGGTTTCAGTTTTGGTTTGACCAACGGGGTGCTAGAAGTGCTTCATTTTAACGATAGTTGGCAAAGTGTATCCGGAACGACTGACGTGGCTGACGGAGGTTGGCACCATGTGGCTGTCAGTCACGAGGAACTTACGGGAGAGATGGTTCTTTACCTTGATGGGAATGTAGAAGCGACGGGAAATATTACCTGGGATGGCAATTCGGAGTATCACAGTTTCAACAGGATTGGTTCATCTTACACAGATGGCCCTTCCGATGGACAATTTTTTAATGGTGACATTGACGAAGTGCGTATTTGGAACAAACCCCTGTCTGAGGCACATATTAATTACCACAAAGACAATGAATTGTTATCGGGCGGGCATGAAGGCCTGGTGGCCTATTATGATTTTGAAGATGCTATTGGCACCACATTGACCAATGCTGAAGGAACAGCGGGACTGAATGGAACGCTCCAAAACATGGACAATGGCAACTGGATAAGTGGGAATGGCATCATTGGCGATCCTCTGGTAACCGAGCCTGATTTCGTCATGGATTTTGATGGAGTAGACGATAAGATAGTTATAGTAGATAACCCATCTCTAGAGCCAACGGGAGGCCTGCTGACCGTCGAAGCATTGATATACAATCGTTCAGACAACTTTAAGAGAATTATAACCAAAGCTGATGGTAACTCGGCAGGAACAGACAATGGGTCATTTTATTTTGACACATATGACAATACCGGAGGAGGCTTAGGCTTAAGAGCTGCCTTTGTAAATTCTTCAGACACCTACATTACTACTCCGTTAACAGGAGAAATATTAGCACTCAATACGTGGCATCATGTAGCGTTGGTGTTTGATCAGGGGGTTTTTACAATTTATTTGGATGGAACGGCAGTTTCAAGTGCTGATTTAGGGGAGACCACTCTTGTTGACAACACCTTTGATTGGGGAATAGGTGAAGATGGTTCGGAAGTTGGAGGAACGGAATTTTTTAATGGCCAAATAGATGAGGTAAAGATCTGGCATACAGCCAGAACACCAGAACAACTGTTGGCTTTTAAAGATGTAGAACTAAATGGAAGTGAACCCGGCCTTGTTGGCTATTGGAACTTTGAAAATGGAGGAGGTTCAACGATTCCAGATTTGGCCTCCGGTGATGGCGCTCAAAATGGTGCCATGACCGACATGGACGTGGCGGGTGATTACGTGCAGCATTCTACGGTCGGTGATGCAGGAATGTTGGATGCCACAGCCCCAACACCAAACATAACAACAGTAGGTTCTGGAACAAATTCCCCCATCACAGTAGATATAGATTTTGGTGAAGAGGTCGTGAATTTGGATGAAACGGACTTAGCAGTGACAAATGCCATTGTCAACAACTTTATGGGTGTGGATGGTCAGAATTATACTGTTGACTTGTATCCCAATGCAGATGGCAATGTCACTGTGGATATGGCCGGTGGTGCGGCCAATGACCTGACGGGTAATGCGAGTAATGCTGCAACCCAGTTCAGTATTACCGCGACCTTGCAAAACAATGCGCTGGATTTTGCAGCTTCCGATTACGTCAACATTCCACATGATCCGCTGTTTGATCTGGCAAGTCCTTTCACCGTAGAGTTTTGGATAAAAACCTCTGCCAGCGTAGGTACAGTATGGTTGGAAAAAGGGACAAACAATCAGGAGTGGTCTATCCAGCAGTTCAACGATCATGTATACATGAACTTTGGCAATGGAGGCCTTGAATCTAATATTTCTATCAATGATGGCAAATGGCATCATGTTGCTATAGTCTATAGAGGCTCAACAAATGGCACGATTTATATTGACGGGGTTGACGAAACCAATGGTGCGACTAACACCCTCGGAACACCAGATTATGTCACTTATGATGGAGCCGTTTCTATAGGAGGCAGAGTAGGAGGTAGCTTTGATCTCGAAGGTGCGATGGACGAAGTAAGAATCTGGAACGATGAAAGAACTATCGGGGAAATTCAAAGCAATCAGTACAATACTTTGGTTGGAAATGAAGCGAACCTTGTCGCATACTACCGCTTTGACGAAACTGGAGGAACAATTCTGCCAGACCTTTCCGCAAATACATTGGATGGAACGCTCACCAATATGACAGGTACGGAGTGGACGGCATCTGGAGCGATGACTCCAGAAAGCCCTTTCTTGTTTAACGCAACCGACGTTTCCACTTCCGGGTTTACAGCTAATTTCTCTGCACCAGCGGGAGCAATTGATATTTTGGTAGATGTAGACGATGCTCCAGATTTTGCTTCCCCTATTGCTATGGGTATTTCTGTTGGAGCGTCAGGGTCTGCACCAGTATCTGTTTCTCTTACTTCAGGAACTCAATATTATTACCGAGCCAAGGCAGACCACAGCACCAATGGTGAAAGTGACTATGTTGTTTCTAATTCCTTCATGGTGCAATCCGGAAACACACTGACTTTTAGTTCTTCCGATTACGTCAACATTCCACATGACCCACTTTTAGATCTGGCGGGAGATTTCACAGTTGAGTTTTGGTTTAATCACACTACATCAGGCAATGTGATCATTCTGGAAAAAGGAAATAATAATCAGGAATGGTCTATCCAACAGAGCACTGGGAACGAAATAATACTGAACGTGGGCAATAATATTACACAAACCACTCAAACATACAATGATGGAAACTGGCATCATGCAGCTGTTGTCTATCGTGGAGTGGATGATGCAAGTATATTTATCGATGGAGTGGATGACACGGATGTTGTTGCAGTGGGAACCCCGGATTATGTAACCTTTGATGGTAATTTAAATATTGGTGGTCGTGCCGCGACTTCTAGTTACGCGGGTCTTTTGGATGAATTAAGGATTTGGGACGATGAAAGAACTATCGGGGAAATTCAAAGCTATCAGTACAATACTTTGGTTGGAAATGAAGCGAATCTTGTCGCATACTACCGCTTTGACGAAACAGGAGGAACAATTCTGCCAGACCTTTCCGCAAATACATTGGATGGAATGCTCACCAATATGACAGGTACGGAGTGGACGGCATCTGGAGCGATGACTCCAGAAAGCCCATTCTTGTTTAACGCAACCGACGTTTCCACTTCCGGGTTTACCGCTAATTTCTCAGCACCATCTGGAGCAATTGATATTTTGGTAGATGTAGACGATGCTCCAGATTTTGCTTCCCCTATTGCTACGGGTATTTCTGTTGGAGTGTCAGGGTCTGCACCAGTATCTGTTTCTCTTACTTCAGGAACTCAGTATTATTACAGAGCCAAGGCAGACCACAGCACCAATGGCGAAAGTGACTATGTTGTTTCTAATTCCTTTTTCATATCCCCGGGTAACGCGCTGGATTTTGATGGAGTGAACGACTACATTGATTTATTTGAAGATGAGGCTTTTGTTGGTGATTTTACCGTAGAGGCCTGGGTGTACATTACCGATTTCACTGACTATAGCCCCATTCTCTCCAAACAAGGAACGACTGATAACAACACAGCAGAATTTAATTTACAAGTGCAGGGACCCATCAATGGGAACATCAGTTTTTTCTTGGGAACAGGTTCGGGAATAGCTAGTGTTAGCGGAAATGATGCCGACGATCAGGACATCATGCTGAACACCTGGACTCATGTGGCCGCAACGGTGGAGGGAACGACAATGTCGCTTTACATCAATGGAGCATTAAGTGGCAGTGGAACTTTTACGGGAGCCAGACAAAACAGTGCCGCACCGGTGCAGGTTGGCCACTTTCAGAATTCTGTGGCTCAGTATTGGCCAGGTCAGATCGATGAGGTTCGGATCTGGGATTATGCACGGAATGCAACAGAAATCTCCGATAACACCTATAATACCCTGGTAGGAAATGAAGCTGGTTTGATTAGCTACTATCGCTTTGACGAAACTGCCGGTCTTGTTCTCCCAGATTTATCTGTAAACGAGCTAGACGGAATACTCACCAATATGGCCGGCACAGAGTGGTCGCCATCGGGGGCTTTGACTATATCGACTCTCAATGTCAAAATCAACGAAGTAGTAACAGATCCGGCGACAGACTGGAGTACAAACGGCTTTGATGGCACTGATGGAGGAGGGGCTGTTTCAGATATTGATCAGTATGTAGAGCTATATGTGGGAGAAGCTGGCTTGGATTTTACCACAGGCTGGTCATTGGAAATCTATGAAGATGATGGGTCCACTCTTCGGTTTTCTGGAGACCTTACGAATACTGGAGCCTTCGATGTTGTTACTTATTTTACCTCTGGATCAGGAACCATCTCAAATTCAGAAGTAGGGGATTACATTATTCTTGGAAACCCCGACGGCAGCAACTCCTTGGTCAACAACGTGGATTTAGTATTACTAAATGGCTTTGAGATAGATCGTGTTGATTTAGGTGGCACAATCGACCAGGCACCTAACGGAGCATCTTCTGGCACAGCAGATGAATCCGTTTCAAGAAAGCCAAACGGTGCAGATTCGGATTCGGATGATGATGATTTTCAGAAAGCCGAAGCAACGCCGGGGACAACCAACGATAACAATGCCCTGAGTTTTGATGGGGTTGATAGCTATGTCGATTTTGGTGACGTGACTACCTTAGATGGACTTTCGTCACTTACTATAGAGGGTTGGTTCAATACAAATGTGAGTCCTTATTTCACTGCCTCAGACGAGCACTATTCAATCATTGCAAAGGGGGAAATGACGTTTGCAGGTAATAATTCCGCAGGTATTTATTTTAGAGGTACGGATGGAGGAGGTGACTTGATTGCGAGAGTTGGTACTGATGTGGGAACTGAGACGGCTTCATTTGTTAGCACCAATGTCAATACAAACGAATGGTATCACGTTGCTTTGGTCTGGTCATCCGGCACCCATGTTGAATTGTATTTAAATGGAGCATTGGTGGGCACATCATCTTCAACGCTGGCCGGAACAATCAATGATATAGCCGAACCCCTATCTATCGGCTTTAGTAATAATGGTGCCGAACAGTATTTCGATGGTGAAGTTGATGAGATAAGGATTTGGAGTGTAGCCAGAACACAAGAACAAATAGTGGACAATGCGTACAGCTCCATTACATCAGGGCCTATATCTTCCTACACCTTCAACAATTCGTCCGGACCACTCATCGATGCTGCAGGGTCGAATGACGGTTCTCTGGTCGGTGGTGTAAGCTATGAGGTTTCTGACGCCTGGGCCGCAGATGTTTTTGCTCCGATTTTTGAAGGGATTTACCCAACAGCCGACACTGAAACCATAGATGGCTTTGATATAAATGTTGAGCTCAATGAAGGTAGCTCGCAGGTGGCATATTCAATATTGGCTAACCCATCCAGTGCTCCGGCTTTGGATGATATCGGAACCGTGGGGGATGCTGCAGGTATTATTAGCGTGACAGATGCTTCTACATTTTATAATGAAACCGTGACAGGGTTATCTGCTTCCACTAACTACGATATCTTCCTGCTACCTTATGATGGAAACTCAAACAGACCGAGCAGCGCTACGGTCATCGCGGCATTGACGCTGGATCCACCTAACTACGCCTTGGATTTTGATGGAACGGATGACCTGATTTCAGTGGGCACTGGTACCTCGTTGCAGTTTGAGAATGCTGATCAGTTCACAATAGAAGCATGGGTAAACACAGCAACCGGGACTGGTAATAGAAGTATTGCAGGAAACGAACTGAATGCAGGGACATATCGCGGATACATTTTCTTTTTGGATGGTAATGTGCCACAACTTCTTATTAGAAGTGATTTTAATGGAGGATCATCTTCCGATGAACTTTGGGTAGCGGCATCAAATGCCATCAGTACCAGTCAGTGGCATCACGTTGCGGTGACCTATGACGGGAGTACTGCAGCAGCCGGAATAAAGCTATATGTTGATGGAACTGTACAGTCCGTGACGGTGATTAGCGATAATTTGACAGGTTCGATTTTGAATGGCAATGAGTTCAATATTGGCTCAAGGGATCAAGCAGAGGCACTTTTCTCTGGGCAAATAGATGAAGTTCGGGTCTGGAATGTCGCCAGATCGGAGAGTCAAATAGATACATTCAAAGATGTGGAACTTAATGGTGGCGAACCGGGACTTCTTGGCTACTGGAACTTCTCAGATGGTCCCGGAGATGATAACGTTCCCGATGTTTCAGGCAATGGCAATCCGGGTACAATGTTCAACATGGACAATGCCACGGACTATGTGGCAGCTGCTCATGGAGTTGCACCGGCGGGAGCTTTGGATTCCACATCACCCACTCTTCCCACAGTATCCATCGGTCTGGACGACTCTGGGAACAACTTGTTTGGTCGGGCAACTGATAAAGTGCTTCTAACCTTTACTTCAGATGAGGACATTACCAATGTCGACGTGTTTTTTTCCAGTGATGGTGCGGCAATCAACAATGCCGTGACAATTTTAGGCGGTCCTCTTAACTGGACAGCCGAATATATTATGTCCGCTTCTGACAATGAAGGATCGGTAACTTTCCAGATTGACTTTGAAGACCTTACCGGAAACTCGGGAACTGCGGTTTTTGCAGTCACCGATGGATCTTCTGTAGTCTTTGATAATACGGCTCCTACAATCACAGGTGTCACCCTCTCCGGAGATAATACACTCCTGACTGTTGATTTTGATGAAGACATTTTCAGTGATGAAGATGGGTTTAACTCGGTGGTGTTGGCCAATATGAGCGTAACGGTTGAGGGCGGAGTTGCATCAGTGACAGAAACTGCACTGAGAGTCAACTCGCCAACCCAGGTTGAAATTGATCTGACAGTCGGTGGAAGTCCCGATGGTTCTGAGATAGTAAAAGTAGAGCCGGGTGCACTTACCTATGATGCCGCAGGAAATCAGATGGCAGCAACTCAATCAAACAACACGGTAAACCTGAACGCGCCTTACGTTGTTTCTAATACCAGCCCTGCAGGCCCAGGCTCCCTACGAGACGCAATCATTAATGCAAATGCTAGTGGGGCCAAAGAAACCATTACTTTCAGTATTGCAGCTGGTAGTGTCATAGCTCTGGATGATACTGATGGTGTCTTACCGACCATCACCAATGTCAATGGCATGATTCTGGATGCCACCACAGCAACAGACTGGAGTTTATCTTCTGATGAGCTTATTGTAATCGACGGAACCAGCCTCTCTTCTACAGTAGATGGTGCCGCATTCAGAATTGGGGCTACTGGAGCCAATATTGAAATCTATGGTTTCAAAATTCAAAACTTTTCTCAGGGTCTGAACGACGGTGTAATCATTGAAGGGGACAACAACACCTTTGGTAAAATTGGTGGGGAGAATGTGGTAGTTCAAAATAATACCGGAATACAATTGGAAGGAAGTTCCAATGTGATTCAATCCAATTATATCGGTCGGGATTTTGCGGATAATGATTTGGGTAATTTGGAATCCGGAATCGTGTTGCCAAATGGTGCTTCGGACAACCAAATTGGAGGGGAGAACCCAGGAGAGGGGAATTACATTTTTTATAATGGAACAACTGCAAGTCACTACGGGGTGCGTATCACTGGTAGTACATCTTTGAGAAATCAGGTCATCGGGAACTCAATGTCTTGCAACGAAGGAGGCGGGTTCGATTTAAACAACATCGCTTCAACTCCACACAATGACATCATTCGTCCGACGATAGATTATATAACTCCTTCAGAAATTAGTGGTACTGTTGATCCGCTCGTAGCAGCAGGATCCGATGTTCATGTATATGAGTCCACCGACGTTTGTGACCAAAAACAAGGGGTAATCTACCTTGGAAAAACCACGGTTTTTGACGATGCTGGAACGAAGAGGTTTAGCTATACAGGGACTTTCACCTCCAACTCATACTCTGCGACCCTGACAACAACAACTGATGGGACCTCAGAGATGGGTACCGCTGGATATTATGAGGTGAATATCACGGAGGATTCTGGTGATGGCTCTCTTAGGAAAGCCCTGGAACTGTCCAATGCCATAGATGATCAAGGGTTCTTTATTGATTTTAATCTTGGCGGAGCTGGCCCATGGACCATTAGTCCCGCATCTGATCTGGGAACCATTTCTTCTTCTCTAACAATGGATGGATCTACGGAAGTAAACTTCAATTTGACCTCTGGCCAAATCATTACGATAGATGGGGCCAACTCGGGTAATGACATTCTTCATTTTACCCCGACAGGGGATGACAAGGTTGAAATAGCAAACCTGCGATTTATCAATGCCAACAACAATGTAATCAATTCGGTAAACAGCGGAAACCTTTCATTGCATGTTCATGACAATGTTTTCGGAGCTAGCGGTGATGCAGGCGTTGATGAGATTATTTATATCACAAGCGGGAGTCTCATTGAGATCGAAAACAACTACTTTGGGTTTGACCATACCGGAACGGGCATTTCAGAACAAATCACGGGCTCGGCCATATCGATTAGCGATTTTGTGGATGATGTGATTATTAAGGGCAACACGATTGGCAATTATTCCAATTCAGCCATAGTGCTGGGTGGCATCAACAACTCTGCACTTGTGGAAAACAATATTATTGGTTTGAATTTTGATGCCAAAGAGGCCGCACCTGCCACAAGCGCCATTAGCGATGGAATCATAATAAACGGCAACAACGTGGTGGTTCGTGGAAACTACATTGGAAATGTGCAGCGGGATGCTATAAAAAATCTAACTTTTGGATTGCAGAATATTGCCATACAGGCCAACACGATTGGAACAGATGTGGATGGAGACCCACACCCTGTTGGCACAGGTATTTATCTTGACGACCGACCGGGCTATACTAATTTTAAGATTGGTGGCTTGCCAGCAGATGGTAACACCATCACAAATGCTACCGAGGCGATTCATTTTGAGAATGATGGCTCTCAGGATACCGACGGGGTAAGAATCACTGCCAACTCAATTTTTGGTAACACCGCAGGAATAGTCACCAATGGTGCTAATGCTTCAGTTTCCGAACCAACTATAACGTCCCTTACTACCTCTGCCGTTTCTGGAACAGGCAGTGATGGAGATATTATTCATTTGTATTTAGGCGATGGGTCAGGACAACCCCAAACTTTAATGGATTCTGCATATGTAGTTACAGGATCATGGAACTTTGGAAGCTTGAGTTTATCTGCAAATGATGAGGTTGTTGTTGCCGCTTCTAGTTCAACGGCCACATCTGACTTTGTTGCGGCTTCACTTACACCCGATATCAATGTAAAATTTGCAGGAAGTCCTATTGGAATCGGTGAAGCCATTGACCTAAGTTGGTCTTTTGTGGGCCAGAGTGGCGCTACAGAGCAGGTGGATGTGGAGAACACAGGTTTTGGTGCGCTGAATATTGCGAGCATCACTGGCTCACCAACACATTTTGCCGTTTCTAATATTAGTTCCACTCCGATCAGCGGGCAAACAGCAGAACATTTTACGGTCCAATTTGCTCCGGGCACTTCAGGCACAATTTCAGAGAACATTACCATCAACAATGATGACACGGATGAATCCGCCTATATGATTCAGCTAGAGGGTTTTGGCTATCCGAACGAGTCGGGCTCTGGAATGGCTCTCGATTTTGATGGAACCGACGACCATGTCACCATCAATCCGATAACCGACCTGTCAAGCACCGATAAGTTTACTATAGAAGGATGGTTTAACCAAAATACGATCGACGTACAGGGAGGCATGTTTGGTCAGATTTTGTCAAGCACAGCAATGATCCGTGCCAGAACCTGGAACGATGGGTATCTGTATCTCTATGTTCACAATGGCTCTTCTGCTTATGGAAGGTTTGATTACTCGCAGTATGTCTACGGTGGCGAATGGTTTCATCTGGCCATGGTTTATGACGGAAGCCAAACGGGCAATTCGAATAGGCTGAAGGCCTATGTCAATGGAGAAGAGGTGATTTTGGATTATTTAGGGACTATCCCAGCTTCAACAGCCAGCCTTTCTGGAGCCAATTTTTATCTAGCCGAGAATGTAAACATCGCCACAGCTGGTAACCATTGGCATGGTCAAATCGATGAGGTTCGAATTTGGAGAGATGCTGTGTCTCAAGGAGACATTCAATCCTACATGCTCACCAATGACCTCACAGGTCACCCGCAAATTGGCTCTGACGATCTGGCTGCCTATTATAGATTTGATGAAGGAGAGGGAGAAACGCTTTACGATCTTAGTTTTGACAATCATGGTGTGCTGACCAACATGGATCAGGCAACTGATTGGGTTCCTTCGGGAGCATTGATACCTGCACCTCAGATTGTTAGCCAAACGCCGGAAGTTGACGCTACGGGAGTAGTACCGAATACCACAATCACGGTAATTTTCGACCAAAACGTTCAAGCAGGCGCTGGAAATATTGCAATTAGAACTCAAGATGATAATATTGTGGAACAATTTGATGTTGCCGCCGCTGTTAACTTTTCTGGAACCTCAGTTACGTTTACTCCGACACAACTCAGCTATAACGAGATATATTCTATTACAATACCCCAGGGAGCTATTATGAACTTATCAGGAAAATCAATTGCCGCTATTACACTTTTGACTGCTTGGAGCTTTACTACTCAGGCGCAGACACTAACTGTCACACAACCTGATGGAGGTTCACCTCTTGAGGTGGGGAGCACCGTAAATATTCAATGGACTTCAGATGGGAATGGGATGAATATTGGTGATGGTCTAGAAATCAGTTTTAGTGATAACGGAGGAGGATCCTTTGATGATATTATCTATTCAGGGCCTCTGTCCAATCATGGAGATGAGTTCTCCGGCACATTTTCGTGGGTCGTTCCCGGACCTTCTATCAGCAACAGAATTATCAGGGTTTTTAACACGACTGCTGTTGTATTTGACGACTCACCAGACCTGAATATTGTTGGACCCACAATCACTCATGTAGCAACTGAGGATGCGACTGATTGTATATCTCCTTTTGGATCTATAACTATTGGAGGACTCATTGCAAATGAAAGTTATGACGTCATCTATGATTTTGAATCATCTCCTGTTGCCCCAGAAAGCTTTCTTACAGATGGAAGTGGAGACCTTGAAATTCCATTTTTATCAGTGGGCAGTTACACGAATATTCAAGTTCAGATTCAGAGTGCCACATCCAATGTATTGCCTGGGCCCTTTGACGTCTTTGACAATACTGTTTCTCCGGTTTTATCAGTGACTCCTACGGATAATACTGTATGTGCTGGTGACCCGGATGGCGCTGCTTCGGTGACCATTACCAATGACGATACTGGAACATATACATATGAGTGGTTCGTGGGGTCAGATACTTCTACACCTGCATCGGACGGTTCAGTTCCTGGGGTATCCACATCAGGGTCTACTACAGCCATTCTTTCAGGTGTTCCCGCAGGCCAGTATACGGTGAGGGTCACAGATGATCAAAGCCCCGGTACTGGTTGCGAAGAGGTTATAACTATTACCATCCTGGATAACCTGATTAACCCGACCATTACACCAGTCAATGCAACGTCAACGAACCCTTCGTCTATTGGAAATAATGATGGCCAGATCAATGCCTCGAATGTGGCTCCAACAAGTGCGGATAATTACACATTTCAGTGGTATTTTGGTGCCGATACTTCCACGCCATTAGTAGACTTTAGTAATCCTGGAAATGGTTCTAACCCGGATGGTGCTACCTCTCATACAGTGGACGGACTGGCCGCAGGAGATTATACATTGGTAATTACTGAAAATGAAACGGGTTGTGTATCTGATCCTGTGACTTTTACGTTGACAGATCCCGCATCTAATCCCGTCTTAACAATTACAGATATTTTGCCAAACACCACTACCGTGGGAATTGATATGTCAGTTGACCTAACTTCAGACATATATTTTGTCGTGACTCAGTCGGAAACCGTTCCAACAGTCGCGCAGGTTGTGGCGGGTCAGGATGAGTTTAGTATTGCTGCCGATTTTTATGGTGTTATCACCACTGTTGATGGCTCCATCTCATTTACTTTGGGTGAGAATAATTTTGGACCGCAAGATCAGTCTCTTACTACAGAGAACACTTACAACGTCTATTTTGTAGCTGATGCCGGAGGAGGGAGCTACTCACTTGTTGAAGGAGGCATATTTACAACAGGATTTGTTGCATCAGGAAACACAGTGCATACTGAAGACTTCAACACATTTAGCGGGAGTTTGAATACACTTCAGTCTAGTCCGCCGGATTATCTGTTTACAAACCAAACCCTCAGACTTTCCAATGCCAAGGTGACAGACCAGTCTGGTTATCCTTTTGGAGGTACTGGTTATGCCATACAGCTTGCAGATGGAGGCGATAGTTTCTGGACACTTGAGTTGGTGGATTTGACGAGAGTGGGCTTTTTATGGAGGTCAACCGATGGCGGGCCTTCTTCCATAAAGGTTTCCACATCGACTGATGGATTGAATTTTGACAACACGATTCTTTACTCTGTTACCTCAAGCCAAAGCTATGAGGCAAAAGCGGTAGATTTTGATACTCCGTTCACAGGTTATGTCAAGGTAGAAGTTGACGGAGGCAGCCAGCTGCTTGTAGATGAGTTTTATTATGAAACAATAGAGGTAGTTACAAACCCATTCGTCACCACATGGTTAGCTACCGGAGGAACGATCACTATTCCCACCAATACGGCTAGTCATACATATAATTATGATGTAACCTGGACGAACATTACCAACCCAGATGTTGCAGAGGGGTCATTGTCTTCTCAAACAGGTGATGCAGTCCTATCGGGCCTTGAAGATGGTAGCGACTATTTCGTCGAGATTAGTGGGCAGTTTCCAGCGATCTATTTTGCAAATACTGCTGCGGACAAGGATAAGATCATGACTATTGAGCAGTGGGGAGATATAGCCTGGGAGTCTATGCAGCAGGCGTTTATGGGATGTTCGAATCTGGATATGGCAGCAACGGACTATCCAGACCTTTCAGGCGTCACAAATATGAGTCAGATGTTCAGAGCCACTGGCATGAGTTTCAGTGGAGATTTCAGTGGTTGGGATGTCAGTAATGTCACCAATATCAGTTTTATGTTTAGCGGTTCGCAGTTCGACGGAAATATCGACTCTTGGGATGTTTCCAATGTGACTGATATGAGCTATCTGTTTTATGTAAATCCGGTTTTCAATGGAAATATAAGCGGTTGGGTTACATCCAGTGTGGTTAATATGAGCCGAGCTTTCAGCCATACCAGTGTTTTCAATCAGAATATCGGTGGTTGGGATGTCTCCAATGTGACGCAGATGGAGGGAATGTTCAACCAGTCCTTTCAATTCGATCAGGACCTCAGCAGCTGGGATGTTTCCAAGGTGACCCGGATGGATCAGATGTTTAGGGACGCAAATTCTTTTGATTCAGACATTACAACGTGGGTAACTTCTAGTCTCACTAATATGTCTCGCATGTTTCAGGGAGCAGACCTCTTTAATCAGGATATAAGTGGATGGGATGTAAGTCAGGTTTCAACAATGGACAATGTTTTCAATACTGCTCCTTTGTTTGATAGGGATTTGAGTGCGTGGGATATCAGTTTTGTTACCGACATGACCAGCATGCTCGATAATTCGGGTCTTTCCGTTGCTAACTATGACATAGCACTGGCTGGCTGGTCTACACTTGATGGTGGAGAAGCTCAAATCCCAACATCGATTACTCTGGGTGCAATAGGGTTGGAGTATTCAGCATCGGGGCTTACATCTAGAGATGTCTTAACAAACTCACCATATTTTTGGACGATAACGGGAGACTCAGAAGAGCAGACTGCTCCTACTAATCAGGCTCAAGGAGTTAATCTTACGAATGTTATGTCTTCAGCCTTTGATGTCAGCTGGGGCAATGGAGATGGAGACTCAAGGCTAGTAGCTGTTAAAGAAATTACTGTTGATTTAGCTACAGCTGGTTTTCCAGCTCCGGCTGATGGAATATCATATACTGCAAATCAGGATTATACCCTAGCGGAAGAAATTGGAACCTCCGGGTGGTTTGTTGTGGCTAGGGGAGCGTTATCTCCTGGCATCACGGTAACAGGGCTGACTCCTAATGTAGAGTATGCGGTTGCTGTTCTAGAATATAACTCAGCTGGGGACTTGTACAATACGAGCCAGGCTACAGGCAATCCAAGTTCTGATTTTACACTATCGGCACTTACGATAAATTTTGTTTCTTCCGTCGATGCTACTTGCGGCAATTTTGATGGATCTATAACCATTGATGGCCTGAGCCCTTCGTCCAGTTATGATGTTTATTTTGATCTTGATCCAGACGGCTTTGGTAGTTCTTCAGATGGCCCATACCCATTCAGTTCCAACGCGACAGGAGAGTTAACCATAACCGGTCTCGGTCCCGGAGTATATGATCAGCTTTATGTGGATGATGCCGGTAACCTTTCAAATAACCTTGGAGGTATTGAGCTCACAGGTTTGCCACCTACAATTGAAAATGAAATTGAAAATGCGTCCTTTACAGACTGCAGTTCGCCAGATGGGGAGTATGAATTGACCATTTCTGCTTTCCCAAATACATCCAGCTTGCATACAGTAAAGCTCTATGAAGGTTTGTCGGTTGATGCCGGCAGTGAGATTTTTACAAATAACAGTGTAGGTACAGATGTTACTTTTTTTGGATTGAGTGGCGGAAACCACACAGCCGAGATTACCGATAATGATACAGGTTGTATTACTGTCACTAGTTTTTCGATTACCGATGACACTGATCCGCCAGTAATCAATGCTGGAGGAGTTGATATTATCAATCCTTCCAGCTCAGGCGCAAATGATGGATCCATTGATGCTTTTGATGATGTAACAGGAGGATCTGCCAGTTATGATTATTTGTGGTATTTGGGCACTGATACCCAACAACCCACAGTGGAGTCTGGAAATGACGCAGTAGCATTGACCGGTTTTCCAGCCGGAACATATACCTTAGTCGTACATGATGATGTTTCTGGGTGTTCATCTGCGCCGGCAACATTTACGTTGGTCGATCCGACTACTGCAGCCTCTGAAGACTTTAGTTCCCTATCTAACATTTCTTATAACGGATCTGTGTCGCTACCCTCAGGAGACTGGTTTATCACTAACGGTTTTGGTGAAGATGGAAATACCAGATCTGCTCCCATGTCCCTCGCTTTGCCCTCCGGAGGTTCAGTAATCACACCACTTTTAGATGGCGACAATACAAACGTTAGTTTTTGGCATGCTGCATCGGGTGGTGAGACTACCATCGAGGTTTTCCAATCTGTGGATGGCGGAGCGAATGTGTCACTGGGGACAGTTGCATTAAACGCACCTTTTGAAGAATACACTCTGAATGTGGATGAAGGGGTTGGGACTTTCGTGGAGTTGACAATAAGTGTTGTTTCTGGACCTGGAGTTGCCATACTGGATGATTTCGGCTTTACTCCATTTAGTGCAGTCGGAGCAAACTTCGTGGTGAACACCACCGCTGATG
>JBDVMP010000019.1:0-66459 GCA_039970095.1 Cyclobacteriaceae bacterium
TCTATACGGATCTGCCTGATGGGAAAAGCCTCCACGCACTCTGAAATCCTCCAGTCTCACCTCTGCGCCCAGTCTGTAGTTCACCACATTGGTGTACAAGTTTACGATCTCGTTGTTGTCCGCATTCATGTCAAATTCAACATTATTGCTCTGCAACACTGCTGAGGCATGATCCACAAACTCAACATCACCCGTGATAAATCCATATTTACCAATAAAAGCCGTTGCTCCCAGACTTAACCTTCCTGGAGTTCTCAGATTGTAATTACCAATGGTGATATCGCTCACATATGACTCATTTGCCAAGACAGTGTTATCATCATACTGAATGTTATTATATGAAGCACTCATAGAAAAACCCGACTCATCCCGCAATGCAAAATATGTCGGTGTGGTATAGCTCACGCCCATCGTCAGAAAGTTGATAGGTCTCACGATCATACCAAAAGTTCCATTTAGCCCAGTCCCGTTAATTGTCAGCTCATCATTGATAGACAGGGACAAAAGGTCGTTGGCATCATCCAGAAAATCACTTTCTGAATAAAAGCGTTTGCGCTTGTACTTTAAGGTCTGAATGCCCATGCCAGCACCAAAGTAAACCATGTCGTTATAGTTACCACCCCAAGAAAAGTTCATCTGATTTTGACCTCCTGAGATCTCTACTCTTTCGGTTTGAAGGGGCTCAAATCCTGCGAATGTGCTGTACCCAACAATCTCATCCTGATCATTGTACAGAGGATCAATAAGATACGTGGAGTAGGCTCCATATTCCATTTCTGGAAGATTTTCTGGAAGCGTGGTTCCAGCATTCACCAAAAAAGCATCTGCTACTGAGGTTCTGGCACTATAACCTTCATAAGCAAACTGCTGGTTGAAATCATTGATCCTGGTTACGGAAATCGCAAAAGATCCGCCTTTGAACTTACTATCAGGAATATCCCCGATAGAATGGTTTAGAACCACTCCCATATTCTGCAGGTTTACATTGGGCTGATAGGAGGCCACTAGATTACCCTGATAGATCCCATTGGCATCATGAAAATTGACGCTGGGGGTAATGGAGAAAACACTCTTGTTGAAAAAGCCCAGTCCTGCCGGGTTAGATCCTGCCGAACTAACATCGCCACCCAGCGAAACCTGCGATCCGCCAATTCCCTGAATCCGTGCTGATGAACCAAAAGAATTGGTTCTGCTGAAAAGCAGCGCATCTTGATAGTAGCCAGTCTGAGCCATGGCCGAACCCGCCGCAAAAAGTCCCGCGATCAGTAAAATATATCTTGATTTCATCTTTCCTATTTTTATCTTAATTCCTTGAATTATCTCCCTCCTCTGCTACTTGATCTTGACGAACTGCTCGAAGATCTACTACTACTTCCACTTGAGCGGCTGCTGCCAGAACTACTTCTAGAAGACCCGCCACTGGATCGATACGAAGACCCACTGGATGAACGACTGGAACTCGATCCGCTACTCTTGTACGAGCTTCCAGAACTACTTCTTGAAGATGATGAGCCACTTCTGTAAGACCCAGAAGAAGAGTTCCTGCTATTGCTGGAAGAGCCACTACTTCTATAAGTTCCGGAAGAACCACTCGAACTCCTGCTCCCAGATCTGTAGTTTGAGTTCGAACGGCTATCAGTTCTCACACTAGAACTATTGTATCTGCTAGAGCTACCTGAAGATGTAGGGTTAGTTCTCGTTCTCAATGTTCCGGTATTGGCATTACCATTAGATGTTCTACTGTTATACGCTGAGCTACTTCCTGTTCTTGAAGAAGTGCTTGTCCCCGTTCTGGTAGACGTACTAGCCACAGAGCTCCTCGATCTTCTGTAGTACTCATTCTGAGTATCCTCATAGCTTCTGCTGGTAACAGTTCTGCCACTCGAGGTTGTTCTTCCATTAGAAACAGTTCTCCCGTTACTTACCGTAGAGGTGCCCGTGCCAGACACTCTACCCCTTGACGAAGGCGCTGAAGTACTGGCTCGTGCTATAGTACTACCTCCTCTCGAGTTTCTAGGGCCTCTTACTACGTTTCTACTATTTCTGTTGTCTCCGTAGTAATATCCTCCATAAGCTCCACTATAGTAAAGACCATCGTAGAATCCGTTGTTATAAGCATAATTGTATCTGTTCCATCTATTCCAGCCATAGTAACCACCTCCATACCAGGAGTATGGTCTGTAGCCAAAACCTCCATTATATGCCCAGTTGTTCCATCCCCAATAGGGATCATAACCACCATACCATGGGTTGCACCAGTACCCATTTCCCCAGCCAAATGATACTGACACGCCGGAGTTCCATCCCCAAAATGGATCGTACCATGTATTGAATGCCCAAGAAGGATTGTTCCAATTGTTGTTATTATATCTTGGATCTGATCTATAATAATTATTTATGATCGTGGTACCCTCCGGAGTTTCTTCTACGGTATATTCATCCGGATAGTATGAATAAGAAATATTGGAAGCAGACGGCTCACTATAATTAGCATTGTCATCTGTGGTATAATCCGAAATGGAAGAGTTGGAAGTGTACGAATTCTGAGAGTTGCCTGATTGATACCTGGCTATATACTCCGGATTCACTTCATGTGCTGAATATTTCTCCGAGTATGTATTATTAGTGTAAGACTCATAAGTTGCCTCGGGTTTATCTTCACTTTTATCATCATCTACCCTCTTTACTTTCTTTCGATCGGCAGAGTTGAAATACATATCGTCATACTCCTGAGCAAACACTCCGGTAGATAGCCCTGATATCAACATCAGGAACGAAATTCTTGTGATTGTTTTTAGCGCTTCCATGACTTCCTCCTTTATTAGATAATACATACAACCGGATCAAAAGTTTCAACTGAGTAAAGTTATATTTGCCTCCAGTTTTTATTTCATCCTAAAGTAAGCAATTACTATACCAAAAGAGGTTTTACACTATGAGCAAAGGACTCCCAAGCAGATCGGAAGATTATTCACTATGGTACAATGAGTTGGTAAAAAAAGCGGGATTGGCTGAAAATTCGCCCGTTAGAGGCTGTATGGTGATCAAACCATATGGTTTTGCGATATGGGAAAAAATGCAAGCCAGCCTTGATAAAATGTTTAAGGAAACGGGTCACTCCAATGCTTATTTTCCGCTTTTCATTCCAAAATCCTTTTTCAGTAAGGAGGCCAGCCATGTAGAAGGGTTTGCCAAAGAGTGCGCCGTAGTAACTCATTATCGGCTAAAAAACGACGAAGAAAATGGCGGGGTGATTGTGGATCCTGATGCCAAGCTGGAGGAAGAGCTGATTGTAAGGCCTACTTCTGAGACGGTAATTTGGGATTCCTATAAAAACTGGATTCAGTCTTACAGAGATTTGCCTTTGCTCATCAACCAATGGGCGAATGTAGTGAGATGGGAAATGAGAACACGGTTGTTTTTAAGAACCGCTGAATTTCTATGGCAAGAAGGGCACACCGCTCATGCTACAAAACAAGAAGCAGAAGTAGAGACAAAACAAATGCTGGAAGTTTACGCTGAGTTTGCCGAAAAACACATGGCTGTACCGGTAACCAAAGGTGTGAAAACAGAAAATGAAAGATTTGCAGGAGCAGAAGAAACCTACTGCATCGAAGCAATGATGCAAGACGGACGTGCTCTGCAGGCCGGAACGTCGCACTTTTTGGGACAGAATTTCGCCAAAGCTTTCGATGTGAAGTTTGCCACCAAAGAAGGAACTGAAGAGTATGTCTGGGGAACGTCGTGGGGTGTAAGTACGCGACTCATGGGGGCGCTGATCATGGCTCACTCTGACGACCAGGGGTTAGTATTGCCTCCAAAACTTGCGCCGATTCAGGTGGTGATTGTGCCTATCTTCAGGTCTGAAGAAGACCTTGCTAAAATCAGCGAGGTAGCTGACGGCATTACCAAAGAGCTGAGAGACAAAAACGTCAGTGTGCAGTATGATAAACGAGACACTCATAAGCCAGGGTGGAAGTTTGCGGAGTACGAAATGAAAGGTGTACCAGTAAGAATCGCCATTGGGCCAAGAGATCTTGAAAACGGCACCATGGAGGTAGCCCGAAGAGACACCAAAGAAAAGCAGGTAATTAACAAGGATAATATCGTTGATTATACTGTAGGTCTGCTGGACGAGATCCAAACAAACATCTACTCAAAAGCTTCTGCTTTCAAAGAAGAAAACACCTATACTGTAGATACCTACGACGAGTTTAAAGAAATCCTGGATACCAAGCCTGGGTTCATCTATGCTCACTGGGATGGCTCATCTGAGACGGAAGAAAAAATTAAAGCCGAAACCAAGGCCACAATCCGATGTATTCCGTTAAATTCAAACGAAGAAGCCGGATCATGTATTTACTCCGGCAAGCCGTCTAAACAACGGGTACTTTTCGCGAAAGCGTACTAAATGGAATGGATCATCGTCATCGGGCTCATCGTTTTTGGAATCATATTGATTCTGGTAGAAACGGTATTTGTGCCCGGAACTACGGTGGTTGGCATTTTTGGGTTTCTGATTGCTGGGTACGGCATCTTTCAGAGCTACCAATATTTTGGAAATACGGTGGGGACAGTTATTCTGATTGGGTCTTCCGTCGTTGGTTTTGGCTTGGTATTCTATGCCTTCAAAACAGAAGCCTGGACCCGGTTTTCGCTCAAAGGAGAACATACCGGAAGAACCAATGACGATTTCAAAATAGAGCTAAACACTGGAGATGAAGGCATCATGGTATCGTCTGCCAAACCCGTAGGCAAAGCATCATTTGACGACAGGGAGATTGAAGTGCGCTCTAATGGCCCCTTTATCATGGAAAAAACAAAAGTGAAAATCAGCAAAATAGATTCAAATAAAATTTACGTAGAACCGATTAACTAAAATTTTAAAATGGACATGTTACCTATTCTGGTTATCCTCTTTGGTGGGATAATCTTCCTTTTTATTCTACTCTACTTCATTCCAGTCAACCTGTGGATTACCGCTCAGTTTTCTGGGGTTAGAGTAGGGCTTTTTGAGTTGATGTTTATGAGAATCCGTAAGGTGCCTCCATCAATTATTGTCAATTCTTTGATCACGGCCACCAAGGCTGGGTTAGAAGTTTCTGAAAGTGTCAACGATGAAACTAAAAGAAAGCTAAAGACCTCAGATCTGGAGACTCACTACCTCGCAGGGGGTAATGTGCCACAGGTGATCAGAGCTTTGATTTCTGCCGACAAGGCAAACATCAATCTTACTTTTCGTCAGGCTACAGCTATCGATCTGGCTGGTAGAGATGTATTTGAAGCAGTTCAGATATCGGTAAACCCCAAGGTAATCAATACCCCTTCCGTAGCTGCAGTTGCCGCTGATGGAATTCAACTGGTGGCTAAGGCAAGAGTAACCGTAAGAGCCAACATCCAGCAATTGGTAGGTGGTGCTGGTGAGGATACCATTCTGGCGAGAGTTGGTGAAGGTATCGTAACTTCAATCGGTTCTGCAGGATCACACAAGGACGTATTGGAAAATCCTGATAAAATCTCCAAACTGGTACTTCAAAGAGGGCTGGACGCTGGCACTGCCTTTGAGATTCTTTCTATAGACATAGCCGATGTAGATGTAGGGGCAAACATTGGAGCCAAACTCCAAACCGACCAGGCATCTGCAGACCTGAAAGTGGCAGAAGCCAAAGCAGAAGAAAGAAGAGCCATGGCCGTAGCAGAAGAGCAAGAGATGGTGGCAAAAGCGCAGGACGCAAGAGCGAAAGTAATCCTGGCAGAAGCCGAAATTCCTAAAGCTCTGGCAGAAGCATTCAGAAGTGGAAACCTCGGCGTGATGGACTACTACAAGTTTCAAAACATACAAGCCGACACTGATATGAGAGAATCTATTGCAGGGTCTGGCAAAAAGTCCAGCGGTAAGAAAAAGGATTCTTAAACATTAGAGACTATAGATTAAGCCCTGTCAGGATTTTATATCCTGACAGGGCTTTTTTGTTTTATACCCTGCTCAAAACAACAAACACCTTCCAATGATCGACTATTTCATTATGCATAGTTAACCTATTCACTACATGTAGGTATTGGGTCGAAAATCAGGTGCATCTAAGTTTGCAGTCTATTTAAAATCATTCTAAATAAGCTGTTCGCATAAGTGAAAAAAGTCTGCCTCCCTTTCTTTCTGTTCATTAACTACTTGACCCTCTTTGGTCAAACGGGGAGCATCTCTGGCATAGTCGTTGACAAAGCGGGTGACCCTATACCTGGCATTGTCATTCAGGTTGATAATACTGAGAAAGGAACAGCTTCAGACGGCAGTGGCCATTTCACCTTAAAGTCAATTAAACATGGCAAGCATCTCCTAAAAGTAAGGGGTATCGGCTATGAAACACAGATCATAACGCACGCGGTTCGAGCAGGTAAAAACAGCCAAATTTCCATCACCCTGGAAGAAGCCGTAACCGAAATGGATGAACTGGTGGTTTATGGAAAATCTGAAAGCATGCTCATCCGCGAAAAGGGTTTTGCTGTAAATACCATTGATGCCAGAGAACTGGAAGTGCAATCAATACAGGTCAACGATGTACTGGACCAAAGCGCAGGAGTACGCATCAGGCAGAGCGGAGGCATGGGCTCAAGGGTACGCTACAACATCAATGGATTATCTGGCAGTTCTGTTAAAATTTTCATTGATGGCATCCCAATAGATAACTACGGGTCATCCTTTTCACTCAACAGCATCCCCAGTTCGCTTATCAAACGTATAGAAATTTACAAAGGTGTGGTACCCGCTGAGTTTGGCGGAGATGCCATGGGCGGAGCTATAAATGTAGTAACCAAAAACGCCGTAAAGAACAGCTTGAATACAAGCTACTCTTTCGGCTCATTCAATACTCATCAAACAAGTGTAAACGGGGTTTTTAGGTCTGAAAAATCAGGCTTCACCTCCCGCGCATCCGCTTTTTACAACTACTCAGACAACAGCTACAGGGTATGGGGGAAGCGCGTATATGTAGTAGATGAGCGGGGCAAAGACCAGTATGTTACAGCCAAAAGGTTTCATGACGGATATGAATCGAAAGGGCTCAAGGTTGATTTAGGCTTTACGGATGTGAAATGGGCTGACCAGGCCTATATCGGAATCTTAACCTCTGATATGAGTAAAGACATTCAGCATGCCACCACCATGGAAATCGTCTATGGAAATCGATCCGTGGGTCAGAGCACAAATATGATTCATGCATCATACGCCAAAAAAGACCTTCTTTTAGCAGGTCTGGACGTCAACTTTTTCGGGTCGTATTCTAAGCTAAACCGAAATCTGGTAGACACTGTGGGCTACATGTACAATTGGCTAGGCCAAAAAACCACTAACCCTACAACTGGAGAGTATAACATCTGGCAGAGCGGAGCAGAAGGAGGAGACTCCACTCTCAACCAGGACAATGAAGACAAATACACTGCCAGACTAAATGTGGCCTACAAGCTGAACAAAAACATTCGTTTCACTGCCAATTGGCTATCTACACATTTTAGTCGTAAATCTTACGATCCGCTCGCCCCTCAATTGCTGCAGGACCTAAGTGACACCCGCACCTTATGGAAAAACCTGATCGGTGTATCCATCGAACAAAAAGCACTAAACGAACGGCTAAAATCCTCTTTGTTCTACAAATTTTATGCTCAAAATGTAGGCCTAAACGAACCCACACAAGATCGTAACAACGATTTGGTAGTCAACTCCTACGACGCGCAATCCAAAAACTCAGGATATGGCGTGGCTCTCTCCTATGAATTTATCTCCAATACCATTGTGCTTTTTTCTGCTGAAAACACCCTAAGAATGCCCACCAGCCTGGAACTATTTGGCGATATTTCTGACAATGTAGAATCTGCTTCCACAGCACTTACCCCTGAGCGAAGTATCAACTTCAACCTTGGGCTAAACTTAGGGCCTTATCGCCTCAATGGACATGCGATATCAGTCAACGCCAACACCTTTTACCGAAAAATTCAAGATAGAATCATGCCTGGTGTTCCCGATCAGCAGGATGAAACCTTTACGTATGTCAATGTGAGCTCTGTGCTCAGCTCTGGAATAGATGTAGAGATGGGTTACAGCTACAAAGACAAGCTCATCTGGAAAACTGGCTTTTCGCTAGCCAACCCGCGCTTCAACACCAAGTACGATGCAAACGGATCCCCATACCTGTACTATAAGGATCGCCTAAGAAACGAACCTTACCTAACCGCGAACACCAACCTGCGGTATTCACAAGAAGGGCTAATCCAAAAAGGATCACGGTTTTCTGCCTATTACAACGTCGGGTATGTACATGAATTTTACAAAAACTGGCCTAGCATAGGCGGGTCAGGAAAAGACATGATCCCGACCCAAATGGTTCACGATTTGGGTGTGGCATACAGCTTCCCTGGTCAAAAAGTAACCCTCAGTTGCGATGCAAAAAACATCCTAAACGAACAGGTTTTTAACAACTGGGCGCTTCAAAAGCCCGGTAGGGCATTCTACGGAAAAATCACATATCACATATTTTAAATATATAAAACCATGATTAATAGATTAAAAAACTCAATTGGTGCGGTACTCCTTGCAGGGGTCTTGTTAACGGGTGTTTCCTGCCAGGAAGATGACACAGAAAACGGGCCACAAACTCCTTCAAACGACAGGCTTTATACGATAGCCTTTGCCGACGGATCAGGAAACCCATCAGCCACCTATGTTCAAAGCCACTCTGACCTGTCCAGTGCAACGAGTATTTCATTCAAAGGCTTTGGTTTCGAGGTGCCCTCTACCAGAACTGCCAGAATATTCACTTCCTCAGACGGAGACACCATGTACAGCCTGGATTATGGTGGGGGCAGCATTTACAAATTTGAAAACAATGGTGGCCAGGATTATGTACAGGTGGACAAAACGAACATTGAGTTTGCCATGGGAACACAATACCCAAGATGGACGCGATTGTCTGATGACAATGCCATGCTCCATTCCATCGCTACCGAACAGGTTTTTGACGAAGAGACCAGTGAATATCTATACACCAAATCAATTGCTCGTCTCCTACTGGTAGATCTTGAAGACCTGGGCATGAGTACCAATGTGGAATTTGAGATTCCAAGATCAGAATCAGACCTGGCTACTGGTGATTATGTATTCAGAATAGATGCTCCTGTAGTGGCTGATGGCAAAATATACTATGGTATGGGCAAAAGAGGTGTGGACCCTTCCAACCCGGATGAGAACGCCGATGCAGCTTACAACACCGTAGAGACCCTCGTATTAGATTTTCCAAGCCTGGAGAACCCACAAATCATGAGCACGGACATAGCCGGTGGTGCTACTAACGGTTACAGAACATCCGTGGCTTACAAGGATGAGCAGGGAGATGTATATCAAATAATCACAGTGCCTGACAACACCAGGGACACTTACATCCTCAAAATAACCAATGGTGCCTATGATGAAAGTTTCGTGTTCAACCTTTCGGGTAAGCTGGGAGTAAATACCATTTCCAATGGCTGGTTTTATTTAAGTGACGGCATTGGGTATGTGCCGTATGCCAACTCCGACCAGGGAGGCACAGGAGATGCAGTATGGAGTGTTGCGAGGGTAGATTTGTATGCAGGCACAGCTATCAAGTTAAACACGCCGGATAATCTTTGGCTACAACAATACCAAAACAGCGTAGCAACAGACGGCAAATTTTACATGGCTTTGGCTCCACTAGGTGAGCAAGGCTACATATATGAATTTGATATCAACTCTGTATCAGCAGATGCCATAACTCCAGCAGCACCAATAGAATCGGCAGCAGACTCTTATTACATAGGCATTTACTAATAGTCGAACTCTCAGATACTTTTTATCAATAAATCAGGATCAATCATGGCAAAACACAACACCAACACTGCCTGGAAACGAATAAGAAAACTCTTAAACGATCTCCATCTATGGGTTGGAGTAGGTACCGGATTGATCCCGTTTATAGTTTGCTTTACTGGCACTGCCTATACCTTTCATCATGAAATAGACAAATGGCTCAATGCCGATCGCTATTATGTAGATATTCCGAGCGAAGCATCCGTTTTTCCGCTGGCTGATTTACTCAGATCGGTAGAAGCCAGCGAAGGCAAACCATCTTCCATCACCATCCCCCATGATCCTTCGCACAGCTATACTGTAAATGTGCGCAAAGAAGGGGAGCGACGAGGGAGCAATTATCTGGTAAACCCATATACGGCCGAAGTGATCGGTGACACCAAGACAGGTGCATCGGCATTTTTCATGGTTATGTTTCGCCTACACAGATGGCTTATGCTCGACACAAGCATCGGCAGACCGATTGTAGGATGGAGTACCGTTATTTTCGTATTCCTCTGTTTTTCAGGTCTGGTAATTTGGGTGCCACAAAAAGCCAAATCATGGAAACAAGGCCTGAAGATCAAGTGGTCGGCCAACTGGAAGAGGGTCAACCATGACTTGCACAATACGCTGGGGTTTTACTCTGCCATTCTCTTGATCATCATGGGGATAACCGGACTGTATTGGTCCTTTGACTGGTATAGAGATGGGTTATATAGCATGCTGGGTGTAGAAAACACCCGTAGAGGACCTGGCTCACCAGATCGCGATAAAGATGAAAAACCTCGATATGAAGCTGAGCTTCCTTTGGAAGATTACATCTCCATAGCACAGGCTGAGCTTGATTATGCAGGAGACCTACGCGTAAACCTGCCAAAGGTGTCATCGCCAAAGGTGTCTTTGTCCAAAACCAATGTAGGTTTTTTTGCCCACTCTGGCAGAGACGAGATACAACTAAACAAAGCAACGGCAGAAATAGTATCTGTAAATCGCTTTACAGACAAGCCAATCAATGAGCAAATAGCATCTTCTATCCGTTCTATTCACACCGGAGAGATATTTGGCACGTTTTCGAAAATCCTGTACTTCATAGCCTGTTTGATCGCCACCAGTCTGCCCGTCACGGGAGTACTTATCTGGATAAACAAGTTGAAAAAGAAAGCTAAGCGCAATAAGCGCCCACAAATAGCAAAACAACCGGCCTGATAAATGAGAGCAGATGATTCGGGCCAGTAAGACCACAAACTTCCTTAAAAGCCAATTGCAAAAACCTTACAAATACAAGAAAGCAACTCCAGAGCTCCTGGCCTCCATCAGGAAGTTCCAGAAAACAGAAACTTCCTGATCAAAAAATCCATTCTTTTCATAATGATCTTGGGAGGAATGGGCATTGGTGTTTGGTACTATATCATTTAGGGTCAATCACCCAATATATCCTTCACCTCCACTTCCACATCACCAATATCTAGCAAGGCATTGATCAGGCTGACTTTCTCAAAATCACGGATGTTGAGTAGCGATATGCTTTTCTCAGCAACGAGCCCGTATTTTAAGTAAAGCTGCCGCTTCACACCATTGAGAAGGTAGGTATTGGGAGTGTACCATTTGTTGCCATCCCAAAAGACAAGGTTGGCATAAGAGCTATCCGTCACCCAGCCATTTTTCACAATGATCACATCATCAGCATCACCGCGCTGGGCAAACAACTTATCTATATCGCCGCGAGCTTCGTGCTTGAATTCATAGCTCATTTTATTGGTCTCAACAGGCTTGAGCGTCTTGATCCTGGCCGGCACATATTTGGCAAACTCCACATCAAGCGCATCATTGCTGTACAACACACGCACCTTATGCTTCTCATCAAAATTGAGGTCAGGGAGTCGGGAAGCCAAATCAAAGGGAATGGTCAGTGGGAAGTGCTTTTTAAATGTCCGGTTGATTCGCTGCTGATGCAACTCCAGCAGGTGATATTGTTTATTTTCAAAGCAAATACTTTCTATGAATCGGGACATGCGACGATGGGAAAGCTAAAAAGTGATTAATCCATAAATTAACAGAAACTTACTGTATCAAGCGATTTTTGAAGCAGACATTTCACTTCGGCTGCTCGTTTTGCATTGCCAATTTAGCTGCAACCACAATCTAAAAAGGCAAATAAACCTTGTCGATCAACTCCTGATATTCTTTCCGGGCATTGCTAAACGAGGTGATCCCTCCGCCACTTTTATAATAAAGCTGGTCGCCCTGCTTTTCTATAAAACGAATCATCACGCCAGTATCCAGATTTTTTCCATCATAATGGCCGCAGATACCAGTGTAAAAACCACGGTCGTAATTTTCCGTGGACTGAATAATCTCAACCGTTTTAGGTTTGGGTGCCCCTGTAATCGAACCTGCCGGGAGCAGCTTGAATAGCAAAGTTCCTAGCTGGGCCTGGTATCCCTCGGGCAATTTTCCCCTTATCTCGCTACTCACTTGCAGCAGCTTTTTTTCATGTGTGTTCACTTCTGAGATGAACCGAAACTTCGTTACTCTGACTTCATCCGCTATCTGGCTCAAATCATTTCGGATCAAATCTGCGATGGTAACATGCTCTGCTGTCTCCTTTGGGTCTTTCAATATCTGTTCTTCCGCATTTTCAACCGAAGCGTCAATCGTACCTTTCATGGGATATGAATAAACATGGCCATCTTTCATTTTGACAAAAGTCTCCGGCGAAAAAACCACAAAGTGTTCCCCAAACTTCAGCTTATATTTTGCCGCGCTGCGCTCAAATATATCGTCCAGCGACAGGCTGGTGTTTATCGGTGTTTTGAATGTAAGGTTGACAAGAAATGAATTGCCGTAGTTGATCTCCTCCACCACTTGATCGAAGGCTGGCTTGAACTGCTCAAAACTGAGCGGTGACTTAGAAAAGGTGAAAGGTGAATTCTGAGTACGTTGAGCGGTGTGACTACCGGAAAAATCCCAGCGCAGCTCCTTCTCACCGAGATTTCCCAGTGGCTTTAGCCATACTTTGTCTCCCAAAAAATCAGTAAAAAAAACAAAAGGCGTTTTTTGACCGGCTAGTCGGTTTATTTCTTCGATGGCCTCACTCCTGCTCAGCATCGTTTTTCTTTCTTTTAAATCTGCCAAAAGTCTTTTTTACAAAACCCCAGAAGAAAGCGAATTGACCGAAAATGAAGCCGTATAAAAGCAGAAAGAGAAGATAAACCGGAAAAATCAGGATGAGGTAAACAAGCCAAAACCAAAAATTTTGATCTCCTTCACCTACGAAATAGGCTATTATTGGGCGCTTCAAAAACGCCACCGTAAATCCCGTGCAGGCAAACACAATCAACACCACGATGACCTGTGTGGTGTTTTTAAGGTTCCATTTAGACTGCAGTCGGTTAATCCAATTCATTCACAAAGCTTCCGTAATCAGGCCATTCGGGTTTACAAGTGAGTTTCATATCTTCTTGTTTGACCGGATGTGTAAAAATAATCTGAAAGGCATGTAAACTGATGCTTTTGTCGGGATTTGCTTTGGGGTATCCATATCTCAAATCTCCTTTGATCGGGCATTCTATTTTAGCCAACTGCACTCTGATTTGGTGCGGCCGGCCTGTTTTCGGTTTCACCCTCAAGAGCGAGTGGCTATCACCTATTGCGATCACATCATATGAAAGCTCCGCACGTTTGGCATCACCCTTTGGTCGGGTAAAAGCGCGAACGGTATTCTTTTTGGTGTCCTTGTTGATATAATGGATGAGCGTGTCTTCCATAGACTCGGGCTTGCCCTTGACAATGGCCAGATAGACTTTCTGAATCTTATCTTCTCTGAAGAGCTTATTCATGCGCTCCAATGCTTTGGAGGTTCGGGCAAAAATCAAAATCCCCCCTACCGGGCGATCCAACCTATGACACGGATGCAAATACACATCTCCTGGCTTGTTGTACTTCCGTTTAATGTATGCTTTCGCCCAGTCGGTCAAGGTTCTGTCGCCAGTCTTATCTCCCTGCACTAACCAGCCCGTTGGCTTATTGACAACCAGCAGGTGATTGTCTTCATGTATTACTTTCGGCTCTTTCATAAAGATGCAAAGCTAGACAACCTACACCAAGGTGTAGTCACAAATCAAAACTCACTGATAAAGTGGAACTCAATCTCAGGGAAATTTTCCTGAACCATCTGCAACCATGCCTTACTCTCAGCCATAAACACAAGCTTTCCTTCTTTGTCTCTGGCGATGTGTCGATACTTATCTTTGATAAATGCGTCCAGCTTCGATTCATCCTTACTGCTGATCCAGCATGCCTTGTGAATATTCACCCCATCAAACCTCACCTTGGCGTTGTATTCATTGAGTAGCCTGTGTTGCAGTACCTCAAACTGAAGCGCCCCTACTGTACCCACCACTTTTCGGCTACCCATTTCATAGCTGAAAAGCTGAGCCACACCTTCGTCCATCAGCTGATTGAGTCCTTTTTCCAGTTGCTTGGCTTTCATCGCATCCAGATTGGTCACTTCTTTGAAAAGCTCCGGAGAGAAACTTGGTATCCCTTTATAAATGCCTTTTTCTCCTTCGGTGAGGGTATCACCAATTTTCAGGTTTCCGGTATCATACAATCCCACGATATCTCCCGGAAAAGCCTCATCTATTGTTTCCTTTTGCTGTGCCATAAAGGCCGTGGCATTGGAAAACCTGAAGTTTTTGTCGTGGCGAACATTCAGGTAGTTGCTTCCTCTCTGGAAAACCCCCGAGCATACCCTGGCAAACGCAATTCTATTGCGGTGCTTCGGATCCATATTCGCGTGAATTTTGAAAATGAAGCCGGTGAATTTCTTTTCCGTAGGGTCGATTGCACGCTCCTCGGTTTCTCGTGGTTTGGGCGAAGGCGCCAGGTCAATGAAACAATCGAGCAACTCCCTGATACCAAAGTTATTGACCGCACTACCAAAAAAGACCGGTGCTATCTCACCATTTTTGTAAGCATCGATATCAAGCGGATCGTAAACTCCATTTACCAATTCGATTTCTTCTCGCAGTGTTGACACGTAAGATTCAGATAAGTGCTTATCCAACTCAGGGTCATCCACACCTTTGATCTCCACTACATCCGTCACTTTTTTGGTCTTATTCGGCTCGTAGAGATTAAGGTTGTTTTCATAAATATTGAAAACACCACGCAGTGATTTTCCCATACCAATGGGCCAGCTCATGGGACGGACTTTGATGCCCAGCTTTTCCTCAATTTCGTCTAGCAAATCAAAGGCATCACGCCCTTCGCGATCCAGCTTATTGATAAAGCAGATCACCGGCGTATTCCTCATCCGGCAAACTTCCATGAGTTTTTCCGTTTGGCGCTCCACACCCTTCACACAGTCAATCACCATGATCACACTATCCACAGCCGTAAGCGTACGGTATGTATCTTCGGCAAAATCTTCGTGACCGGGAGTATCCAGAATATTGATTTTGAGGTCTTTGTATTCAAAACCCATCACCGATGTGGCTACTGAGATACCTCTTTGCTTTTCTATCTCCATCCAGTCAGAGCGCGTACCCATATCAATCTTGTTGGACTTCACCGCTCCGGCAGTCTGAATAGCCCCACCAAAAAGGAGTAATTTTTCCGTAAGGGTGGTCTTTCCGGCATCCGGGTGAGCGATGATTCCAAAGGTTCGGCGCTTGCTTATTTCCTGCTCTAGTGTCATTGATCGTCTTGTTTCAGCGCGCAAAGTTAATGGTTATCTTTGCGCGAATGAAAATAAAACCTGGCTATGAAAATTGTATTGCGTTTGTCCGCTATGCTTGCCATGCTTGGCGCAATCATCTTTCTGCCTGCTATTTTGTGGAGCAACAACACATCGGCAGCCGACAATAGAATTTTTCTGAGGGGCACACTGATATTGGGAGTAGCATTGCTCATCGGCATGTTCACTTTTGTTTTCATCAAAATAAAAAATCAATGAGAAAAGAATATCGATACATCGTTTATCTGGGAATTGGGGTCATGTTGTATTTCCTGATGGGAGGCCAAGAAGGAGATGAATCTATCCAGAAGATCCATGAAAAAGCCCCCGCTATAATCATCGCAGTAGCCATTATATTGGTAGTGCTTGGTTTTATCAAAAAGCAAAGAGAAAAACGAGGTGGCAAGTAATAATTCGTGGATTAAGAAAAAGGGGAAAATGATCTATGAGAACCCCTGGTTGCGTCTGGATGAAGATGAAGTGATCAACCCTGGAGGTGGCATCAGTCACTACGGAAAAGTGCATTTCAAAAATATGGCAATAGCCGTCATTCCTTTGGATGAAGACCAAAACACCTGGATCGTAGGTCAATGGAGATACACACTCAATGAATACTCCTGGGAAGTGCCCATGGGCGGAGGACCTTTGGGTGTAAGCAAGTTGGAATCTGCCAAACGAGAACTGAAAGAAGAAACCGGACTGACAGCCGAAAAGTGGACGGAGTTTATGAAGGTTCATACTTCCAATTCAGTAACAGATGAGGTAGGGTATGCATTTCTGGCTGAGGGTTTGACGGAAGGCGAAACAGAATTTGACGAAACAGAAGATCTGGAGATCAAAAAATTGCCATTCAAAGAACTGCACGAGATGGCTCTCGATGGTAGAGTCACTGATGGACTAAGCATAGCCGCCATTCTCAAATTGGGCAGAATGCTCAACATATAATCTATAAAAACACCCCAGTACATTGACTAATCTCTCTCTCAAAGAACACCTGCGCCGCAACATCAAGCTGGCCTACCCGGTAATCATCGGGCAAGTGGGACATATTATGGTTTCTGTGGCGGATACCATGATGGTGGGCAAAGTGGGGGTAATCCCTCTGGCCGCTGCTACATTCGGCAGCACATTTTATACTGTGTTGATGATTTTCGGAATTGGGGTGAGCTACGCTATCACGCCGCTTGTGGCAGCCACAGATTCCAAAAACCAAAGCAGGCTTATGCAGTTTTTTCAGAATGGATTAGCTCTGAATGTTGTGTTGAGCCTTGTCCTTGTCTCTATTGGTTTACTTGTTGCTCCGTTTTTAGAATACTTTGGTCAAGAACCCGAAGTAGCGGCATTGGCCGGACCATACCTCATTGTCATGTGTCTCTCGCTCGTTCCGCTGATGCATTTCCAGACCTATCGCCAATTTTCAGAAGGCCTTTCCGATACATTTAACCCAATGTGGGTTTCCATCCTGGCCAACCTACTAAACATTGGCTTGAATTACATTTTGATTTACGGAGCATTCGGCGTGCCTGCTTATGGTCTAATTGGTGCCGGATATGCCACACTTATAGCGAGAGTGGTCATGGCGATTCTCATGTATATGGTGACCAAAAAGAAACTGTCTGGGTTCAAATGGCATTTCGATAGGTCTATCATTAAAAAAATGCTCAACATAGGCGTGCCATCAGGCATGCAATATGTTTTTGAGGTTGGAGCATTTGCTGCTGCAGCCATCATGGCGGGCTGGATCAACGCCGAATCTCAAGCTGCACATCAGATTGGTATCAACCTGGCGGCCATCACCTACATGGCAGCAACTGGACTAGGTGCGGCAGGCACCATCCGCATTGGCAATCAAATGGGGTTAAAAAACATCAAAGATTTGAAAATAGCCGGTTACTCGCTGATGCTTACGGTTATAGTATTCATGGTGATTTGTGGTTTGGCGTTTATCATTTTTCGGCACCAGCTGGTCGCTCTGTATATCACCGATACTTTTGTGCAAGGGTTGGCTGCCGGGTTGCTCATAGTAGCTGCGGCCTTTCAGGTTTCGGATGGGATGCAGGCAGTGGGATTAGGCGTACTCAGAGGTTTGACAGATGTCAAAATCCCTACTGTCGTGACTTTTATTGCTTATTGGATGATCGCGATTCCGGGTGGTTACGTCCTGGGGTTTGTTTTCGATCTGGGTGTATATGGCATTTGGTATGGGCTGCTGGGAGGGCTCACCGTTTCAGCCATTTTGCATGTGTTGCGCTTCAGGCACCTTGTTGCCAGACTGCATTTATGAAAAATTAGCACGATAGTTGTTTGGAACCGTTCAACCTTTTTATGGGTTTTAGTGTCAAATAACAAAATCGAATGCTATGAAGTCTACGTTTTACTTAATTGTCGCCTTATTTCTCTTTTCATGCGAAGATTCAGAAATGCTTACACAAAATGAAGTTCCTTCTATTAGGTATGGCACCTCATTTGGCGAATGCGTGGGCTACTGCCTGACCGATCTGGAGGTGAGTGCTGAGCAGGTTTACTATGTGAGCTACGGCTGGCACAATAGTCAAACTCCGAAGACTAACACTGTCACCTTTACTTCAGAACAATATAACCATCTTCTTAGCTTGTTTGATCAGGATAAATTCCTGGCATTGGACCCTGTGATTGGCTGTCCTGACTGTGCCGATGGTGGCTCAGAATGGATAGAGATGACAATCGGCAGCAGAACCAAAAAAGTGACCTTTGAATATCACAAAGACATTGACCCTATCGCTCCGTTGATAGATGAATTGAGAAGTTTGACGGAAGAAGTTGAAGTTGACTAGTCTTCTTCTTTTACGATTTCAAATGTGAAAACCTCTTTGTTGTACCCGGCAAAAATTCCATAGCCATTTTCTATATTGTTGAAAACCTGCACAGGTTCGGCGAATAGCTGTCCGCTACCGTTTAGCTGATCCTTTAACGAACGCTTATAATTATAAAGCTCCTCTGTAAGTCGCCTAACCTCCATATAGACGGTAATTGTATCAGAAGATGGTGAGTCCGACCCTTCGCTAGAAAAACTGTAGGAAGAGAATCTGATAGTTTCCTTTTTCAAACCTTCATCAAATAATTCATCTGTGAAAAAGTATTGATTGGCATGCGACCCTGTCAACTCTGAACCCTCCTCGGTGAAAGCAACAAAACTTTTCCTTTTACCAACGTATTCCCAATAAGTAGTATCATTTTCCCAATCTCGATACCGGTTATATAAATCCCGGTAGTAGTACATTTGAAGCTCATAAAAAACCCGCTCAATACCCGTATCATGCAACATATAGGTAAGCTTATATTCTTTTTGATACTCACCTTGAAATGGTTCTGGTTCCCCCATTGAAAAGGAGAAATTATTCTCAGGAATAACAGATCTGGAATAGACGGTCTCAAAACCCTCTTTTTCTACTTTCAAAGAATACTTATGACCACTTAACGGCTTGAAATTAGAATGATAAAGACCTGCCGTGGTGTCTTCTTCCATTATTGCTACCTCAACCTCGCCATCATAGAGGACTACTTTGGCATCACTAATCGCTTTCAGGTTTTCCTGTAAACCAACAAAATAATCGTTTCGGCTTAAATCTATTGACAGAGTAGAATCTGTGGTGAAAAAACAATTAACCACCAAAGAGGGCGGAAAATCAGGCACAGGAATTTCCTCTTTTAGCGAGCATCCGATCATTGCAAAACAGACCATGATCATGGGAAAGTGTTTAACTTTTTTCACAGCGGAGAATTTGTTTTGAAGCTTTTTCATATCACTCATTTCTTTAAAACTTAAAGCTGTACTTGAAGTAAGGAAGTACGGGAAACAAGCTGTATTGAACCAATTTTCGCCCCGTCCGGGTCTCTTGAACATCCATATAAAATGGATTTAACCGGTTGTAAACATTGTAGGCTCCCAGTGACCAGGATCTGGTTCCCCACTTCTTTTCCTTTGTCCAGGTCAACCCTAAGTCCAATCTGTGATAGTTGCGCATTCGGTAGTTATTCCGAGAGTCAAAATACTCGACGTTCGAACCGGGATAATCATAATAATAGTCATAAGCCTGAGGACCAGGGTCGTTTTCATCATGAGACCTATACACAGACTGAGGAATAGTCACGGCATTTCCTGTCCCGAACACCCAGGTACCTGAGATTGAGAATCGTTCGTTCACATCAAAAACAGAAACAATGCTGATGTCATGCCTCCGATCAAATTTATAAGGGAACCACTTTCCAAAATTAAGATCATCATATTGTCTGTTGGTTTTTGAGAGCGTATAGCCTACCCAACCTGAAAACCTTCCGGTTTTCTTTTGCAAAAGAAATTCCAACCCATAACTATTGCCCTGGCCAACCACCACCTTTTCTTGCCAGTCTGCACTCTGATCATAGTAAGACGCTCCTTCATCATAGGTGATCTGGTTGTTCATCTCCTTGTAGTAGCCCTCCACGCTCATCTCATATCTATTGAAAGTTCTGGCCACCCCTATTGCCGCCTGCCATGATCTTTGCGGAGCGATCTTATCAGTAGCCGGAACCCAAAGGTCTGTAGGCAACCCTATACTTCCATTAGTTAGTAGGTGGACATACTGTGTCATTGTTGCATATGAGGCCTTTAGCGACAGGTTTTTAGAAAGTAAATACCTAACGGAAAATCTTGGCTGCAGTGAGTTGTAATATTTGTTATTGACCAGAAAGCCAGAGTAGTGCAAGCCCGCATTTACCCTGAGGTTGTTGGAAAGAGAAAAGTCATCTTCAATATAAGAAGCCAATTCCAAAGACCTGGTTTGAGTTGCCCCGATAATGGTGTCATTCTCGCCCTCCACATTGGTATCATATCCCAAAATGCCGGGATTGAACTTGTGGTAGGTTAGCGCCAACCCTGTCTTGACACTGTGCCGTGGAGAGGGCAAATAGTCAAAGTCGATTTTAGCCGACCAATCACGAATACCAGACACGTACTCCACGTACTCTTTATTGTGAATAGTTTTATCGTCTTCAGGATAAATAGACTCGCTTCCACCAAAAACTTTGAATTCATACTTACTAAAAGTACTCGTCACATTGGCAAAGAGCTTAGGGGTGAAAACATGGTTCCACCTCAGCGCAGCAATATTGTTTCCCCAGCCTATCCCTGCATCGCCTATATTGTATGCTGTAGTTTCTGTGCCATCTTCCAATCGGTAGCGATAGTCACTTTTATATTTTGAAAACCCTTTGTCTCTGCCATTATAAAAGCTTAGATAAAGCCTGTCCTTTTCAGAAAGCTTGTGATTGATCTTGGCGTTGAAATCGTAGAAATAATAGCCCCCTTTATTTTCACCGTTAGAAGCCGCATGGATAATGGGCCGGGTAAGCAAATCAATGTAGGTTCTTCTGCCCGAAAGAATGAATGAAGTTTTCTTATCCTTACCAACAGGGCCTTCCAGTGTGAGTTTTGAAGAAATCAAACCAATAGAGCCCTCTCCTTTAAATTCCTGATTATTTCCTTCCTTCATGGAAATATCAATGACCGAAGACAACCTACCGCCATATCTAGCTGGAAATCCTCCCTTCACCACATTGACCCGATTGATAGCATCAGAATTGAATACCGAAAAGAAGCCAAAAAGATGAGAAACATTGTAAACAGGTACACCATCAAAAATTATGAGATTTTGATCCGCACCGCCTCCACGCACATAAACACCCGATGAGCCCTCTGTCCCGGACTGAACCCCGGGTAGTAACTGGATGGTTTTGAGAATATCAGACTCACCCATCAGAACCGGGAGAGCCTTGATCTGAGCAACTGGCACGTCAATGGCACTCATTTGAGGAGACTGCTCTATATTCTCATCAGCGGTTACAACCACCTCCTCTAATGTCGATCCAGGAATGAGGTTGACGTTGAGTTGTTGGTTCTCAGTGAGGTCAACGATCAACTCCTGAGGCGCATAACCCACGTAAGTTACCTTCAGGCTCAATAACCCTGTGGGCAAGGTAAGTGAGTAAAACCCAAATGTATTGGAAATAGTGCCTTTGGAGGAATTTTGATCGATGAGCGTAGCACCTATTAGGTTTTCTCCAGTTTCAGAATCTCTAACATATCCGTTGAGAGTAAAATTTTGAGCTTTTGTGCAAAATGATGCCAACAAAAGCAGGAATGTGAGCTTTTTCACGGGCGGTTCTAGTTGGTAAACAGTTGCAACAAACTATCCGTTTGCTGTGATTACCAAAGAAACGTAGCTTAAGCCTAATTATTGAAACCTCAAACCGATATTTAACATTTTTTAAAAAAACTCCTCAACTCTGGATCAAAGTAAAAACCCCTTCAGCAAGTCAGAAATCTGAACCGATTCAGTCAAAAATCCGTCGTGCCCATAATCAGAGGCAATTTTAATAAACTGACCACCCATAATATGTTCAGCTATAAACTCCTGCTCATTGTTAGGAAAAAGAATATCGGTATCAATCCCTATGACCAGAGCCCGTGATTTGATGCGCTTCAATGCTGCCTCTGCACTTCCAAAATGCCTCCCGATGTGATGGCTATCCATCGCTTTGGAAAGGGTATAGTAACTGTTCGTTGAAAACCGCTTTCTGAGCTTTTCTCCCTGATATTGCAGATATGATGACGCTTTGAAGCCATCCCACCTCTGATCCACATCTTCCTGCGTCTTCGCGAAAGTATTGTAGTGGCGATAAGAAAGCATGGCTATAGCACGAGCGGCTTCCAGACCTTTGGATGGGTCTATATTGTCCAATGCCATACGCTGCGCTTCGTTAAAAGCAATGCCCCATGGTGAATGGAAAGCATTGGTAGCCAAAGGCACAATGTTTTCGAAAAGCTCAGGCTCCTGCACAGCCCACTCCAGCAGCTGCTGTCCGCCCATAGACCCTCCGATACCTAGATGGATTTTCTCAATTCCCAGGTGCAAACTCAATATCTGATGAAGCTTCACCATATCCTTGATGGTAACCAAAGGAAACTTTGAGTTAGTAGGACCGGTAGTGCCATAACACGAACCCAACATATTGGCGCAAATGATGAAATGATCCTTCGGGTTGATCACCTCTCCTTCACCCACCACCCCAGGCCACCATTCCACAGGATTGCTGTTGGCAGTGAGGGCATGAAACACCCATACAACATTAGTCTTGGTTGCGTTAAGCTTGCCAAAAGTATTATATCGAATTTTTACATTCTGAAGTGTGTCTCCACACTCCAGATGTAATGGTTCGGTTACTTTCAACGTGTTTGCCTTAGCAAACGCCATTCCTTTAATCGACTCAGTTATTTGCATATACTTTATCAAAAGCTTGTTGAAAATCGGCCTTAATATCCTCAATATGCTCAATACCCAGTGATACTCTCAGCAAGTTTGGCAATACGCCTGAGGCCAGCTGTTCTTCGTCCGAGAGTTGCTGATGCGTGGTAGCAGATGGCTGTATGATCAGCGTTTTTGCGTCCCCTACGTTGGCAAGATGACTAACCAGTTCCAGGTTATCAACCAAGCCGGTTGCCTGCTCCTTATTGCCTTCTAGTTCGAACGAAAGCACTCCACCAAACCCATTTTTAAGGTATTTCTTAGCCAAATCATGATACTTGCTGCTTTTTAAGCCCGGATAATTCACCTTGGCTACTTTGGGGTGATTTTCCAACCACTCCGCGAGCTCCAGGGCATTGTCTACGGTTCGTTGCACACGAAGCGAAAGGGTCTCTAAGCCCTGAGTAAGTAGAAACGAATTGAAAGGGCTCAGTGCCGGGCCAAAATCTCTAAGGCCTTCTACCCGAGCTCTGATTGCAAATGCAATATTGGGCAGTCCCAATGGGTTGCCTTCACCAAAAACATCCCAAAAAACCAGACCGTGGTACCCTTCCGAAGGCTCAGAAAACTGTGAGAATTTTCCATTACCCCAGTTGTAGTTTCCGCCATCAACGATGATCCCGCCTACTGATGTTCCATGTCCACCTATCCATTTGGTAGCAGAGGCAGTAACTACGTTTGCACCATGTTTCAAGGGCTGAAACAAATATCCCCCAGCACCAAAAGTGTTATCAACAAAAAGCGGGAGATCATGTTTCCTGGCAAGAGCCGCAATGGCTTCAAAATCAGGAATATTGAATTCCGGATTTCCGATAGTTTCCAGATAAAGCGCCTTGGTGTTGTCATCTATTAATTTCTCGAAATCATCAGGTTTGTCGCTATCCGCAAATCGCGCGTCAATTCCGATCCTTTTAAAGGCCACCTTAAACTGGTTATAACTCCCACCGTAGAGAAATCTGGTTGAAACAAAGTTGTCGCCGGATTCCATAATATTATTAAGCGCAAGGAACTGTGCCGACTGCCCTGAAGCAGTAGCTACTGCCGCCACGCCACCTTCCAGAGCTGCGATGCGCTTCTCCAGCACATCGGTAGTGGGATTCATGATGCGGGTATAAATATTCCCAAACTCCTTCAAACCGAAGAGATTGGCTCCATGCTCCGAGTTTTTAAAAACGTACGAGGTGGTCTGGTATATCGGCAGGGCTCTTGACCCGGTTGTTTCATCTACTTCCTGTCCAGCATGTAGCTGAAGTGTTTCAAATCTTAATTCTGACATTTCTAATGGGTTTTTACTTTCAAAAAAATATTACTGGTTAGCGTTGGATTGTTAGGGACAAACGCATGGTTCATCATTGAGATGGTCTCAAAATCCGAAATGAGCCAAATTCGCTTAAGAGCAGCGCATACAGCAAACCGCGCTGTAAAACAATCCTACAACATTTTGGTGGCCTTGAGTAGCCGGGGTACTTCTTCTGATTTTCATAATTGTCAATTTATCATTCAGGCATTAGCACCTTCCCGTTTAGGGTGGGGGTTGCTAGCGCGTCATAGAGCCTGTCTCTCAGCGCTTCTTAATAAATCGATCGTTTATCGATTTGAGATGCAAACGTAGTGCGGAAATCTGAGTTTGCAAAACAAAATTTACATTTCACATTTTATCGACAGAGCATAAAAAAACCCTCGGCTAAAAAACCGAGGGCTTCTCTACAAAACTTATAATTTTTTAAGAAGCCAAAGCCTCTTTGATCGTTGCTCCAATATCTGCTGGTGATTGCACCACGTGAATGCCATTCTCAGCCATGATTCTCATCTTGGCCTCTGCCGTATCATCTGCTCCTCCGATGATGGCTCCTGCATGACCCATTCTTCTTCCCGGAGGCGCTGTTTGTCCGGCGATGAATCCCACAACAGGCTTTTTGTTTCCGTTTTCTTTAACCCATTTGGCCGCTTCCGCCTCGTAGTTACCACCGATCTCACCGATCATCACGATTGCCTCAGTTTCCGGATCTTCCATCAGCATCTGTACAGCCTCTTTAGTAGATGTGCCGATGATCGGATCACCGCCTATTCCAATGGCTGTAGTTATTCCCAAACCTGCTTTCACCACCTGATCAGCAGCTTCGTAGGTCAAAGTACCAGACTTAGACACGATACCCACATTTCCCTTTTTGAAAACAAAGCCAGGCATGATACCAACTTTAGCCTCTTCTGGGGTAATCACCCCCGGGCAGTTTGGCCCAACAAGCTTAGCTCCTTTTGACTTGGCATATGGTTTGGCAATCATCATATCTTTCACCGGAATACCTTCCGTGATAGTGATGATCACTTTGATGCCTGCATCGGCAGCTTCCATGATTGCATCGGCAGCAAATGCCGGCGGCACAAAAATGATAGTGGTGTCGGCTCCAGCCTGATCCACAGCCTCTTGCACGGTGTTGAAAACCGGCTTGTCAAGGTGGGTTTGTCCTCCTTTTCCTGGGGTCACTCCACCCACAACATTACTGCCGTACTCTATCATTTGAGTAGCGTGAAATGTACCTTCGGTACCAGTGAAACCCTGAACTATGATTTTGGAATTCTTATTTACTAAAACACTCATTGGGGATTATTTCTTTTGGTGCAAAAATATTTGAATTGGGGTGATTGCCAAATGGTTTCCCAATTTAAAGTAATCCTATACATTTGCGGCATTCCCGCCTTTAAGAATACCAATTTATTTAAATGCCAAACCAACTAGACTCGTTTTTCATAGAAACTGCGGATAACCATTCCATTGGAACGAGCCTGTATCAAGTTGATAAAAAAGGACATCACCTGATTATCATCTGTCCGGCCGCTGGGGCGCCTCAGCAGTATTATAGGGGTTTTGCTGAATTTGCAGCTCAATATCCAGAGTTCGATGCTGTGACCTTTGACTACAGGAGCATAGGCAAGTCTAGACACCAGCCAATAGCATCTTCTCCGGCTACCATGCATGAATGGGGCAAACAAGATCTGGAAACAGTAATCAATTGGGCTTCAAACAAGTACGATAAAATATTCCTGCTCGGACACAGTGTAGCAGGACAGATCATGCCTTATGCTGACAGCAGCAAAAGAATCTCTGCTGCGTACTTTGTAGCTTCTTCATCGGCCTATTATGGGTTTTGGACTGGCTTTCCCAAAATTAAAGTGTTGCTCTTTTGGCATCTGATCATTCCTGTTACCACATTCATCTTTGGCTATCTGCCCGGGTGGGCCATGGGCGGAAATGTAAGCCTTTCCGAAGACGCTGCTTTAGAGTGGCGGACATGGGGACTATCTCATGACGGTTATTTGAAATCCGACTCTGACGCCAAAGCTAAATTCAACTCACTGCGAATTCCCATTCACTTTGTGAGTCTGGCAGATGACAATGTGTTTGCACCTGCAGAGGGGATTCAGGGCTTGATGCATAGGTATGGCAATGCCAAGACATCCTATCAGTACATCAGACCGAAAGACCTTGGGCTAAAATCCATTTCTCACTTCGGCTTTTTTAGGAGTAAATATCAGGAGAAGCTTTGGTCCATGCCTTTGATGTATTTCGCGCAGCATGTCAAGAAGTTTTAGTCGAGGATAAATCGATCGATAAATTCTCGTACCGCAGCATTTCCTCCCCCTCTTTCCAGCACGACATCCACAGTTTCTCTTACCTTTTTCACAGCATTTGACGGACAAGCCGAAAAACCAACATTCTGGATGATCTCCAAATCATTGAGATCATCCCCGATAAAAGCGATTTCATCCATATTTATAGACAATTCTTCCAGCCAACCTTGGAGCACTTCCAGTTTCGATCGCTGGCCGACATACACATATTTCATGCCTAGCATATTGGCACGCTCAGTCACCATAGTGGTGATCAGACTGTGGCTGATGATTCCTACTTCAACTCCCTTTTTAATAGCCAGGCGAATACCCAAACCATCATGCGCATGGAATTTTTTAAACTGCTTACCTTCTTCCGTCACAAAGACACCTCCGTCTGTCATGGTACCATCCACATCCAGAATTAGCATTTTTATTTTTTTACTCTTGTCCAATTTTTAGCTTTTGATCTTGAATGGCCAAAGGTATGGCATTGCACGAATCAAACTGGCTTTGATCTCTTTTGACTATTTTCGATTCAATGATAGATTTAAGAAGTGACACTTTAACAAAACCCACTCGCGGTATGATGGAGGCCATGATGAGGGCAGAGGTCGGTGATGATGTTTTTGGAGATGACCCATCAGTAAATGCTCTACAAGAAAAGGTGGCAAGAATATTTGGAACTGAAGATGCGCTGTTCTGTCCGTCAGGAACCATGGCCAACCAAATCGCTCTCCGCGTCAACACCAACCCTCAGGAAGAAGTGATTTGCGACAAGCAATCGCACATATATCTCTACGAAGGTGGTGGACTGGCCTACAACAGTATGTTATCCCCGAAACTGCTTGATGGAAACCGAGGCAGATTGACTGCAGACATGATAGAGTCAGCCATCAACCCTGATGACATTTACTTTCCTCCAAGTACGCTGGTATCTTTAGAAAACACAATGAACAAAGGCGGAGGTGCTGTTTATGATTTTGCGGAGCTAAAAAAAATTTCTGCGCTATGCAGGGCTAAAAACTTGAAGTTGCATCTCGACGGTGCTCGGTTATTTAACGCTTTGGTCAAAACCGGAGATGACGCCAAAGCTTATGGTGCCTTGTTCGACACAATCTCTGTTTGCTTCTCAAAAGGTCTTGGCGCACCCGTAGGGTCCGCCATTTTAGGAAACCGTGATGTCATTAAGCAAGCCAAAAGAGTACGCAAGGTGCTAGGCGGAGCTATGAGACAGGCCGGATATCTGGCTGCTGCCGCCAGCTATGCACTCGATCACCACGTGGACAGATTACAGCAAGACCATATAAACGCACAGCAACTGGGCGAAGCGCTAGAATCTCAAAGATTCGTATCTGCGGTAGAGCCGGTTGACACCAATATTGTCATTGCTTATCTGGAGGGCATTACACCAGATGAGTACTTAACCAAGCTGAAGAAAGACGGGATTCTGGCTGTTGCTTTCGGCTCAAATGCAGTGCGCTTTGTGACACATCTTGGCATTGATGAAAACTCAATGAGTCAAGTATTAAAGGCAATTGCCCAATAGTGCTTCAAATATTTACGATTTCGGGTTGACAAAAAGCAAATAGCTGTATTAAAATACATGTAAAATTCTTAGGTTTACAATTACTGAAAACGTTTGCATTATTGGAATAATAATATATTTTTACAAAATATTTATAATTACTGCTATGGTATTCCACGATCTAGAACCGCAAATTGCCAGCACTATCTGTACACTCGCTCAGCTGGCAGACCTGAACAAACATCAAAATAGCATCATCTCTGTTGCTCAAAATTTGGGCGTCCCAAAAGAGGATACTTTGATGATCCTTTCGGAGTGTGATGAACTGGACAAAATAGAGCTCGACAACAAAAAGCAAAAACTTGAGTTTATCCAAAACTGCTTCTCGCATTTCACTTCGCTAAGTAAAGTTGAAAAATCTGAGCTTTCGCTTTATCAGCATGTCACAAAAACGCTTGGAGTAAGTGTCACGTCAATGAACTAATCCCTGGTTTGAGTGTAACTCACTCCTTCCTTAGGAATCCCAATGTTTTCTGAATCGAGATAATATTTAGCAGGGACGGTTTTCTGGCCGCCCCATGTCATGGTGTAAACTTCCAAATGCAAGTGTGGCCCTGAAGCCCAGCCTGTAGCACCACTAAGGCCAATAATATCTCCAGTCTCAACCTCATCCCCCACTTTTACCCTGGCTCCTTTTTTATCAAGATGAGAATAGTCGGCTATGCTACCGTCAGAATGTGTGATGAGGATGTAATTATTAAAAGAGTTGCAAGACTCATCCGGACAGCCCCGATCATTGCTTTCCACAACTTTGGTAACCAGTCCTCCCCGTATCGCCGCAATCTCCTGGCCCACATCCATATGAAAATCCAGGGCATGCTGGTTTTGATGAGTTTTATTACCAAAATACCCTTGATCTACTTTGTAGGTTTTCTCTTTCGGATAAGGCAATGCATACACATAATCATCATCGTGCGTAGCTGTAATGTCTCCCTGCACGTATCTAATGGAAGTTCCGTATGAATAAGACTTATAAATATCGATAGGTTTTAATGTCACAAAAACTGTCTCTTCTCCGGCGGGGAGATACATGGTTTTTGGAAGCTCTGCTGAAGCCTTCATCCGTTTGAGCTCGCAATCCAACTCCACAGACTGACCCTGATCCGTCTTGTTTTTTACCCATATTTGAATCTGATGATCATCGATAGGCTTGGGAACAATTTCTACATTTTGCGAAAATGCCACATTGCATACGATCATAATGAAACAAACAATCCCAAAACCTTTCTTATTGATTGTTAACCTCATTCTCAGCAAACTTGCCGGTTGGCGTTCTGTATTTTTGAAACGGGATGGCCAGTAAGTTGCCGAGCCTGTCGTTTTCTGTCGGCTCCATGTGTGTATCAATTCCATATGTCAGATTTCTGGCGTCATCAACACTGGCATACGTTCCAAAAACGCGATCCCAAATAGCGAAAATATTGCCGTAGTTGGTATCAGTCAGTGGCTGAGTATAATGATGATGCACCTTGTGCATATCGGGTGTAACGATGATGTAGGATAGAATGATATCTAGTTTTTTCGGCAAGCGAATATTGGCGTGATTGAAATGGGTGAAAATGGCAGACAAACTCTGGTAAAGCACCGCCATCCAGACGGGCGCACCTACAATGGCAATGGCCAGGATGGTGAAGGCCATCCTAAAAATGCTCTCGCCAGGATGATGCCTGAGCCCCGTGGTAACATCTACATTGGTGTCGGTATGGTGGATAAGGTGAAACAACCACATCCATTTGATCTTGTGCTCTATGTAGTGAATGAACCATGCACCAATCAAGTCTAGCAGCATAATACCCAATAGAGCTTTGACCCAAAGCGGGGCTTCAAACAAATAGATTAATCCTATTTCGTTTTCTGCCACATAAATACATGTGCCTATCAGCACTGCTGCCAACCCCAGATTAATCAATGCGGTGGTAAAGGTGAAAAACAGATTCAAACCTGCGTGGCGATATTTTTTATAGGATGTTTTGAACAGCGGAATTAACCCTTCGATAACCCAAAAAAGCAGCATACCGCCAAAGAGCATAGTGGCTCGAAACCAGGTGGGGGCATCTCCAAAAAAATCAATCGTCCAATCCATCATGTTCAGGTGTTTGACCTGTTAATTTAACGAAAAAACGGATTTGACTGGAAGTAATTCATAGGAAGGAGAATCAAAAGTATCGTTGCGCATCAGGTGTGAGTATGAATTGCTCCAGCGATACTTTTGGTTCAGCCCCTAGTTACTAGCGATCCAAAAAAAGATCAACCTACAGTAGGTAAATCTGTTACGAGCTTCCATTTTCCGTTCACGTCTTTCACCAAAAGGAAATATGATGTCATCGTCATTTTCTCCCCCACCATCTCCACTTTGGCCGAGGCATTGTTGCCGTTGACATCTACTTTCAACACGTTTACGACACGTTTATCACCACCCCACTCCTTACTTTCTATTTTGCTGAGGTAAGCCGCCCTGTCAATGATAACTGTAGCAGTATTCCCGAAAAGCTGGTTCATGACAATCCGGTAATTAGGATCAAGAACCTGTGAGAGTTTCTGCACATCGTTTTCATCACCAGCTTTCGCAAATTTCATTATCGCGTTTTCAACATCTTCCTTATCGGGAGATTGCTGCGCTGTACAGGCCAACAGGCCCGCCATCAAAGTGGTCATTAGAATTGATTTGATCATAAGATTATTGGTTTATAGTTTAATTTTAATTGAAGTTCGCATCACAGAATGGTGTCGAAAATCATCCTCTTGGCTAAAGGCCATTATTAAGTAGAAAGTCGCTCCTTCACTCAGCAGTTTGGTGTATTTGGTCATCATGTCAGCAGGAAGCTTAAAGGAAATATTTGTCCCGGATTGACCCTCATCACCAGATATCCCTGACAAATGACTGGAAAATTTTATTTCCTCAAATGAGCGATAATCGCCCGAGGCAAAAACGTAATGCTCTTCCACATTCACCTTTCCATTTCGCACCGCTCCCATTATCAGGTAGGCATCCTTCAGTTCATCGAGTTCATTGAAACCTATAGCCACCCAGCCCTTGGTGGGAGCGCTCATAGTCAGTTCCAAAAAACGCTGATCATGCTGCCACTGAACCTTCATGCGATTTCTTTCCACAGTTTTGAAATCTTGTGCAATAGCTGTCATAACTGTAAGCAAAGTGATTATTAAATGATTGCACAATTGTTGATATATCATCATATTGTAGAAATTTTTTTACTCTAAATTTTTCATTATTCTATTCAGGTAACCTTTCAGCAGATTAATCTCCTCCGGGCTAAACCCATTCACAAACTGCTTTCTGTGTCGTTCGATCATCTCCATGTGGGTTTCAATAAAAATCTCACCTTTCTCGCAGAGTGTGATGCTGTATTGCCGTCTGTTCTCAGGGATTGGGTTGCGAAGGATTAGCCCCTTTTTTTCTAATAAATCAAGTGAGCGGGTGATGCTGGCGCCATCACGAAACGAAGTATCGGCCAACTCTCGCTGTGAAATACCATCCTTCATCTGCACGATTTTAAGTAAAACCCATTGATCTATGGTCACGCCCAGCCCCCTTTCATCAAACTCACGTTGCGAATAGCGCTTGCCTCGTTTCGAGACCTGCTCGATCAAAAAAGGAATTACTTCATAAAGATTATCATTCATTGATATATCAACTATTGTCTATACAAGAGTAATTTCTATTTTTCAATTTTCCAAACATTTGCACATCAATGTTCAGTTTTCGGTTGTACTGCTTTGTCCCTTTGATTCCTTTTGTACAAATTCAAATTGAAAATGATCACGCCCACTCAAAACGATTTTAATCAGTACTATCAGGCTCTTGTAGAAAAGGACAGCCAATTTCTGGGTGTATTTTATGCATGTGTAAAAACAACCAAGATTTTTTGTGTCTCGACATGCACAGCTAGAAAGCCCAAACCAGAGAATGTATTTTTCGTAGATTCGGCCAAAGAAGCGCTGCAACATGGGTTTCGTCCATGCAAAGTTTGTAAACCCACACAAAAGGTAGATGAACCGCCACATGAGGTTCGGGAGTTGATCAAGCGTATATCCAACAACCCGGAGAGTCGCATCCAGGATTACCAGATCAAAGAGATGGGGTTTGCACCTGAAAAAATCCGTCGCTGGTTCAACAAGCATCACGGCATGACCTTTCAAGCTTACCAACGGATGATCCGAATCAACACCGCATATCACGAAATCAAAAAAGGAAACAATGTAACTTCCACTGCTTTCAAGTCCGGCTATGAGTCGCTCAGTGGATTTGGAGCAGCATTTAAAAACCTATTTGGCGTGCCTCCGGAAAACTCAAACTCACAAACTGTCATCACACTTCACCGCTTCAATACGCCACTAGGCCCAATGTATGCAGGCGCAACTGATGAAGCCCTGTGCCTACTCGAGTTTACTGATCGCAGGATGCTGGAAACGGAGTTTGTGGATCTTCGCAAGCGACTAAATGCCAATATTCTGCCTGGCAAAAACAAGATTACCAGACAAACAGAAACGGAGATTTCAGAGTACTTTGAGGGCAAGCGAACTTCATTTACAGTTCCTCTGCTAATGCCGGGTACGGACTTTCAGGCTCAGGTATGGAAGGAACTACAAAACATCCCTCCAGGCCAGACCAGAAGCTACCTAAAACAAGCTGAGGCGCTTGGCAACCCTCAAGCCATCCGGGCAGTGGCCAGAGCCAATGGCATGAACCGCATCGCTATCATCATACCCTGCCACAGGGTGATTGGCTCAGATGGCAGCCTGACAGGCTATGCCGGTGGACTTCCTCGTAAAAAATGGCTACTTGAGCATGAAGGTGCTCTGCCAAAGGAGATGGAGTTGTTTTAGGTTTTCACTTTCAGGGAACGGAAATCAGACACTAAGGCTTCAATATCACGTCACCCGTTGAAGCAGTTAGATTCTTCCCTGTTTCAGTCATGATCTCAATGGTGAATTGAAATTTATCAAGGCCCGATGGGGCCGCTCCGAGAAACATTGTAATACCAAATGGATCAACTTCATGTCCATATACTTCCATAAAAGACCGAAGCGTCATAGTAACACCAAATTGCTCAACAAACAGCAATTCGGAAAGGTCTGTATCACCCAAACTTGAAAAATATGGCTTATTCGCATAAACACTTATTTCTTTGATATGTTCAAATTGTGGGCCTGCACTCGCATATGCTGATGAAACAAACCCGTGAGATGGCACTGAGTTTAGGTTGGATTGCTCCTTATAATCCAATTCCAATAGTATTCTGTAATCAGAATAGACTAAAGTATCCGGGCCAGAAAACGCCACCAGGGCTGAATCTGCCCCTGATATCTTCATATTTCTAGCTTCCACATCGTTGATCAAGACATCCCAGCCAGGCCCACATCCACCCCCTAGTTCATCACAAGACATTGTCATGCCAATAAAGAAATATACGGTGGCAACAGTCAGTATTTTTAAAATTTGACTCATAACTAAATTTTGAAATCAATATTACACAAACGCTTAAACATCAGACCTGCTACAACTCCTTTTGGTTGGAACCCCTCAAGTCTAATCCATAGCATCCTTTTTCACTTTCATACAATATCATCATGAACTGACATGCAATCATCCTAAATTTACAATAGACAAATTTTGAATCTAACCCCAAAGCCAATGAAAACGATAGTCAACTCCCCGAAAGCGCCAGCTCCCATTGGCCCATATAGTCAGGCTGTGATTGCCAACAACATCCTTTATGTTTCGGGTCAAATCGCCATTGATCAAGCTACAGGTGAGATCAACAACTCGACCATAGAAGAAGAAACCAAGCAGGTGATGATCAACCTCGGCCATATCCTCAAGGAAGCAAAGGCCGATTATGTCAACATTCTCAAGTGTAGCATCTTCATCAAAGACATGGGACAATTTGCACAAATCAATGCCGTGTATGGTGAATTTTTCCCATCAGACCCTCCAGCCAGAGAGACTGTTGAAGTGAGCGAACTACCCAAAGGGGTAAACGTAGAAATTAGCTGCATTGCTCAGCTTTAAGTCTGCATAGATCATCCAAAAAAACTACTTTTGCCATCCTAAAAAAATTCAGGTTAAATGGATAACGTACGCGTACGCTTTGCTCCCAGCCCAACCGGGGGACTTCATATTGGTGGAGTGAGAACAGCCCTTTTCAACTACCTTTTTGCCAAACACAACAAGGGTACTTTCATACTTCGGATAGAAGACACTGACCAGAATCGTTTTGTAGAGGGCGCAGAAGAATATATCCTGAATGCACTAAAATGGTGTGGGATCACTCCTGACGAAAGCATTGAGGCGGGTGGTGAATATGGCCCATATCGTCAATCTGAAAGAAAGGAAATGTATAAGGAGTATGCTGACAAGCTGATCGAAAGCGGAAATGCTTATTACGCTTTTGACACTCCCGAAGATCTGGATGCGATGAGAGAAAGGCTGAAGGAAGCCGGACTCACCAACCCTCAATACGACAGCAGCGTGCGGATGACCATGAATAACTCGCTTACGCTATCTGCCGAAGAGGTGCAATCCAAAATAGATGCGGGTGAACCTTATGTCATTCGCGTGAAAATACCGCCGAAGGATGATGTGCGCTTCAATGACATGATCCGTAGCTGGGTGATGGTAAATGGCGCCACCCTTGATGATAAAGTGCTGATGAAGTCTGATGGCATGCCCACCTACCATCTGGCAAACGTGGTAGATGACTATTTGATGAAAATCTCTCATGTAATTCGTGGAGAAGAATGGCTGCCTTCCACCCCTCTGCATGTGTTGCTATACAAGTACCTGGGCTGGGAAGACTCCATGCCAAAATTTGCCCACCTCCCACTGATTTTGAAACCGGATGGCAATGGTAAGCTCAGCAAAAGAGCCGCCGACAAAGCTGGTTTCCCCATATTTCCATTGAGCTGGACAACACCCGATGGAGATCTAGCTGTGGGCTTCAAAGAAGAAGGCTTTTTACCGGAGGCTATGATCAACTTCCTGTCATTTCTCGGCTGGAACCCCGGCACTGAGCAGGAGATCTTCTCTCTAGACGAACTGGTAGCGCATTTCACCCTTGAGCGCGTCAACAAAGCCGGGACCAAATTCGACATAGAAAAAGCGCGGTGGTTCAATCAGCAGTATCTCAAGTCGGCTGACCCTAAAAGAATCACCAGCACAATTATTGCTGATCTAAAGGAAAAACACCAAATCGACTGTTCTGCGGAACTGGCCGTAGACATTTTTCACCTCCTCAAGGAGCGGGTCACTTATCCTCATGAAATGGCAGACGGTTGCCTTTTTCTTTTCCAAAACCCTGCAACATACGACGAAAAGGTTTCAAGAAAAAAATGGAATGAAGATGCTCAAAAAGCCGTAACACTTTACGGAAATGCCTTGGCCGAAAAAGGTGCAATTTCTCCTGAAGAAGCTAAAGATCTATTTTTCTCACTTATGGAGGCCAATGACATTCCTGCAGGAAAAAACATGCAGGCACTAAGATTATCTATCACTGGAGAAGGTTCAGGGCCTGATTTGATGACGATCATCTCCATCATGGGAGGAAAAGCAGTTAACGATCGAATCAATTATTCCGTTGGTGTGTTAGGTAACTAAACCTGATACTATGACCAAGAAAAAGGAAACACCAAAACCGAAAGTCAATAAAGATTTGGATGGATTTGATATCTCGATAGATTCTTTCGGTGAAATCAAATCCACCTTGAATATTGATGAGATCAACAAGTTTCTCAACAAAAACGTGGATGACAAAAAACTCCGCGACAGGGATGATTTGGATGAACTGAAAGAAGGAAAACCGGACTAATTCTTACTTTGTCAATTCTAAGAGTTTGTCCTACAGAGCTTACAGTAAGTATTTTGAAAGCTTTCGACAAGCTCAATCTGACAGGCATTATTAGTAAATTGATTCCAGGCAAAGTAAGCCTATAACACTCCCGGAATTATCGCTTTCACATTTTCCTTATAGTCCAAATACTCTTGCCCAAAAACGTCAATTAGTTTCTTTTCCTCAAAGTAAACCCCAATTGGAAGATAAGCGAATATCACCAAAGCTGTGAGTAAGACTGTGAGACTTGGCACGGAAGCAAACATCCCAACCATTATCAAAATGGTGCCCGAGTAGATAGGATGCCTTACGCTACTGTGTAGTCCTGTTTTGACCAATTCTTTATTATTTTCTTTTTTCAAACCCAAAAAAGCCTTCATAGATATCTGCCTGAAGGAGGCAACTACGATGATCACTCCCCAGGAGGCGGCAACCATACCTGCAAATTTCAAAAATGGAGTCAAGGCGTAAACCCAAACTGGTGGGATCAGTGCCATGAGATAAACAAGCCCCAAAAGACCAATAGTAGCAATAATAGAATATAAAAGTCGATACCACCTGGCAGATATTGGGATTTTGCTTTTCATCCATGTGCTTGCCAAAAAACTATGTAAGGCCAGGTATAAGATCCATGCAAGAATCAACTCAAGGTAATCCATCATCCTAAATGAAAAGGTTAGATTTGCTGCGTCAAATTAAAGCAAATAATATGGCCAAAGTGAAGATAGGACTTATCAAGGAAGGAAAAATTCCAATTGATCGCCGAGTGGCACTCACTCCAGCCCAAGCCCGCGAGGCGATGGAGCGATTCCCTCAAGTCGAAATTGCAGCTCAGAGCAGTGATATCCGCTGTTTTTCTGATGCTGATTATGAAGTGGAAGGCATCAAAGTTGTGGACTCTCTCGACGATTGCTCCATTATTTTGGGTGTGAAAGAAGTTCCCATTCCCACACTATTGGGCGACAAAACCTACTTCTTCTTTAGTCATACCATCAAAAAACAACCGTACAACAAAACGCTGCTTCAGGAGGTACTAAAGAAAAACATTCGTCTCATCGACTATGAGACATTAACAGACGAAGCTGGAAAACGCATTATTGCTTTTGGTCGCTGGGCAGGCATTGTCGGTGCATACAATGGCATTCTCACTTTTGGTCAGCGATACAACCTTTTTCAGCTCAGACCAGCTCATAATTGTTTTGATCTGGAGGATCTGAAAACTGAATATAGCAAAGCCAAACTTCCTCCGGTTAAAATTATACTGACGGGAGGCGGGCGTGTGGCCAAAGGTGCCATGGAAGTGCTCGTGGGCATGGGCGTGCGAAAAGTAACGCCTAAACAGTTCGTAGAAGACACATTCGACTATCCTGTATTCGTACAGCTCAACACGCGCGACTACAACAAAAAGAAGGATGGCGGAGAGTTTAGCCGGAAGGAATTTTACCAGTTTCCGGAGCATTACGAATCTGACTTTTTGAAATACACCCAAGACGCTGATATACTCATCGCTTCCGCATATTGGGATCCTCGCGCTCCGGTTTTGTTTGAGCGCGAAGACATTATCAAGGATGATTTCAAACTTGACGTGATTGCCGATATCACCTGCGATATTGAAGGTTCAATACCTTCTACCAAGAAACCTAGCACGATCGAAGACCCCATTTACGATTACAACCCTACCGATGACGAAGTAGAAGCTCCATTTACTGATGAAGGAAATATCACAGTGATGGCAGTAGATAACCTGCCTTGTGAGCTACCTCGCGATGCGTCTGATAGCTTCGGAAATGAACTCATGAATAATGTGCTGCCGGAATTATTGGGTGATGATTCGAAGGGAATTATTAAAAACGCTACCATCGCCGATAAAGGGCAGCTTACTGAAAAATACGACTATCTGCAGGATTATGTGGATGGAAAATAAGTGAAATGAAAATATTAGTAACGGGATCAAACGGGCAACTGGGGAGCGAACTTCAGGCTATCGCTAAAAGCAGTGACTGGGAGTTTATATTCACAGATTATCAGGAATTAGACATCACCGATCGTGATGCAGTTCTAAAATTTTTCGAAGAAAACAAGCCAGACTACTGCATCAATTGCGCTGCATACACCGCCGTGGACAAAGCCGAGTCAGAAAAGCAAAAAGCCGACCTGATCAATGTAAGCGGTGCGGAGAATTTGGCTTTGGGATGCGCAAAATTAGAAGCAAAATTTTTCCAGATTTCCACAGATTTTGTGTTCGACGGGACGGCCAGCGCCCCTCTCAAAGAAGACAAGACAACTACTCCCGTAAACTACTACGGTGAATCCAAGCTAAAAGGAGAAATTGCGGTAGCAGAGCACCTGAAGGAACATTTCATCTTCCGCACTTCCTGGCTCTACTCCACTTTTGGTAACAATTTCGTGAAAACGATGCTTAAACTAAGTGAGACAAAAGACGAACTCAATATCATCGCGGATCAGATAGGCACACCTACCTATGCTCGAGATTTGGCCAATGCGATTGTAGAAATTATCAAAAGTGGCTCCACAGCTTACGGTCTATACCACTACAGCAACGAAGGAGTAGCCAGCTGGTACGATTTCACAAAAGCAATTTTTGAGTATGCCCAAGTTGACACCAAAGTCAACCCCATACGCACATCGCAGTACCCCACCCCTGCTGCCCGGCCGGCTTATAGCGTGATGGACAAGTCGAAATTCAAAGAAACTTTTGGTCTTGAAATACCCTATTGGAGAGAGAGTTTGAAGGATTGTCTGGAGAATCTCTAGTTCTCAGGCAACCCTTATTAGACAAGCTATTGCACCGTTTTATTGCATATCGCTTTTTTTACTTTTAATTGGTAACTAAAATGACTGCAAATCATGAAACAGCTACTATTTGCTCTTTGTGCCACAACAATTTCCATCGCCCTCACAGGGTGTTCAGAGGATTGCTGTGGAGATGTTTTCGTAACTGTGGGTATATCCCTTATAAATCAGGACACTGTAGATCTTCTTGACCCGTCGGAACCACGTGCGTTCAAAGAAGAGGAGATTAAAATATTCTATTTGATCAATGGGAAGGTGAAAGAGGTTTATTACGCTTATGAATTAAAGGGCAATAAGAGCATAGCTCACTAGGGTTTTGCAAAATAATATTAGAGGGGTGCGTGAAAGGGCTTTAATCATTCCAAAAACACCCAAACCTCTCCTTTTTCCGTTCCTTCTATACCTTCCTGATATCCGGCCATTTGAGCGTTCCAGTCGTCCATCCTTGGGTTATTTTCGACGGTTTTCGGATTAAGCTCATCAAGTGTTTTATCCGCTGGCACTGATATGACCAGCAGTAACTGTCTCCCCGCCCTGTACACCAAAAGTTGCTGAAAATCTGCATTACAAAAGCCTTGCACCACCTCCGGCCATTCTTCGAATTGAGTGGCATGATAGTCCATATATTCTTGCTGCTTGGATTCGTCCTGTACCAGATTGGCTGTGAGCAAATAGTGCTTCCAATCGTCAGCTACACTTGCATCCTCGCATTGAGTAGCCTTATCATAAGTATATAATGGATTCTTGTATTCCTTGATCTTAACTTCTGGCAAAATCTCTTCAACAGCCATAGCCAGTTCTTTTACTTCCTTACGAGAATCAAAAACCACAACATGGTCTTTCCACTTGTAAATGTCCGATGCAGGAACCCGAAGACTTAAAACAGAATCCACTTTCTCTGGTTGATCTGAGATAAACTCTACCGTCACAGGCAGCTCTCTTTCAACAATCTTGACTTCTGCCTTTTTCTCTTTTGGCGTACATGCCAATAACAGCAAAGCAAAAGCCAAAAAAGCAACTCTCTCAACCATCCTCATCAGTGAAATTTATCCGCCTCCTTAAATTCAGCAGGAAAAATACGCACAGGTTCTGGTTCCTTCTCAGGGATGATATCAGCAAACGCTGGCAGTATTCCGGCCTCATCAATTATCCGTTGGGCCAAAGGGTTACTTGAAAAATCTTCTTCACGGAAAGAGTAAGTCTGCTCAACAAGATTGTCTGTTCCATTATCCATATAGAAATGATTTTTCACGTAATTGCGATAAGCCACATTATCGTGACATCTTTTTGTCCAAAAGTGCAGCCACATGTGCTTGTAGCTTGGATTCCCCACCACATTGTCTCGTATGGTCCAATAGGCAGATCCATCGTCTGGATAAATACATCGTGGACCGTTGAATACATAGTTCTTCTCAATATAAGAATTTGGTTGCTCTCCCAGCACATAAATAATCCCTCCATCATCCAGCGCCTGATGAGTATCTCCCGCTTTGTTGTAGCTGATCTCATTGTCCCTCGCAACCGTGGAAGGCGGTATCTCAGCATTACCCCACCACCATCCGCAGGTTATTGCTCCATACGGTGTTCCTGCGATATCATTATGAGTGATAACTACATTTTCCACAAAAAATGCTGTAATTCCTTCCACCTGACGAAAACCGAGGCTCACATTTCTTATATAGTTGTTTGAAATTGTGATATCCGTGCACAGCCCCTCTTCTCCTACAGCATAAATTCCATTTAATCCATTTCCAGTGTGCATCCTCCCATATTTTGAGGCCTTGATTTCTGTGAGGTGGATTTGATCTTCTTCTGTCCGGGGTTCCATTTTTGGGCCATCGCCTATTTTATAATGCTGCGGGTGACCTACGGAAACAGCGTTACCCAATGTGTTCTGAAAAACATTGGCATTTACCATAACATTGGAAACATCATTTACCATGTTAATAGCTATAGCTGAACCCAGTAGTTCAAATTTATTTCGCTCAAAACAAATGTTTTTAGCATTCAATATCTGAATACTGCCACGCGGCACGTCAGTACTATTGTAAGCAGATGGGTGCCAGTTGCCATTCGGGATATATTTTATGGCCAAGCCCAAACTTTGGATTCCTGCAAACCCTTTGGAGCCTGCTACATCCATAAGCTGCCAATCATCATGCGAAAAGGTGATCCCTTCGAAACTTAAATTCCCAGCCTGCACCTCGTTGGATTTCCCCACAATCTGAACGAGCCCGTCGGAGGTTGGCGCAATCACCTCAGCCCTTTTCATGTTTTCGTTATCGCTATAGTAGTAAAGCGTTTTTGCTGTTTTATCAAAATAAAATTCTCCAGGCTGATCCAGAAGCTCAAAAGCATTTCGGATTACGAAAGTTCTCTCATAGTTGATCTTACCAGCCCAAGCCATGGAGGTAGCAATAGCTCCATAGGGCTGTTGCAAGTTGAACACAGTTAAATCTTTTACCTTTTCAATTGATTCAACACAAAGAATCTTCTCTGTCCAGGTGTTAAACTGGATAACCTCAATGTCATCAGCATTATTGTAAACATCCACATCTGACGATGCAAAGCTGATTCCCTCGATACCGCTTCCTGCGCCAAACGCCCAGGGCTCATTCCCATTTATCTCAAATCGTCCCCAATCGCCAACACCATTTACAGGCACATCGGTACCCGCCATTCGCTTTCTTTTTCCATTTACAAAAAGTGACCTTAGCTTGGTGGACCTATCAAGTGATGCCTTGTATATATTCCCGTTCACTTTTTCCCACCCGGTAACTTTCACACCACCGCTGATTACTGGTTTCTCATTTTTGTATGCCTTTAGAATTATTTTATTCCCACTTTGACCTGCAGTCTTTTCGTCAAACCTCAATGGCTCACTTATCTCGTATCTGCCACCTCGGAGATAGATCGTGATACTAACATTTTCTAGTTCTCGTGTCTGATCTATGGCGTTTTGAATAGAGCTGTAAGGGTTTGCTAAAGTTCCATCGCCAGAAGCTATTGCAGACGGAGCTACGTAGAAAGCCGTCTGTGCTTGTAAAATGGATCCCGACACAGTAAAAAGGAGAAGAACCAAAAATTGAGTTTTAATACAATTTCTCATTTTATGAATATAATTAATGATACTTACTCTAAGCTAAGAACGACGCATTAGTGTTATGTGGGTTTTTATGCAAAGTTCGATTTTATAAACATTCATTCTGGCCAAAAATGAAAAAAGCCTCGTCGGTAACAACAAGGCTCGAACTGCTAGAATGTATTTTTCACTATTCTGTGTACTCAACACCCATAGTTTTGAGATTTTTAATCGAATTGTCTTTGACAAACTGTGGTGGATTCATGGCGAGGCACTTCTTAAATTCTTTGATCGCATTTTTATTATCTCCTTTGGCCATATAAGCTTCCCCCAAACTGTCATGCGAATTGGCATCAGTAGGGTTGTTTTTAATATTCAGTTTAAAATATTCAATAGCCTTGTCGTACTCCTGCACACCCATCATTTGGTAACCAAGAAAATTTAGCTGACCAAGGTTAGCCATCGCGGCAGCTTCATCAGCCACTTTGATTCCTTCGGTCTTATCTCCCTTTTGTATCAGCAATCCTGCTTTTACCGAAAGGTTCTGAGCATTTTTAGTATTAGCGATGGATGCATCAGCCCAACCAATGGCCTCATCGTGATTCATGTTATTTTGGAAACAATACTGCGCCGCAGACAATGAGCCTCTCCAGCCAAAACCGGTCACACCCCGCAGCTCATCTCTGAAGCTTTGAAGCACCACATCCTGGCTCGTTAAAATTTTGAAGGGAATGGCCTTATTATCCCAACTTACTGCAAGAGTGCCTTCCAGGTTTCCGAATGAAGTGAATTCATAAGTCAGAACATTGGTAAATGGTGAGTCTACCATCTGCACATCTACACGCAGGGCGTCCTCTGATTTATCATACCAAAAGCTTCCCCACGATGAAGTGTTTTTTGAGAATATGACCGTGACATTACCCGACTCTTCCGGGATCATGTGCAACCCATAACTTCCAGCAGCCAGAGGTTTTCCCTCAATAGACACATCCGTGGAAAAGCTAATGATGGTGTTCTCGTTGGCTCCCGCACGCCATGGCATGGGTTGTTGGTTTCCAAAATTATTTGGAGCAAGCCCGTAAGGCACCTGATTGCCCCAAATCTGTCCTGTTCTGTCGTTGGTTCCCCTAATGACCGAAGGCCTAGAATAATTAACGGTCACTTCCGTCAAGCCGATATTTTGTTTCAAAATCGCATTGGGGCTCGGCCTGGGTGTAGTCACCGCTTGCGCAAATGTGAAGGTGCAGGTCATCAGCACAAAAGCCAGCGACAGCAAAAATTGTGATGTTTTAGATTGAATCATAGTGTTCATGTTTTGTTTGGATATTTCTAACGAAACAAGCCAACAACCTGGACACACTATGTGACAGGTGGTTTTTTACATGATCGGTAAAATGAAAACAAATAAGGAAGACTAAAGATGCCGGTGCTGCAAAACAAAAAAGCTGAAGATGTTTCCACCCTCAGCTTTTCAATATTATTATGTGCTTCTCCTTACCCGTTCATAGAGATCAGGAATTCGTCGTTGTTTCGAGTACCCTTCATCTTGCTCAGCAAGAATTCCATAGCCTCTGCACTGTTCATGTCAGACATAAACTTGCGCAGAATCCATACGCGCTGTAGTTCTTCTTTGTCCATAAGCAGATCCTCTCTTCTGGTTCCTGAAGCAGGAACATCAATAGCAGGATAAACACGCTTGTTAGATAGTTTTCTATCCAGTTGGAGTTCCATGTTACCAGTACCTTTGAATTCCTCAAAGATCACTTCATCCATCTTAGAGCCTGTTTCAATAAGAGCAGTTGCGAGGATGGTCAATGAGCCACCATTCTCCACATTTCTGGCTGCTCCAAAGAACCTTTTAGGCTTATGAAGTGCATTTGCATCCACACCACCAGAAAGAATCTTACCTGATGATGGCACCACGGTGTTGTATGCTCTGGCCAATCTAGTGATTGAATCCAAAAGAATGACCACATCATGACCGCATTCAACCATTCTTTTGGCTTTTTCCAAAACAATGCTAGCTACTTTCACGTGCTTATCAGCTTGCTCATCAAATGTGGAGGCAATTACCTCCGCTTTTACAGAACGCGCCATATCCGTAACCTCCTCAGGTCTCTCATCGATCAAAAGGATCATCAGGTAAACCTCGGGGTGATTTTCGGCGATTGCATTGGCTACATTCTTTAGCAACACAGTTTTACCTGTCTTCGGCTGAGCCACTATCATTCCTCTTTGCCCTTTACCTATTGGTGCAAACAAATCCAGAATTCTGGTAGAATAATTATCCGGCTTGGTACAAAGGTTGAGTTTTTCTTCAGGAAAAAGTGGCGTCAGGTATTCGAATGCAATCCTGTCTCTGATTTCCTCAGTGGTTTTCCCGTTTACACTTTCAACTCTAAGTAAGGCAAAATACTTTTCACCATCTTTAGGAGGTCTCACTTGCCCCTTCACCGTATCACCTGTTTTCAAACCAAAAAGCTTGATTTGAGATGGCGAAACATAAATATCATCAGGAGAAGCCAAATAGTGATAGTCACTTGAGCGAAGGAAACCATAACCATCCTGCATGATCTCCAACACACCTTCGCTGGCTATAACACCATCAAATTCTTTTATCTCTTCGTTGTATTGTGCTTTTTTGCTACGCTGCTCATTTCTGCGGTCATCGCGCTGAGGTTTTCCGCCATCCTTGTCACCTCTTTCCCGGTCTTTTCTTTCGGGCTTAGGCTGATCAGATTTTTTAGCCACCTCTTCTTTCTTAGGCTTCTCTTCCTTTGGCTTGTCGTCATTGCTCTCCTTGCCGGCATCTGTCTTATCCAGCTCAATATCCAATGATTTCAGCAGGTCTTCTGCTCCGCCTTCAGGCTTGTCTGCCGGCTTCTTTTCTGGCTTTTTCTTTCTGGCCGGTTTTCTCTCCGGCTTTGATTCTTCTGCTGCCGGAGCTGCAGGTTTACTTTTATCCTCTGCTTTGATCTTTTGAATCTCGCTATCAGGCAAGGTCGCCTGCTTGTCTAAAATGTCGTAAATAAGGTCTTTCTTAGCCGCCTTCTTTGCATTTTTTACTCCGAGCCCTTCGGCTATATCTCTTAGTTCTGAGAGGAGTCTTACACTCAAATCATCTAGGGTGTACATAAAATTTTGATAAGTTTAGAATAACTGGGAATCCGTTTGGCTTGAAACTGGGGGGATTAACCGCTTGTATTAGTAGATAAGGATTGAATTAATCGTGCTAGTCACGAGAATTGAGACACAATTATATCTTAAAGATGGTTATTTCACAAAATATCCACTAAAAAAACCACAATTGTGATTGTGCAAGTTTAACGGAGTTATTTCAATAATTGTTTAGAAGCCGCTTAATTTGCAGTCACTTTTAAAAATCAAACGTAAGAAATGTTACAAGTTGCTGCCATCAAGGCACAGTTCGATCAGAACGTAGAGGCGCTCCAAAAAAGAGGCATTACAAACGCTCAGGGTCTCCTGAATGAGGTTTTGGAACTAGATGAACTTCGCAAGAAAACCCAACAATCGTTGGACGAGGTGCTGGCTATATCCAATCAAACTGCAAAAAAAATTGGCGGCTTGATGAAAGAAGGTAAAAAGGAAGAAGCCGAAGCTGCCAAAAAAGAAACTGCTGAGCTGAAACAAAAAAGCAAAGAGCTCAACGAAGAGATGAGCAACATCTCTGAGCAACTAAAAGAAAAACTTTATAACATTCCGAATATTCCCCACAGCTCTGTGCCCGCTGGCAAGAGTGAAGAAGACAATGAAGTGATAAAGCTGGTCGATGGCAACACCCCTCAGCTTTATGATGGAGCGAAACCTCATTGGGACCTGATTGAAGAGTATGATATCATTGATTTCGAACTTGGCAACAAAATAACAGGTGCAGGGTTTCCTGTTTACAAAAAAGGTGGCGCTAGATTGGTGCGAGCCATGATCAACTATTTTCTGGATCAGGCCATAGCAGCCGGATATATGGAAGTGCAACCGCCTATTTTGATCAATGAAGATTCTGGTTACGGTACGGGACAGCTTCCTGACAAAGAAGGCCAGATGTATCAGGACATAAACACCAATCTATATTTGATCCCAACAGCTGAGGTACCTATCACCAACCTATACAGGGACGTGATTGTGAGTGAAGATGATCTTCCAATAAAGAACGTAGGCTATACTCCGTGCTTTAGACGCGAGGCAGGATCTTGGGGGTCCCATGTTCGTGGGCTCAACAGATTGCACCAATTTGATAAAGTTGAGATTGTGCAGATCACCAGGCCTGAGGACTCCTACAAAACCCTTGATGAAATGGTATCGCACGTAGAAAACCTCGTGGCTTCATTGGGGCTTCCGTACAGAATACTCAGACTCTGTGGCGGAGATCTCGGGTTTACTTCAGCCCTGACATACGATTTTGAAGTATATTCTGCTGCCCAAAACAAATGGCTTGAGGTCAGCTCAGTTTCAAACTTTGAAGCGTATCAAACAAACCGACTCAAACTCAGAATAAAGGATAAAGACGGTAAAAAACAATTGGCCAATACCCTCAATGGAAGTGCTCTGGCAATTCCTCGAATTTTGGCGGCAATATTAGAAAACAACCAGACCGAAAACGAAATAAAAATCCCTGAAGTACTACACCCTTACACAGGTTTTCAGTCGATAACCCCATAACCATGATAGAAATTCGCACCGGCACCAAAGAAGACCTACCATCTGCTTACGGATTGATCAAAGAGCTTGCTGATTACGAAAAAGCTCCTGATGAAGTAAACAACACCCTGGAAATGATGGAAGAGGATGGCTTTGGAGAAACTCCAATATATTGGTTTGTTGTAGCAGAGGAGAATGGAGAGATCATTGGTATGTCCATGTACTACTACCGCTATTCTACCTGGAAGGGCAAGCGTCTTTATCTCGAAGATTTGATTGTGACAGAAAAGAAAAGAGCACAGGGCGTGGGCAAGAAGCTTTTCGACAGAACCATAGAAATAGCTAAAGAAACGAAGTGTACAGGAATGATGTGGCAAGTGCTTGACTGGAACGAACCTGCGATTAACTTTTACCAGGAATACGGGACAAAATTTGACTCTGGCTGGCTCAATTGCAGTCTGAATTTCTAAACTTCTTCCAGCAGCGTTCTGAAAGCAACCACACGCTCTCCGTATCGCTTTTGCACTTCTTGCTGAAGGGCCGGCTGGTGTTGAGCGGCATAGGTATTCAGCGTTTTCATGTCTGGAGCAAAGTATTGTATTGCAAAAGTTCGTCCTTCAACATCCGGACTCTCATTGAGTAGTCGTAGGATTTTATGAGACTCAAAACACCCTGTAGCCATTACGTCCGGAATATGCGTATCCTTCATCCAGGCAAGCCACTCTTCGAAGATTTCATGATCTATATTTACTGTAACATTATAAATAATCATATCTGTGCAGTCGTTGAAAACAAATCCAAAATAAATGGGTTTTTTGGTAGGTAATATGAAATCGGATAAAAAATATTGGCTGCTCGGTGGTATAATGATCATACTGCACATAGTAGGAGCGACCGGGAGCGTACTTGAGGATTTTCGCCCTTTGATGCAAGCCTTAACTCCGCTAAACCTGCTCATCTCATGCGCCATGCTGCTCTATGCGCATCAGGGAGAAAAGACTAAAATGTTTTCTTTCTTCATCATAGCAGCCTGTTTCGGGTTCTCAATAGAGGTACTGGGTGTGCATAGCGAAATTATATTCGGGTCATACACCTATGGCGAAAGTCTCGGGTTCAAACTCTTCAGCGTTCCTTTGATCATAGGTGTAAACTGGTTTTTGCTTGCACTGATATTCGGTTCCCTGACAATGCCCTTAAAGACACATTGGTGGATAAAAGCGGTTTTGGCTTCACTGCTGATGGTGGCCATGGATTACCTAATAGAACCCGTCGCTATATTGATGGATTATTGGAGTTGGGATCAAAATCAAATCCCTATTAGAAATTATGTTGGATGGTTTGGCGGCAGCCTGGCACTGCAGATCGTTTATCACAAACTTAGATTTAATAAGCCCAGCCCACTTGCCATATATCTATTAATTTCACAATTGATATTTTTTATTTCCCTTCATTTTTTTCTGCTTTAAAAAACAAAATATCATGATGGAGGTTCTCTTAACAACCACCCTTTTTGAAGAGTAATTAAATGAGTCGGTTTTCAATTAAAGATTTAGAACAGCTTTCAGGCATCAAGGCGCATACCTTAAGAATTTGGGAGCAGCGCTACGGCATCATTACTCCTCAGAGAACGCAGACAAACATCAGGTTTTATGATGACGAAGCGTTGAAGTTGATTCTCAATGTAGCACTTCTAAATGCTCACGGATTCAAAATATCCAAGATTGCCGGCATGAATGAAGGAGAAATGCAGCGAGAGGTTCTCAGGATAACAGAAGACAACTCCAGCTACTCTGATCAGATACACGCGCTCACCATAGCCATGATAGACCTGGACGAAAGTCGTTTCGAAAAAATCCTTTCCCGAAATGCTATAAAACTTGGTTTCGAAAATTCGATGTTGCGAATTATCTACCCATTTCTAGCCAAAATCGGGATTCTCTGGCAAACTGGAGCTGTGAATCCGGCGCAGGAGCATTTCATTTCTAACCTGATCCGTCAAAAGCTCATTGTCGCCATAGACGGGCAGGATGAATCGCCTTCCGAAAAATCGCCAAAATTTCTGCTCTTCTTGCCAGAAGGAGAGCAACACGAGATAGGACTACTTTTCTCAGACTTTATCATCCGTTCAAGAAAAAACAAATCCATATATCTGGGTCAATCCCTCCCTCTCGGAGATCTCACTACGGTTTATGAAATCTACAAACCAGAATATATTCTTACAGTGTTAACATCAGTGCCCGGCGCTGCTGCTGTTCAAAGCTATGTAGATGACCTATCCAAAAGATTTAACAAGTCCACAATTCTACTTTCAGGTTATCAGGTAATAGGCCAAGACCTTCAGACTCCAAACAATGTTCATATCATGACCAGACCTGAGCAACTCATCCAAATAGCCGACGAACAACCTGAGAAAGCTGACTTTTGATTAGTTTTTTCTAATATTTCTTTAACAAAACATCCAGCCTCCTTCTTCTTTTCGTATATAAAGGCAACTATTTCCATAATATTTCGTGTATATACATGTTATTTTGTTTAACTTTTATTGTAATTAATTAAACAAAATGATATCTTTACTTGAATTTAAAATTTACAAGAGATGACAGGTACAGAATTCAGCGTAAAAGTGGACACCCTCACAACTTCATTAAAACCTTTTGCTCTAAAGCTCACAAAGGACATGGAAGATGCTAACGATTTGATTCAAGAGACCATGATGAAAGCCTATCGCAACAGAGATAAGTTTGCAGATGGCACCAATCTCAAGGCTTGGATGTACACGATCATGAAAAACACATTCATCACCAACTACCAAAGGATGGTGAGGAGAAATACTTTCATTGACACTACAGACAACCTGCACTACATCAACTCTACGGGCAGCACTATTCAAAACGGAGCTTACCAAAATTTTGCTCTGGGGGATATCAACAAAGCAGTAGACAATCTTCCAGACTCTTATAAAGTTCCATTTGTAATGCATTTTAGAGGTTTTAAATACCATGAAATCGCAGATAAATTGAGTATTCCGATTGGCACAGTGAAAAATAGAATCCATATTGCCAGAAAAGACTTGAAGGACACACTCAAAATTTACGCGAAGAAAAACTAACCCATGAATAAACACATTGGCGTGATAGGCTCGGGTTTCTCGAGCCTTTCTGCCGCTTGTCACTTAGCCCAATCCGGCCATACGGTTACGGTATTTGAAAAGAATGCAGAACCAGGTGGCAGGGCCAGAAAATTTTCTGATTCCGGCTTTACCTTTGACATGGGCCCAAGCTGGTACTGGATGCCCGATGTGTTTGAACATTTCTTCTCACAGTTCAACAAAAAGCCAAGCGACTATTATGAACTGAAACGCCTGGACCCATCTTACAGAGTCAAATTTAAAAATGATTTTATTGACCTACCTGCCAACATGCAGGAACTTGAATCCTTATTTGAAAGCATTGAAAGCGGCTCATCTGGTCAGTTGAGAAAATTTTTAAAACAGGCCGAATTTAAGTATCAGGTTGGGATAAATGATCTGGTCTATAAGCCGAGCCGATCGCTGACAGAATTTATCGATCCCAAGTTACTGTCTGGTGTTTTGAGGATGGATGTATTCACATCTATGAGCAAACACATTCGTAAGTTTTTCAAAAATGAAAAACTTATTCAACTTCTTGAATTCCCAGTGCTTTTCCTTGGGTCCACACCTGAAAACACTCCCGCGCTTTACAGTTTGATGAACTATGCCGATATGTCTTTGGGAACGTGGTATCCCATGGGCGGCATGTACAAAGTTGTGGAAGGAATGGTCTCTCTTGCAAAAGAACTTGGAGTGAAGTTTGAAATGAACAGCACGGTCACTTCTTTCCTTTTCGAAGGAAACAACATAGAAAAAATCTTAACCGACAAGGATGAGCACTGTGTGGATATTGTTGTTGGTGGTGCCGATTATCATCACATCGATCAACAAATTTTGCCACCTAAATACCGTCACTACTCTAGTAAATATTGGGAATCCAGAACGATGGCTCCTTCCTCTCTCCTTTTCTATATTGGTGTGAATAAGCCCCTACCCAACATGCAGCACCATGTATTGTTCTTCGATGAGGATTTCAAGCAGCATGCTCACGAAATTTACGAAGACCCAAAGTGGCCAAGCAAACCACTTCTTTACACATCGGCCACTTCTAAAACTGATTCATCCGTAGCTCCAATAGGGTCTGAAAATTTAGTGATTCTCATTCCTGTGGCTCCCGGCTTAGAAGATAACCAGGAGATTCGTGATAAATATTTTGAGATCGCGATGCATAAACTTGAGACATTCACCGAGACCAATATTAGAGATCATATCGTTTTCAAAAGAAGCTTTGCGCATTCAGATTTCATACAGGATTATCATTCATTTAAAGGAAACGCTTATGGTCTTGCAAACACTCTGAAGCAAACCGCCATCCTCAAGCCTTCAATGAAAAGTAAAAAAGTTGGGAATTTATACTACACCGGACAACTTACTGTTCCAGGGCCTGGTGTGCCTCCCTCCATTATTTCCGGAGAAGTCGTGAGTAGGGAAATAAACAAAGATTTAAAGTAATTTTAGAGGCAGCTCGGCAAATGGATAAACTCTACACAACGACAACACTAAAGTGCAGCAAACTAATTACGCAGCACTACAGCACCTCTTTTACACTAGGCATTAAAACGCTGGAAAGAAAATTCCACCTTCCGATTTACGCCATTTACGGATTTGTGAGATATGCTGATGAAATCGTTGATACATTTCATGAATTTGACAAAGCCAAATTACTCTCAAAATTCAAAACTGACACATACGAAGCTATAGATTTAGGCATCAGCTTAAACCCCGTACTACACTCATTTCAGCTAATTGTAAATGATTATGGGATTGAAAAAGAATTGATTGAGGCCTTTCTCCATAGTATGGAAATGGATCTCAACAAGGACTCGTACAGTTCAGACGGATACCAACAGTATATCTATGGGTCCGCTGAGGTAATCGGCTTGATGTGCCTCAAAGTTTTCTGTGAAGGCAATGACAATCTATATCAATCACTAAAAGCACCAGCCAAAAGTCTGGGAGCAGCTTTTCAGAAAGTAAACTTTTTGCGTGACATTAAAAGTGATTTTAAAGATCGAGGAAGAGTCTATTTCCCCGGAGTTAATTTCAACTCATTTGGTGACGATGAAAAGACTAAAATTGAGCACGATATTGAGCAAGACTTTAAGCATGCACTCACGGGAATAAAGCAACTCCCAAAAGGCAGCAGACCCGGGGTTTATCTGGCCTATGTTTACTATATCCGCCTTTTCAAAAGAATAAAATCCTTTTCATCTCAAAAAATCACTAATCAAAGGGTGCGCATACCTGATTTCGTCAAGTTTATTTTACTAAGCAAAACACTGATTCTAAATAAACTCAACCTCATTCAATGAAACCAATTTACCTGATGCTTCACGCGCTTACCATAGCGTTTCCACTGATCAGGTCATTTGAACCAAGAGTAAAATACGCTAAGAAATGGATTGCGCTATTTCCAGCCATCACAATCACGGCTACTGTATTTATTATCTGGGATGTAATTTTCACTGAAAACGGAGTTTGGGGATTCAATAACCAGTACCTAATAGGTTACAGCATACTCCACCTGCCCATAGAAGAGTGGCTTTTTTTCATCACAGTCCCTTTTGCCAGCGTGTTTATTTATGAATGCGTATTTGTTTTTACCAAAATCAGGTCTACTCCACTTTTACGAACTTTCTCCACGGTGATCGGCTTGGCGTTGGTTCTGCTTGCCGTTTACAACGCTGAGCGAGCATATACTTTTTGGGCTTTCTGCCTGACTGGTGTTTTCTTAACCATCATATCATCTTCAAACCCAAGATGGCTAGGCAAATTTTGGTTAGCGTATGCCTTACATCTTATACCTTTCGTTTTAGTCAATGGCATTCTCACCGGGTCTTTTCTAGAAGCCCCCATTGTCTGGTACAATGATGATCAAAATTTGGGCATTCGCCTCTTCACCATTCCAATAGAGGACAGCATCTACGCTCTTCTACTACTATTAATGAACGTCTCATTTTTTCAGTATTTCAAAAAACATTTTATTCAAACAAAACATTAATCATACTGTTTAAGAATCATGTTGAACCTTCACGTAGATATCGACCCAAACTCCGGCTTTTGCTTCGGAGTAGTATATGCCATTGAGATGGCTGAAGATATCTTAGATGAAGAAGGTAAGCTATTCTGCCTTGGAGATATTGTTCACAATGATGAAGAAGTAAAACGGCTCGAAAATAAGGGATTAATCATTATTGATTATGACCAGCTAAAAATGCTAAAAAATGAGAAGGTGCTAATCAGAGCTCATGGCGAGCCACCTTCCACCTACCAGTTAGCAACCGAAAATGACCTTACATTAATAGACGCTTCCTGCCCCGTCGTGTTGAAATTGCAAAACAGAATTAAGAACTCCTACGACAAAAAGGAGAACATCTATATTTATGGAAAACACGGACATGCAGAAGTAGCCGGCCTATTAGGCCAAACGAGCAACGACGCTGTGGTTTTCCAAAGTCTGGACGAACTCAAAATCGATGAACTACCCAGTCAGCTGACTTTATATAGTCAGACTACTAAAAGTACAGACAGTTTTTATCAAATAAAGTCAACACTGCAGGAAGCCGGAATAGAGGTCAATGCCAACGATACCATTTGCAGACAAGTATCTAACAGAGACAAAGAGCTTCGGGAGTTTGCCAAGCAATACGACAAAATTGTTTTTGTTTCCGGCACCAAGTCGTCCAATGGGAAAGTCCTTTACAATATATGTAAAGAAAACAATGCTAACTCCTATTTCGTCTCAAACAAAGAAGAACTCAACTTTGATTGGTTCGGCATTGAAGATAGCATAGGGATATGCGGAGCAACCTCCACCCCGATGTGGTTGATGCGCGATGTAAAGAACCAATTGGACAAATATTGACATGCAAGTACTAATCAATACCCTAATCATAATCGGAACGTTCCTGCTCATGGAAGGTGTTGCATGGTTTACGCATAAGTATATTATGCACGGCATTCTTTGGACCTGGCACAAATCGCACCACCGAGCACATGATCATGCGTTGGAAAAAAATGATTTGTTTGCCCTGGTGTTTAGTTTCCCATCCATTTTACTGATCATGGCCGGATATGAGTTTCAAGAATTCACAATTCTGAGATATTTTGGATTTGGCATATTGGCCTATGGTATCTTCTATTTTATCTTTCACGATATTATCGTTCATCGCAGAATCAAAGTACCTTTTAAAGCCAAACATAAATACATGCGACGCATAATGAGGGCGCATTACAAGCACCACGAAATACACACAAAAGATGGTGCCGAAGCATTTGGGTTCCTTTATGCGTCAAAGAAATATGAATCGGAAGTTTAAGCTTAACTTTATAAATACTGTTACCGAATGATCGGTCTAACAAAAAGAACTTTACGTTTATTGAAATTTATTGCAGCCGGTTGCTTATAAAAACATAAAAGGGTTACATTTGATAATCATTAAGAGCCGGCTTGTTGAGTAACCATTAATTTAACAAGCGAGATGACAGAACAGAACGAAGAATTGTGGGGAGCCATAGATGGCTTTAGCAATTATGAAATTTCCTCCAAAGGGAAAATTCGAAGCAAGACAAGAACTTCCTGGCACAAAGGAAGTAAAACTCACATGAAGATTAAGGGAAAAATGATGCGCCAGAGATGGAACAAGGCGTGTAAATGTTATTTCCTAGATTTGATTGATGACGAGAAAAGAAGAAGAACAGTTTACCCACACAGAGAGGTAGCAAAGGTGTTTGTCCCTAATGACAACCCACAAGAGCTAACCATGATCATCCACAAGGATAACAATCCAAGAAACAATAAGGCTGATAACCTTAAGTGGATGTCGAAATCTGATCACATGAAGTGGCAGTTTGAAGTGGGTAACAAAAACAACTTCAAAGTTTGGAAAACCAGAAAGAAGAGATACAAAAACGGATTCAAACCCGACACAGTTCTTCCTGGAAGACCAAGAAAAAACAAAGAATCAGTATAAAACAAAAAAGGGCTCAAATGAGCCCTTTTTTAATTCCTTACATTCACTACCCAAAACGGGTTAGTAAATTTATTCTGCGATAGGATCTATATGAACATATGATCTATCCTGTCTTCCCTTTTGGAACCTAACCTTACCATCAACCAAAGCAAATAGCGTATGGTCTTTTCCAAGCCCTACGTTTTCACCTGGGTGGTGTTTTGTTCCTCTTTGGCGAACGATGATGTTGCCAGCTATTGCAGTCTGACCACCATATATTTTAACACCAAGTCTTTTACTTTCGGATTCTCTACCGTTTTTCGAGCTACCTACACCTTTCTTGTGAGCCATGGTTTATATTATTTAATGTCTTCGATTAAAACTTTTGAAAATTGCTGTCTGTGACCGTTTTTCTTTTTGTAACCTTTTCTTCTCTTCTTTTTGAAAACGATTACTTTATCACCCTGCACATGCTCAAGAATCTTACCTGATACTTTAGCACCTTTTATTGTGGGTGTACCTACCTTCACTTTTCCGTCATTGTCAAGCAAAAGCACTTGATCAAAATCAACTTTTGATCCTTCTTTACCTTCCATTAATGGTGCGTAAACAAACTTATCTTTCTCGACTTTGTATTGCTTACCAGCTATATCAACTATTGCGTACATGCTTTTTGTATTTCAGTATTCTTTAAAAAAGGAGTGCAAAGATAACTGAAGTAAAATCAAAAGCAAACAATCGTTTAGCATAAAATGCGGACAAAAAAAAATTCAAATTTTTTCGGCTTCCAGAATTGCCATTTAGAGCCATTTTTCAATGAAGTAGATGTTAGTAAATTTGAATTTAAACTCCTTCATTACAGCAAGTTATAGGTTATTTTAAACTTTTTTTTAACCTCTTTTTGAAGCCAATTTTGGCCTTGTTTTTTCAACCTCTTTTTCAGACATTTGTAAACACAGCTAGGAAAAATATAAGCCACTTTTCGTTCTTAGTTGTATCCCAAAACATAGAATTACCAGCAACTAGGCAATAAACGGCCCTTAAGCCCTTTATTTTCTATGTATTGTGGATAAGTGAAAAAAATGTGGATAACAGTGTTGATTAACAAATTGTCTTGTTTATAAATAATACATTCAATCTATCAGCGAAATGAGCGAATTCGAAGAACCCATTCTACGAGAAAATAAAGACCGTTTTGTTCTCTTTCCGATTACCCACAATGATATATGGCAGTTTTATAAAAAAGCTGAAGCCAGCTTTTGGACTGCAGAAGAAATTGACCTTGGGCAAGACTTAAAAGACTGGGCCAACCTAAATGATGGAGAAACTCATTTCATCAAACACGTTTTGGCATTCTTTGCTGCCAGTGATGGCATAGTAAACGAAAACCTTGCTGAGCATTTTGTTTCAGAGGTACAATACACAGAAGCCAAGTTCTTCTACGGTTTTCAGATCGCTATAGAAAACATACACTCAGAGACATACTCTCTCCTCATAGATACCTATGTAAAAGACAACAAAGAGAAGGACGGGCTCTTTCACGCCATAGAGACAATGGACTGTGTGTCTAAAAAAGCAAATTGGGCGCTTAGATGGATAGATGAAGGCTCGTTTGCAGAAAGACTGGTTGCCTTTGCAGCAGTAGAAGGCATATTCTTTTCTGGAAGCTTTTGCTCTATATTCTGGCTCAAGAAAAGAGGTCTAATGCCAGGGCTTACCTTTTCAAACGAATTAATCTCAAGGGATGAAGGGTTACATTGTGACTTTGCATGCCTTTTATATAACAACCATTTGGTCAACAAACTCCCTGAAGACACGGTTGTCGGTATCATTAAAGATGCTGTCGCCATAGAAAAGGAATTTGTGACTGACGCGCTCCCTGTAAAACTCATCGGCATGAACGCTGACCTCATGTGTCAGTATATTGAGTTCGTTGCTGACAGATTACTTGGGGAACTCGGTTGTCCAAAAATTTACGGCTCAACCAACCCATTCGATTTCATGGACATGATTTCCCTTCAAGGGAAAACAAATTTCTTTGAAAAACGAGTTGCGGAGTATCAAAAAGCCGGTGTAATGGACGGTCCTAAAGACGATACCAAATCCAAATTCAGCTTAGACGAAGACTTTTAAAATGCCAATCATCATTTTCCACAATACAAAATCACCTATTGCCATATGTTAGTTGTAAAAAGAGACGGAAGGAGAGAGTCCGTAAAATTCGACAAAATCACAGCCCGGATAGAAAAACTATGTGACGGTCTAAATGCTGACTTTGTTAAGCCGGTTGAAATTGCCAAAAAGGTGATTGACGGTCTTTATGATGGCGTGACTACTATCGAGCTAGACAACCTGGCCTCCGAAATTGCCGCTACAATGACTACCCGTCATCCCGACTTTGCCAAGCTAGCTGCAAGAATTTCTGTTTCCAACCTGCACAAAGCCACAGAGGGGTCTTTTTCAAATACAATGAAAAGACTTTACACCTATGTGAATCCAAAAACAAGCGAAAATGCAGCACTGCTTTCGACCAAGGTTTATGGAATCATAAGAGCCAATGCCAAACGATTGGATGAGGCAATAGATTACACAAGAGATTACAACTATGACTTCTTTGGATACAAAACCCTAGAGAGATCATATTTGATGAAATTGGATGGCAAAATAGTTGAGAGACCACAGCACATGCTAATGAGGGTGTCAGTTGGGATCCACATGGAGGATATAGATGCGGCAATAGAAACCTATAACCTGATGTCAGAGAAGTGGTTTACCCATGCCACTCCAACGCTATTCAATGCGGGTACACCTAAGCCACAGCTTTCGTCATGTTTCCTTCTCTCCATGAAAGATGACAGTATTGATGGTATTTACGACACGTTGAAGCAATGCGCTAAGATCTCTCAGTCTGCTGGAGGAATTGGCCTGAGCATACACAACGTGAGAGGAACGGGTGCATATATCAAAGGAACCAATGGCAACTCTAACGGGATAGTGCCAATGTTGAGAAACTTTGACATGACGGCACGTTACGTAGATCAAGGAGGTGGCAAGAGAAAAGGTAGTTTTGCTATCTATCTGGAGCCATGGCACTCAGACATATTCGACTTTCTTCAGCTAAAGAAAAATCATGGAAAAGAAGAGCTAAGAGCAAGAGACTTGTTCTACGCAATGTGGATACCTGATCTTTTCATGAAACGAGTGGAAGAGAACGGAGAATGGTCTCTATTTAGCCCGGACGAAGCGCCTAACTTGCACGACACTTATGGTGATGAGTTTGAGAAGCTGTACGAAAAATACGAAAAAGAAGGACGCGCAAGAAGGACGATAAAAGCACAAGAATTGTGGTTTGAAATACTCGAATCTCAAATTGAGACCGGAACGCCATATGTTCTCTATAAAGATCATGCAAACAGAAAATCGAACCAGAAAAATCTGGGTACAATCCGATCCAGCAACCTTTGCACAGAGATCATGGAGTACACCTCTCCTGATGAGGTAGCTGTTTGTAACCTCGCTTCTATTGCGCTAAATAAATTCGTGAAAGAAGACGGCACATACGATCATGAAAAGCTTTATGAGGTAACCAAAGTAGCAACAAGAAACCTGAATAAGGTTATCGATGTAAACTACTACCCAGTACCTGAGGCGAAAAATTCGAATATGAAACACCGACCAATTGGTATCGGTGTACAGGGTCTTGCTGATACATTCATGTTGATGAAAATGCCTTTCGATTCTGATGCTGCACGCCAACTGAACAAAGAAATATTTGAGACCATCTACTTTGGCGCCATGGAGACTTCCATGGAGATCGCTCAAAATGAAGGAGCTTACGAAACATTTAAAGGTTCTCCGGTTTCAAAAGGTATTTTCCAGTTTGACATGTGGGGTATCACTCCGGATAGTGGAAGATGGGACTGGTATGATTTGAAACAAAAAGTAAGAAAGCACGGGGTAAGAAACTCTCTACTACTGGCTCCTATGCCTACTGCTTCTACTTCTCAGATTCTTGGAAACAACGAGTGTTTTGAGCCTTATACCTCAAATATTTACACAAGAAGAGTGCTTTCGGGAGAGTTTATCGTGGTGAACAAACACCTGATGAATGACCTCATCGCCCTCAATCTGTGGGATGAGAGAATGAAAAATAGAATCATGGAAGCAAATGGTTCAATTCAAAACATTCCTGAGATTCCTGAGCACATCAAAGAAATGTACAAGACTGTTTGGGAAATATCTCAAAAGTCTATCATTGACATGTCTGCTGATCGAGGAGCATATATCTGCCAAAGCCAGAGTTTGAACATCCACCTACAAGATGCCAACTTTGGTAAAATGACCTCAATGCATTTTTACGCATGGAAAAAAGGTCTGAAGACAGGTATGTATTACTTGAGAACCAAGGCCGCTACAGATGCGATCAAGTTTACAGTGGCAAAAGAGGAAAAAGCAACTCCGCAACCACAAGCTCAACCAACGCAAGAGCAACAAGGTAAACCGCTTACGGCAGCTGAAATTCAAGCTGCAAATCAGTCAGCAATGCAATGCTCGCTTGATGATCCTGAAGGGTGCGAGATGTGCGGAAGTTAAAATTTTAATCTGTATTTCTTTCAAAAAGGGAAAGCCACTCAGTAGAGTGGCTTTTTTTTATGCAACAAGTGTTACTAACTGGCTCTAGATTGGTACGTTTATTTAATTGTAACAAATAACCAAAATCATGAAAGCAATGAGCGTAATACTCCTCGGCTTGATACTTGCGATAGCATCCTGCGAAGTTTCTGAATCACAAATACAACTGGAAGATAGCACTGATCAGGTAAGCCTACTTCCACAAGAACCAATCAACGATGCTGAAGAAGCCGCACTGACCTATATGATAGAAGAAGAAAAGGTCGCAAGAGATGTTTACAACTATCTCCACAACATGTGGAACCACAAATCATTTCAGAACATCGCATCTAGCGAGCAAAAACACATAGATGCCGTGTTGTCTTTAATAGAAAAATATGAGCTTGAAGATCCTGTCGGCACGGCACAAGCTGGAGAATTTCAAAACGAAGACCTTCAAGGTCTCTACGATGAGTTAACAGAAATAGGTTCGGTGAGTCTCGAAAATGCACTAAAAGTTGGAGGTCTGATCGAAGAAGTTGATATCGTAGATTTGCAAGACCTCCTTAACAATGGCATTGACAATCAGGATATCATTCTTGTTTTCCACAACCTGATGAAGGGATCAAGAAACCATTTGAGATCGTATGTGGACAATTTATCTAAGATCGGAGTGATTTATAATCCTTCGTATCTTTCCGCTGAAGAGTATGAAGATATCATCACCTCTCCTATGGAAAAAGGAGCTGGAAACTAAGTGCTACAAATCGTTGATCCAATCAATTAGCATTTGATTCCACTTGGATAGATGGCCCTTGCCCAGGGCAAGAGAATAACCATGCCCTCCATACGGAAACAGGTGCATCTCTGTTGGCACTTTGTTATCCCGGAGTGCCTGATAAAGCTGCAGACTATTTTCAACAGGTACTGCTCCATCATCTTCACTGTGAACGATGAATGTAGGAGGTGTATTCTCAGTGACCTGGAGCTCATTAGAATACAACTCAACCAAGTCATCGGAAGGATTCTGTCCGAGCAAATTGTTTCTTGAACCCATATGCGTATAATCCTTTTTCATGGTTACGACAGGGTACATCAAAATCATGAAATCCGGGCGACTCTGATCATCAAAGTGAGTGCCAAGAGTAGAGGCCAGATGCCCACCAGCCGAAAAGCCCATGATACCAATTTTATCTGTGTCATAGCTCCATTGTTCAGCATTGGATCTTGCCAGTTTCATAGCCTGCTGCGCATCCATTAGGGGAGACTTATGCGGTTCTATGTTGCTATGATTCTCAGGCAGCCGGTATTTAAGCACTATTCCGGCTATTCCATATCCGTTGAGCCATTTGGCTATATCCGTGCCCTCTTTATCGTAAGCCAGGATCTTATATCCTCCGCCCGGGCAAATAACCACTGCCTTTCTGATAGAATTACCCCTGGAAGGCAAATACACCTCAATTGTTGGGTCAGTGACATTGCTGATACGAGTGGCATTGGAAACTTTGATTTCCTCTGAAACAGATGTCTCTTTTGAGTTTGGAACCTGCCCCTCGTAAAGAGGTAAAGTGAAATTTTGAGACAGGCCCATATGTGACCCAATGACTAAAAAGAAGACAGTGAAATTTTTCATGGTAATGTGCTTATTCAGACCCAAACTATAGTAAACAGGAACAAAAAAGGGCCCAACGGCCCTTTTTCTATTTCTCTTTATCTTCTTGTTTTATTTTCTTCTTCTTCAACTTCAATTTCAGCTGTTCAGATTTTCCATCCCAGTCGGCTACAATAGTATCTCCCTCCTGAATCTCTCCTTTCAGAATTTCTTCTGCTACAGGATCTTCCAAATACTTCTGAATGGCTCTGTTTAGCGGCCGAGCTCCAAACTGAGGATCATAGCCTTTGTCGGATAGGAAGTCCTTAGCCTTCTTGGTAAGATCAACATTGTATCCCAAATCTGTAATCCTAATGAATAGTTTGCCGAGGGTGATATCAATGATTTTGTGGATATGCTCTCTTTCCAATGAATTGAACACGATAACATCGTCCAACCTATTCAGAAACTCAGGGCTAAAGGCCTTTTTCAACGCATTCTGAATAGTTGACTTCATCACTTCATCAGCACTGTTTCTTGATGACTGTGTCGCAAAACCAATACCGGCTCCAAAATCTTTCAAGTCTCTAACTCCAATATTGGAAGTCATGATGATAATGGTGTTTCTGAAATCAACGCGTCTGCCGAGACCGTCAGTCAAAATACCATCATCCAGCACTTGCAAGAGGATATTGAAAACATCCGGGTGGGCTTTTTCAATCTCGTCCAGAAGAACTACAGAATAAGGCTTCCTTCTTACCTTTTCCGTAAGCTGACCACCTTCTTCATACCCAACATATCCCGGAGGCGCTCCCACGAGGCGAGACACAGAGAATTTTTCCATGTACTCACTCATATCTATTCTGATGAGGGAGTCCTCTTTATCAAATAAATAAGTAGAAAGCACTTTAGCCATCTCTGTTTTACCCACGCCTGTAGGTCCCAGGAATATGAATGACCCAATTGGCTTCTTCGGATCTTTCAAACCGACTCTGGTCCTCTGAATGGCCCGTGTGAGCATCTTCACAGCATCGTCCTGACCTATCACCTTTGTGGTAAGCTCATCACTCATGGTGAGCAATTTCTCACTCTCATTCTGGGCGATACGTTTGGTAGGAATGCCAGTCATCATGGCGATAACTTCCGCCACATTGTCTTCATCTACCTCATATCGCTTTGTGCGGGTTTCTTCTTCCCAGCGGGACTTTTCCAGCTCCAGTTGGTTGATAAGCTTTTTCTCCTTGTCTCGTAACTGTGCCGCTTCTTCGTACTTCTGGCTTTTTACAACCTGATTCTTTTCTTTCTTGATTTCCTCAATTTGAGCCTCAAGATCGACTACCTGATCCGGTACATTGATGTTGTTAATGTGAACCCTTGCTCCTGCTTCGTCCAGCACATCTATTGCTTTGTCTGGCAAAAACCGGTCACTGATATATCTGTCAGACAGAGTTACGCAAGCCGCAATAGCCTCGTCTGTATAATTTACATGGTGATGATCCTGATATTTGTCTTTGATATTATCCAATATCTGAACAGTTTCCTCAGGAGTGGTTGCATCAACCATTACCATCTGGAAACGTCTGGCCAATGCACCGTCCTTCTCGATGTACTGTCTGTATTCATCGAGGGTTGTTGCCCCGATACATTGTATCTCACCTCTGGCCAGGGCAGGTTTAAACATGTTAGAAGCATCAAGAGAGCCTGAAGCTCCTCCCGCACCTACAATGGTATGAAGCTCATCGATAAACAGAATTACATCAGGAGATTTCTCAATCTCATTCATAACTGCTTTCATCCGCTCCTCAAACTGCCCACGGTATTTCGTGCCAGCCACCAATGATGCCAAATCGAGTGTCACCACCCTTTTGCCAAAAAGAATTCTGGAAACTTTCTTCTGAACTATTCTCAATGCCAACCCCTCGGCGATAGCCGTTTTACCAACACCTGGCTCACCAATAAGAATAGGGTTGTTTTTCTTCCTTCGGCTCAGGATCTGAGCCACTCTTTCTATTTCTTTTTCTCGTCCCACTATCGGGTCGAGTTTATCTTCTTCTGCCAGTTTGGTCAAGTCACGGCCAAAGTTGTCAAGTACAGGAGTTCTTGATTTTTCTGACCCTTTAGACTCTTTTCCTGAGCCTGTGCTTCCACTACCCGAAGAACCGCCGAAAATTCTACCTGAATCTTCATCTCCATCATCCGTATCTGACTGAGCCATTGGGTTTTCCGTTTGGTATTCCAGCAGCTCCTTCACCACGTCATACCCCACATCAAATTTGTCCAAAATCTGTGTAGCCAGATTGTCTTCATCTCTCAGGATAGAAAGCAACAGGTGCTCTGTACCAATAAGTTGGCTTTTGAATATTTTGGCCTCCAGATAGGTGATTTTTAATACCTTTTCTGATTGCCTGGTCAAGGGTATGTTGGCAAGGTTTTTCACATTGCTTGTGGCTGTGCCTTTGGTGGCCTGCTCTATAGCCGACCTCAACTCCTCAAGTGACACCCCCAGCTTTTTCAACAAGCTGACCGCTACACCCTCTCCTTCTCTGATCATACCCAACAGCAAATGCTCCGTGCCTATATAATCATGGCCCAATCTAAGCGCCTCTTCGCGACTTAAACTAATGACCTCTTTGACTCTGTTTGAAAATTTTGCTTCCATGAAATATGGATTTAAATAATAGTGGTTTCAGTAAATTTAAGACTTAAATAAGTCAATTCCCATCATGCGAACAGCTTAAAAAACGCAAAGCAGTTTAGAATTGTTCATTATCGGTCCAAACCGATTCTTTGAGCACTCGCATGCTCCCCGACCCCTCTGAAAAAAGTAAGTCGAGGATACTCAAATTAGGGACAAAATCACTGCCAAAGTTTTGATTATAACCGGCCGGCCGATAAAAACCCCTCCTTTGATAGGCGACTTTTGGTAAAATAGCCTCTCTGGCATCTAAGACACCCTTTTTGCCAGCTACTTCATATTTGTCCGTAAACGTAAAATCAATGTCAACTTGTAGGAGTTTCAGACATATTGTCATAAACTCCATGTTGAGATCTATAAGATATTCGTATTTTCTATCCCAAATGGATTGGAAGTAGTCCGAAAAAAATTCAAAAAAAGGTGATTTGCCGTAAGCCGAATATAATGCCCCCCAATGCTCACGAGCCCAGGCATGGCTATTTTCTATTTTCACATCTCTGGTGGGCGTGCGATTACCGAAACTGACTGGTATAGAAAGACCGATTATGCCCTGAGAGGTGAGTAGGTAGCATCTGTTTTTGTAGGTCTGTTTAGTGAAATGCTGACTGACCTCCAATGTTACCTTGTCAAACCTGGTGAGAAGTGTATAGTATTCTAAACTCCCGAGGTAATGGGGTTCAATCAATAATTCATTCATTCAATAGACCAAGTTAATATCACCTAAGCCTTCACGAAGGATTTCCGGCTCTCCCGACGAACAATCTATGATAGTGCTGGGTGTAACCTTGCCAAACCCTCCATCTATCACAATATCCACCACAGATTCAAACTCCTCAAAAATAAGCTCCGGGTCTGTGGAATAATCAATCACTTGATCATCATGGTGAACAGATGTTGTGATGATTGGATTGCCCAAAGCTTTAACAATTTCACGTGGGATATTATTGTCCGGAACACGAATACCCACAGTCTTTTTTTTCATATTCAAAATCTTAGGTGTTTTGCTCGATGATTCCAAAATGTATGTAAAAGGACCCGGCAAGGTTCGTTTCATTAGCTTAAAAATAGGGGTGTCTACATGCTTCGCGTACTCTGAGAGGTGACTCAGGTCATAACAAATAAAGGAAAGATTGAGGCCTTTGCTCTTCATTCCTTTGATACGCCGCACTTGCTCTATGGCTTTGGAGTTGAAAATATCGCAACCCAGCCCATAAACCGTATCTGTGGGGTAAATGATCACCCCGCCATTCCTGAGCACATCCACAATATGGGAGATCTTTCTAGGATCTGGATTCTCGGGATACATTTTGACGAATTCTGCTGCCATTTCTGTGATTATCTATAGAGAGCGGTGATAAACCCAAATTTGCGTAATACTTGCCTATTTTTGCGCAGAATTTATCAATAATAGAAATCAATGAAGAGTAAAAAGCTAGTGGCTTTGGTAATGGTGGTGTCGACGGTTATGCTTTCCTCGTTTTCCTTTTACGCTTATCAGGTATTGTTTACTCCCAACATTTTAGTGGATCAGGATGACCAATACCTTGCCATCCCCAAAGGAATGACTTTTAAAGATCTCCAAAACAAGCTCTACGAGGAGCGCATTGTGAATGATCTTGTTTCCTTCAGTTTTCTTGCCAAAATCAAAGGAATCGATGAAAATTTAAAAAGCGGCATGTATCTTTTGAATGGTGACATGAGCAACACACAAGCCATCAATATGCTTCGTGCAGGGTTGCAGTCTCCTGTGAAATTGACCTTTAGTGGTGCTAGAAAAATTGACGAGCTGGCAACCAAGCTCACCGTAAATTTGGAAATTGATTCTACTGCGATGGCGCCTTATCTCTTGTCCGACAGTGTAGCCCAATCTTATGGTTTTGATTCCTTGAATTTCATCAGCATGTTTTTGCCCAACACCTATGAGGTGTACTGGACTGCCTCGCCCAACGACATTCTGAAAAGAATGAAATACGAATATGACAAGTTTTGGAACGACACTAGAAAGAAGAAGGCCGACTCTCTGGGACTGACTCCACAAGAGGTGACCACATTGGCTTCTATAGTAGATAGTGAGACTAATCTCACCGATGAGGCTCCAATAATAGCCGGCGTGTATTTAAACAGACTCGATCGTGGCTATTTGCTTCAGGCAGACCCCACCTTGGTTTTTGCTTTAAATGATTTTTCGATCAGAAGAGTTTTGGACGTACACAAGCAAATAGATTCCCCCTACAACACCTATAAGTATCGTGGATTGCCTCCCGGCCCTATCATGATGCCTTCTCTCAACTTTATAGATGCGGTTTTAAACGCTGAGAACCACAGGTTTCTATATTTTTGTGCCAGTCCGGACTTGTCCGGCTATCATGCTTTTGCCAAAACATTAGTGGAGCATAATGAAAACGCCAGAAAACTGCATCGTGCACTTAATCAAAGAAGAATCTACCGCTGATGTATAAATACGAAACCAAAATAAGAGTGAGGTATGCTGAAACTGACCAGATGGGGTTCGTATATTATGGCAATTACCCGGCTTACTATGAGGTGGCACGTGTGGAATGCCTGAGAAACCTTGGCTATTCCTACAAGGAAATGGAAGCGTCTGGAGTGGGTATGCCCGTGCTGGATTTGGCCATAAAATACGCTGCCCCTGCTAAATATGACGATCTTCTGACCATCACTGTGTCAATTCCCGAAATGCCCAGAGCGCGAATAAAATTCCGCTACGAGGTTACAAATGATGCAGGAAAGCTCATTAACACGGGAGAGACCACATTGGTATTTATGAATATGGTTTCCGGAAGACCTGTAAAAATGCCGCAGATCATGCATGATTTGTTTAAACCATATTACGATTGAGAACACGCGAAATACTACATAAGCACCTCCTCTACTCCAAATGGTACCTGAGAATACTGACAGTACTCAAGTCCATCCGGTTGCGTGGTGGCAAAGCTAGCTTG
>JBDVMP010000020.1:0-33140 GCA_039970095.1 Cyclobacteriaceae bacterium
AGCCACTGCCAGTCCAATATTGATATCAGCTTTCTTAATGATTCTGGATCCATCCACCTGCACGTTGATCATTGGGTAATCCTTGATCGCTTTTACTACTGCTTCCAGGATTATGGGCGTGTAGGTGAGGGCCTGTCCGTCTCTTTCCATGAAGAGCTTTTTCATTTTTCCTCTCCATTTTACTACTTCGGTGACATCTGCTTCTACAAAGGACGTGACGTGTGCAGAAGTCTGTTTGGACGCGATCATGCGCTCAGCGATCATTTTGCGCATTCGATCCATTTCTATGATTTCATCCTCGCCGGATGCCACGACAGGCATAGGCTCAGGTTTTTTGGCATGGCCATTTGATGCAACTGGAGCCTTTTTGTTTTCCAAATAAGCGAGCATGTCCGTTTTTGTTACTCGCCCATCCTGACCTGTTCCTGGTATGGTTTCAAGTTCGGTCAATGAGATGTTTTCCTCTCTGGCTATATTTTTCACCAAAGGCGAGTAAAAACGTGTGCCTTGTTGTGCCTCTATTTTTTCTGCGGAGTGTTCCTGTACTGCCGTCTCTACAAGTTTTTCTGCTTCTACTACCAGTTCAGACTCATCATTTCCTTCTTCTTGAGCAGCAGCATCACTGTCTGTTTCGATCATGGCGATCGGTTTGCCAACTTCTACAACATCGCCTTCTTTGGCTAAAATTTCTTTGAGTACTCCGGTGTAGAGCGATGGTATTTCGGTATCCACCTTGTCCGTGGCTACCTCTAGAATCGACTCGTCTTCTTCAATATTTTCACCTTCTGTTTTGAGCCATGATAGGATGGTTCCTTCCATCACACTTTCTCCCATTTTCGGCATTACCAATTCAACTAAAGGCATATATTTTTAAATTTAGGGTGTATTACTGGTACCCTCAAAGGTACAAAATTCCCTAGTCAGCTTGAAAATTTAGTCTCAACATATTCAGGGCCATGTAGGCACTGTACTTGATATTGAGAACCCGGTCTTTTGAGAAATTAAATTTTTTGGCGACAGTTTTGTGCTTGTCAGAATAACTGATCCAGACCGTTCCGACAGGTTTTTCTTCTGTGCCTCCTCCAGGTCCAGCGATACCGCTTATGGAAATTCCTATATCTGTTTTCAGTTTTTCACGCACAGCCTTAGACATTTGAACCACCACTTCTTCACTCACAGCTCCCAGTTTATTCATGATTTCAGCGTCCACACCCAGCTCATTTTCCTTCACTTCATAGGCATAGGAAATGATCGAGCCTTTGAAATATTCGGAGCTGCCGGGTACGGATGTAAGCAGGTGAGATAGATAACCTCCGGTACAGCTTTCAGCGAATGCGATGGTTTTATTCGATTCTAACAACAACGCCCCAAGACAATCCTCCAGGTTTTGGTCATCATAACTATATACATATTCATCTATAAGTGGTTTTACCTGGTCGGCTAGTTTCTCACAGTCCTTCTGGAGGTTTGGTAGGTTGGTGCCAACTGCGGTGAGCCTTAGCTTGACCATGCCCAAAGTAGGGAGATAGGCAAGCTTGACATGATCGGGCAGGTTGTTTTCCCAATCGGAGATCAACTCAGCAAGGGCAGATTCACCTATACCTATGGTTCTGATGATTTTATGATAGATGACCTCTCTCACAAACTTATTTTTGAGCTTGGGCAAGATTGTATCTGACATCATTTGCCTCATTTCAAAAGGGACACCCGGCATGGAGACAAACACTTTGCCTTCTTTTTCCAGCCACATGCCTGGAGCGGTTCCCATTTGATTTGTGATTTTGGTAGCTATATCCGGGATTTCGGCCTGTTTTCTATTGACATCCGTCAGCGGTTTTTCAAAACGTTCGAATATTCTTGTAACGTCCGCCAGGGCTTCCTCATTTATCACCAGAGGAGAATTGAAATACTCACTAAGGAGTGGTTTGGTGAGGTCATCTTGAGTGGGGCCAAGGCCACCTGTGATCAAAATAATATCAGCCCTGGATTCAGCATTTTTGAAACTCTTCAGGATGTCTTCTCTTTCGTCTGCTACGGTTGTTTTCGTTCTGACCTTCACGCCAATCTCATCGAGTTTCCCACTTATCCAGTGTGAATTGGTGTCAAGGGTTTGTCCGTAAAGTATTTCATCTCCTATCGTAATGATCTCGGCGTAAATGGGCATTGTTGAGTGTTTTGACTTTTGCTTTAAAATTATGAGTTATTCCTTTACTTTTATGAATTGACATTTTGAAAAATGAAATAAAAATGACCCGATTAAAACTAATTGTATGTGCAATGATTTGTGTGCTTCTAGCCGGGTGCACTGCCCAACAGATTCAGCAGGCGCTTGGTGACTACCTGGATACTGATCAACTAACCAGCGAACAAGTTGCTCAGGGGCTGAAACAAGCTCTGGAAAAGGGTATAAGTGAGGGGTCGGAAGAGGCTTCAAAAGTCAATGGCTATCTTGGAAACCCGTCTATTAAGATTCCATTTCCACCAGAAGTGCAAAAGGTTGAATCCAAATTGCGACAAATTGGGCTGGGAGGCCAGGTGGATAAATTTGTGGAAACCCTCAACAGGGGAGCGGAAGAAGCTGCAAAAGATGCGAAACCAATTTTTGTTGCGGCCATCAAGGGCATGACGATCCAGGATGCATGGAATATACTCAAGGGTGAAGACAATGCTGCCACAATGTACCTGCAGAAAACCACCTCAGATGAATTGAGGGCAAAGTTTAGCCCTGTGATAAAAAGCGCATTGGATCAAACCAACGCCACCAAATATTACTCGGATATCATAAACACTTATAACAAGATTCCACTCCTGGAAGATGTGAACGCCGACCTGCAGGGGTATGCTACTGATAAGGCACTTGAAGGGCTTTTTTACCTCATTGCTCAGGAGGAACAGAAGATAAGGGAAGATCCTGTGGCTAGAACTACAGACCTGCTAAAGAAAGTATTTAAAGAACAAGACTAATTGACAATTAACCGATTATGCTGAGCGAATTTCAGAAACAAAAGTGGATCCACTTTTTCAATATTCTTGATTTTAATAAGAACGGAAAAATTACCATCGATGACTTTATAGCAATAGCTGAAAACCTTTGTGTATTGTGGGGAGTGAGGGAAGGAGATGATGAGTATAAAGAGGTCATGACCAAATGCAAAAATTCATGGACCAGTTTCACCAAAGCCATTCCTGACGATATGGTAATGGAAGTCCATCGCAATCAGGTTTTATTATTGGCAGATGAGTTTATTGGGGGCGATGGGAAGTATTTTGATGAGTATGTGTCCAGTTTTGTTGGTGAGATTTTCTCGCAGTTTGATGTTAACAACGATGATTATCTTAGTTTGGATGAGTATGTTGACCTTTTTATGGCCTATCATATAGAAATCAGATATTCTGCCAAGTCATTTATGAAACTCGATCTCAATGGGGACGACTTGCTCAGCCGTGATGAACTTGTTGCGGCGGTGCGACAGTATTTCATCGGTGATAATAAAGAGGAAAGAGGAAACTGGCTGTTCGGCTTCTGGAACGTTTAAAACAACTAGGAGCTTTGCCTATTTGATAATCAGCTTCTGAGTCTTCTTAAGTCCGTTGATTTCAAATCTTACTATGTAGACTCCTCTTTCCATGTTTGGAGGCATGGTTATCTCATTGTCTGACCCGGATGTTTCCAAAATAGTTTTTCCGGAAAGTGAGATCAATTTGAAAGAAAAGTCCTCTCCAAACGTGTTTTGAAGCTTAATGGAGGAGTTGAGTGGTGCAGGATTTGGGCTTATGGAAATCTCTGAATTTGTTGGCTCGAAAATCACCACTACAGATTTGAAGGTTTCCCGATAGCCATCATAATCTACAGACTCCAATCTATAATAATTGATTCCCAATCTTGGGTTTTCGTCTGCCCATGAGTAGTTTTTTTCGTCTGCCGACCAACCATTACCGTCAATTGTTGCAATGATGTCGAAATCTCCATCTGCCGCTGCTCGCTGTATCTCAAAATAGCTAAAGTTTTCTTCGGATAGCGTGGACCATGACAGGTTTACACCAGAATTGGCCGTCTCCGCTTTAAACTCAGAAAGTGTGATTGGAAGTGGAGTGGAACCCCCACCTTGAATAAAGTTGTATAAAGATTGTTCTCCACTATCTCCTCCATCAAGGTTAGATGAAGGCTCTTGCTCAGCCTGAGCTTCTGCTGTATCTCCGTTACCGGAAATAGTCCCATCAACGTAGAGTGAACCTCCATTGTCGTTGTAGTCCTGATTTCCTCCATTCAACGTCATATCTCCGGTTACAACCAAAGTTCCGCCAACAGAAAGATCAACTTTGTTGTTTGCTATAAAATCCCCAAAAATCACTACCACACCACCTGCAGGAATGACTAAGCTATGGGCGTTATTTGCTGCCTCAAAATTACCTTGTACTACCAGCGTGTCAATAACAGTTAAATCGTAAAGTGTTGACCCACTTTTAGATTGATTTAAGTTCAAATTACCTGTTTTTGTGATATATCCATAAATTTCGATATCTATGGACTGAGTAATTGGTTCAGACGGGCGGGATGTGCTCCAAGAAGAGTTATTACTAAAAGGACCTGTATATTCATCGTACGTCTGGAGTTGTCCAAATGCAAAAACACTGGATAAGTATAAAGAGGCGACAAGTAGTAACGGTTTCATTCTAAATGATATTATAAGTGCAAATGAAGTGAAAAGAACCAAGAGTAAATAACTTTTTTAGACGACTTGCCTAATTTCTTCTATCAACGGATAATAAAAGAAGAGAATATTAAAGTTTATGTTTCAGTTTTTTATAAAATATTATAGAGTTAGAACTAATCCTCCTGAAAATATATACGTAATTAATGTGAGGATAGATTTAAGAGTAGAACGGTTTATTTCTTAAAAACCCTAAATTTTTCTAAAGTCAAGCCTCTCTTCAATTCAAGAAGATATATTCCCCTCTCCAGATCTGAGAAATCAATGGAGCTACTATCAATTGATAGTGTTTTGGATAGAACGAGCTTCCCTGAAATGGTATAGATCTTTGCGGTAGCAGATTGTGATAAATTGATGATCCGTACGCTACCACTTGTTGGATTAGGGAAGATGGAAACCCTATCAGATTCCTCTATACTCAGAGGGTCATTTATTTCAACAAGGGCTTCATAAACAATTGTGTCAGCGTATGCACAACCGGAGAGGCTTTCTCCTATACAAATCACCTCGTATGAACCGGAATCAGGTATGAATATTTCGATTTCAGCAAGTGAGCCAATGAACTGACCGTCAATGAACCAACTCCACGACTCCTGGTTGTTCTGGTCGGTATTGAAGGTAGCATTTTTTGCTTTTGACAAGTCGAGAATTTCCGGTGAGGCTGAAATGGTAAAGTCAAAGATTTCTGGCATAATATCAACCTTGACAGCTTCGCTAGCCAACACACTGTCCAATCCTACCACAAAGATTGATGTGTCACTCTGAACATGTGACAATGAGAGGGAGCTTCCCTTGCTGATTAAATCGGTAATGTCTGCGTTGCTATAAAATCCAAAAATCTGGCCGTTTGTAGGTGCGATGGTCACACTTTCTCCGAAGCAGGGCGTGTACGCTGAAACAGATGGTTTTGGTGAAGCAGTGAAGATCAAATTTTTTGTAAGGGAGTCTGTACAACCTAAAGTTGTGGCTATCATCAGTTTTACTTCATAGTTGTTTTTACCTATTGTGAGAGGTATAGAATCTGTATTGCCAAGTGTCTCACCATCCACGATCCACTCAGCAGGGATGCTATTTTGTGTTTGGTTTATAAGGAGTATCTGGCTCTGCACGGAGCTGGTGTCAATCATGTAGTCAAAGCGAACCTCAGGATTTTGAAGCGTGATGTTGACTTGAGTTTTTAAACTTTCAAATCCACTTTCCAGCCTTGAGATGTAGAAAACAGTATCTCGATCCAGCTGATCAATTTCGAATTGAGAGCCTTCGAAGGCGCTGGCGGTGGCATCAGCAGAAGTATAAACCTTTATAATGTCTTCATTGGCGTCTGCCAAAGCAACGGATGAGTTGAGGCAGACCTCCATATCCGACAGAATTGGCGTTGCAGGTCTGTTTGCAACGGTTAAAATCTTGGTTTGTGTATCAACACACCCATCGCTTGTTTCTATTGTCAGGGAGATGTCATAGGTGCCGGCCTGCCGAAAGTTGACCTCAGGATTCTGAGATGAGGCCAGGGTTCCGTTTCCAAAATCCCATTCCCATTTTGTGGGGTTAAAGCTCAGATCCTCAAATGATACGATGTTGAGCGAAGGGTCATCGAGGTAGAGGGTATCGGTACTCATGGTAAATTCTGCGACTTTTGGTACAAGTAGGACATCCACCCTCTGAATGTCTCGTGCATAGAGGCTGTCTATATTTTGTAGATAGAAGGACGTGTCTGAGGTGATACTCCCCGTAAATAGGGTGTCATTTTCAGCGATCAGATTTTGACCGAGAGGGTCAGAATAGAACCTGAAATTTGTCCCGTTTATAGGGTCAATGGCTAATGATGCTCCATTACAAGAATTGAATGTCTCGCTCAAAGTAGGAGATTTTAGGATTTCAGCATAGGTTGATTCAGCTCTGGCAATGACCGTTTTTAAATCCGCTAATGAGGAGCCTGCTCCTAGTACGATGGCTACTTTGCGGGACTCAAAGGGTGCTAGATCAAATTTTGGAACAGCTGATACCTGGGCTACATTGTTGCCGGTGCTCTCCGAAAATCCAGCGCTATCTAGCAAAACCTCCGATATAAGTTTGTGCTTGATAGAGTCGTTTATCTCATTGGGGAGGTCTGATTGTGTTTCTCCCTGATCGTCTATGTCTATCGATTGAGAAATGGGTTGATGGGCGCCAAACCATTTCATGCCGGCATGGTTGTCAGCCTGATCGAAAGCGTATGCTATCCCTGTTTCAGGATCAGTCAGAGCTTTGTTTTTGTTATTATCTGCAAGTTGCCAGTCAGAGAATAGGCCTATGGACAAATCATGAACAATGTCGTTTTCAAGGTTTGTTAACCTGTATTCGAGTATAATAAAATCCTGAAGCAGTGAGTCAGTAAAGGCGAAAGACTTTTGTTCTGTTTTGATACCCAAAGCGTGCGATGTGCTGTCCTGGAAGCTGGCATAGGTATATGAGTTGGCCAGGTCAGAGGTGTAGAACTTTATGGGATCAATGGTGATCATATCCTCATCTCTGGTCAGCTTACTTAAGTTGGTCGTGACATTATCGGCAATACTGTCTTTCGCATTGCCAATGATTACCCCGATGTTTCTGGCAAGGGTAATGTCGTTCCATATGAAGCCTGAACCATTTTTAAAGTTATCGTCTGCATAACCAAGGTTGCCATTTCCCGAAAGGGTCAAGGTCATGCCTTCATTGTCAACTGTGAGATAATCCGATGAAGTCTGCAGTGTGAAATATTGAAAATCCTGATAGGTGCCATCAGCAAAATCCATTCGTATCGGGATACTTGTGTCAGGTGGGGTGTTGGCGGATATAACAAGGGATTTGTCGATCTGAAATGCGTTGCTTTGCATAGAGTCGCTAAATGAAAAGTCGAGGGTTTCGTTCAGAAATGTGACATAGTCTGATGGGCTGGATAGTGTGAGTGTTCCGGCGTTAATTGCGGCCAGATATGATTTTAGCTTAAATGTGAGGTCAACAGTATCTCCAAAAAAGAGATAATCTTCATATTGCGCCGAATATGAAATATCTCTTGCTCTGACGGATTTTAGTGTGTCTTTGGTGAGGGCATTGTAAATGTTCAACCTGCCCGACCCAAGTTTTCCTTCGTAATCGCTGTTAGAACTAATGTCATAAATATTGTCGGTGGTAACCCGCAACACTTCCATGATTTGTTCAGCGTTTAAATATGGATATACGTCTTTGACGAGGCTTGCTGCTCCTGCAACTATGGGCGATGCATAAGAAGAACCGGAGGCTGAGCTATAGGTGCCATCTAATGTGGAATAAATATCAACACCAGGAGCCATAAGGTCAATGTTGTAGCTGTAGGTTGAGCTAACCGCACGCTCATCGGCCGCATTTGTCCAGCCTACAGATAGAACATGGTCATAGCTGGCCGGATAGAAGTTTTCCTCTATACCTGAATTTCCTCCTGCGGCTATGACGACCAGATTTTTCTCCAGCACTGCATAATCAATGATGTCCTGATTGAACTGACTAGGCAGACTAGCACTTCCGTAAGAGAGGTTGACTATGTCGTATCCATTGTCTGCTGCGTAAATAATACCCTCATAGGCGGAATAAGCCAAATTTCCTCCGTCGGGGAAAATTTTCAGAGGGCTGATGGAGCTATTGTATCCTACGCCGGCAACCCCAATACCATTGTTTGTTGCTGCGCCAGCTACCCCTGCTACGAAGTTCCCGTGATAGCTGTTGGTGCACTGTGGGTCGTTGTTGTCATCCCCAAAATCATACCCATACACATCATCTATGAACCCGTTCTCATCGTCATCAACTCCATTGTCGGGAATCTCATTTGGGTTGGTGTAAATCTTTGTTGTAATGTCTTCATGGTCAAAATCTATACCTGTGTCGGAGATGCCAATTATGATATCGCTGCTCCCGGTGCTGATGTCCCATGCGTCATAGGCCTGAATATTGGTGAGATGATATTGACTACCGGATGATGGATGTGCCTGAGGGTCGTCAGGGATTTGGAGGGCCTCCGCATAATAGATGGGCTCTGCATAGATCACATTATCGTACTGGGAAAGTCGTTCAAGCGTTTCAGGTATGTCAGTTCCCTGGCGGAGCTGAATTTTGTAGAGGCCCGACAATACAGATTTTTTGTTTTCGGATTTGAGGATAGGGGAAACGCTTTTCGCAAAAAGAAATGAAGAGATACTTGATCGGGAGAGGGCATTGCTGCGATTGGTGGCTTGTTCTTCATTGCCAATTTTCACAACTATTGCATCTTTTCGGATTTTGGAAAGATCCAGGTTAGAATAGCTTGCCTGAGCATGTCCTGATATCCAGGCGATGATTAGAAGGGGTATTATGTAAAATCGAGTAGGCATTAGGTGACGGCTGTTTTTCTCACGATTCGCGAAAACAAGCCCGGAAAGAAACGCTTAATAAAGATCCCTGCCACTTCGCGAAAGCCTCCGATATATACTTCTTCCTTGTTGCGTTCTATTGCCTGGAGCGTTTTTCGTGCGCATTGCTCCGCAGAAAGTCCGTTTTCCTGAGCTTTATCCATTGTGTTTTGTTTGGAACCATCCCCCATCAGGGCATTGTAGCTGATTTTTGTTTTGACGTATCCTGGCAGTATGATACTTACCTTGAGACCTTCGTCATGGTGCTCTGCCCGGAGTGCATCGTAGAACCCGTGGAGTGCATGCTTTGATGCGGCGTATGAGGAGCGAAATGGCGTGCTGACTATACCCGTAGCTGAGGTGATGATGACCTGATGCCCGCTTTTTCGTTCTACCATTTTTGGCAGCAAGGCTTTGGTCATCGCGATAGATCCAAAATAGTTGATCTCCATGAGTCGACGATCTACATCCATCTTCGTGTTGATCACTTTATCGCGCTGGCTTATTCCGCCGCAATTGACCAAAATATCAATATGTCCATAGATGTTCTCGGCTTGCTTTGCCGTTGGTATTATTGAATCGGCATCTGCTAAGTCAAGAGGAACCACATGCACGTCCTCAGGAGAGGTACATGCAGATTTCACCCTTTCCAGCTCTTCTTTTCTTCTCGCTGATAGTATGAGTTTAGCTCCTTTTTTGGCCATTTCATATGCCAGAGCCTCTCCAATGCCGGATGATGCTCCGGTTATCAATACTACGCTATCCTTGATTTTGGTCATTGATTTTGTTTTGTTTTTGATCTTGCACAAAGACCCAAATGGTGTAAATGCCTAGTGCCATCCCGAGAGGAAAGCTCAACAGTGACAGACATCCCGAAATCAGCAAAGGGATCATGCCCCATTTTTTACCATTTAGCATGGCAATGCCTCCAATAATAGATGGTAGAGGTACTGTAAATACCAAAACCAAAGCGATTACCTTAATCAGGTAGGTGACCGTGCCAATGATCATTTTTTCTTCTGAATCTACTTCATTGATTAAGAAGGGGAAAATGCTTTGAAATATTGTGTTGACTATCAGAAAGGTGATGAGCGTCAATGTGCCGTAAATGATATGCAGAATGCTGAGGATGCGTTTGTTGGATTCCATGAGTTATTGTTTCTCATAAATTACGAAATCAAAAGCAAATTGATGCTTTTCATCTGCGGGGTGATGGTGCCGGGAAGTCTCTTTCCATACTGACTTGTCAAATTCCGGAAAATAAGTGTCACCCTCTACTTGCCCATGGATCTCTGTCAAATAAATGCGGTCTGCATGCTCAAGCCCTAGTTTATATATTTGTCCTCCTCCAATGATAAATACCTCTGACTCTCCGGCCGTTCTCGCCTGGTCGATGGCATCTTCCAGAGAATGAACGGTTGTCGTACCCTCCGCTGAGAAATCTGCTTTTCGGGTGATCACCACGTTGGTTCTTTGCGGAAGCGGTTTGAATTTATGAGGAAGAGAATCATAGTTTTTCCTTCCCATTAGCACAAAGTGATCTTTGGTTTTTGTTTTAAAAAAGCTGAAGTCGTCCGGCAGGTGCCAGGGTAAGTCATTGTTTTTACCAATCACTCTGTTTTGGCTCATTGCCGCTATCATGGAAATTATCATGTTCAATTATACTGTATATCCTCTCAAAAAATCTTCAATAGACATTCTCTTTTTACCCTGAAGTTGTACCTCCTTCAGTGTTAAGGCACCATCTGCCGTCACAACATCGAGGTAGGTTTTGTTGTCGGACTGAAATGTGCCCCCAGTTTGGTTGTAGGTCTTATCAGATACTTCGGCCTGATATATTTTAAAAGTCAGGTCATGGAGCCTAGTCCAGGCGGCTGGGTAGGGACTCAAGCCGCGGATAAAATCGCGGATTTTTTCAGAATGCTGATCCCAATTGATTTCACAATCTTCTCTAAAGATTTTGGGTGCGTGTTTTGATCCTTTTGAGGTGTCCTGCGGCTGAAGTTCTATGTTTTCTGAAGCTATGGCCTCCACAGTTTTTACAATCAATTTGGCTCCCCGCTGCATCAGTCTTTCATAGACTGTCCCCACATTGTCCTCATAATTGATAGGCTCCTTTTCTTGAAAAAGAATATTGCCTGTATCTATTTCGTGTTTGAGTTTGAAAGTGGTCACTCCCGTTTCTTTTTCACCATTGATTATGGCCCAGTTAATTGGAGCTGCACCTCTATAATCGGGGAGTAGAGAGCCGTGCAGGTTGTATGAACCCAGGTGAGGCATATCCCAGACTGCTTCGGGCAGCATTCTAAACGCCACCACTATTTGCAAGTCCGCGTTTAGGTTTTTGAGCTCAGCAAGAAATTCAGGCTCTTTCAGGTTGGTGGGCTGGAGTATGTTTAGGTTTTGCGAAAGCGCATAATCCTTTACCGCGCTGGCGCCAAGCTTTTTACCTCTGCCCATGGGTTTGTCTGGTGCGGTAATGACGCCAACGATATTATAACCGGCTTCTACAAGAGCTTGCAAGCTTGCAACGGCAAACTCCGGAGTGCCCATAAATACGATTCTCATTTTTTCCATGAGCCAGCAAAAGTACAATAAACCAATCAGGTATGATTGTTTTTTGCCAATGCGAATTGTCATTAAATTGAATCTAAAAAATCTGTATGAAATATATTTCTCTGATATCTATACTCTTCTTTTTTGCGGCTTGTGATCAACAACAAAAACTTACCTCTGAAGAGGTCAAAGAAGGTTTTGGTGGATTTAATATAGAAGAACAGATCAAGATCAAGGCTGTAGATGTATCTAAAACCCCTATCTATAAAAAGGTGGAGCATCACCCGGAAGATTATGAGTTTCTCAACGAGGTGGAAATTTTCAGAATGCTCTACAATAGCGATGGTTTGATGGTGACTGGCTTTGTGGTTAAACCCAAAAATGCATCTGAAGATTTGCCCGTTGTGATATTTAACAGAGGTGGTAATCAGGAATATGGGCATTTGTTGGTAGCACATGCTGTGGAGATATTTGCTCCGTTGGCGGCACAGGGCTATATAGTAGCCGGAAGTAATTACCGAGGCAACTCAGGCAGTGAAGGACAGGAGGAGTTTGGAGGGGCTGATGTTGCCGATGTGCCTAACCTGATTGATGCGCTTGGACACCTTGACGGGGTTGATAATTCCAGAGTTGGAATTTTTGGGGTCAGTAGAGGAGGAATGATGGCCTATCTCACCATGAAAAATGAAACAAGCGACAGACTCAAGTGCGTGGCAACCTTGGGTGGGATTACAGATATGCAGCATACCATCGAGTTTCACCCTGAGATAGGAGAGGTGTGCAATTGGCTGGTGCCAGACTTTGAGTCTAATAGAACTGAAGCTATAATAAGCAGATCAGCTGTTTATTGGGTGGATCAACTGTCAGCCAAAGTTCCTATTTTGATTCTGCATGGGACAGCAGATAAAAGTGTTGACTATGACCAGATTCCGGTTTTTGCCGACAGCCTGGATAAGTATGATGTTCCTTACAAGTTCATTAGTTATGTCAACGATAACCACGGATGTGTGAACCATAAGGATGACGTAATGGGTACCATCATAAAATGGATGGACGCTCACCTCAAAGAAGGCAATGCCCACTCAGGGGCCGTGCGGCTGGTGGTAGAAGATTAGCTATTTGTATAACAGGTATTTTGATCTGATTCCTTCATATATTTTCAGGTCCGCTTGCCACGTTTGTCTTATTTCCTTTTCGCTCATACCCGCCTCAATTTGTTCTTTGAGTTCGTCAGTTCCCGCTAGCTTTTTGAAGTAGGCGTTGAAAAAAGGTTTTTCAGTTTTTCCATTGAGCTGCTCATAAAATTGCAATAAATACTTGAGCGAAAACTCGTATTGGATGGTACTGCCCGAAAGATCAATACCGAAACATTTTTCTCCTTGCAATGGCGGGTGTTTTGAACCTTCGTTGGGTTGTGGTGTGAAAGTAAAACCGCTATCAGGATAAGACGGATGGCCTACTATTTGAAATTGCTTTTCAGTCCCTCTTCCGATCGAAACGATGGTTCCTTCGAATAGAGCCAACGATGGATAAAGAGCCACTGATAGATCATTGGGGAGATTAGGAGATGGTTTTACGGGGAGGGCATAAAAGTCATTGTGCGTCCAGTTGCGAACTTTCACAATTTCTAGATCGCATCGTAAACCGCCGCTCAACCAGCCTTCTTCGTTTATCATATAAGCCAGTTCGCCGAGTGTGAGGCCGTGTACAATTGGTATGGGGTGTAAGCCTACAAATGAACTCAGCTCAGTGTTGAGGACAGGCCCATCTACATAACTTCCATTTGGATTTGGTCTATCCAAAATCAAAACAGGAACACCATATTTAGCGCATGCTTCCATCAGGTAGGTCATGGTGCTGGAGTAAGTATAAAAACGCACACCAACTTCCTGTATGTCGATGACCAAAACGTCCAGCGCTTCTACCTGTTCTTGTGTAGGCTTTTTGTGTTTTCCATAAAGCGAAATCAGCTCGAATGACTTTTTTATGTTTTCTTGTTCTATTTTCTCTCCGTCGCTGTAGTTGCCTTTAAACCCATGTTCAGGGGTGAAAACACTTGTGATGGTGATTCCCCGGTCAATGAGACTATCCGCCAAATGTGTGTCGTTGATCAACGCGGTATGATTCACGAAAAGACCTACGGATTTGCCTTCCAGGAGAGGAAGGTATTCGTCCATCTGATATGCGCCGGGCAAAACCACTGGCTTGTTGGCCTTCACATCAGTGCATGAAAAAGAGATTGAAATAAATAAGAGGAGGAGCAAGTGCTTTATCAACATAGAGATCATGTATAATTGCACCAAAGTTAAGCAAGTTTGAACCTCCCGCTTTTTATATCCAAACGAATTTCTGATAGTCAGGACGGCTCATTTTCCACTGTGATCAATCGCATCGCGGTGATCAGCATTGCAGTGGCCATCGTGTCTTTGATTTGTGCGTTCACCATTTTGAACGGGTTCGAAAAAACCATCAAGCAGAAGATTTACAGTTTCAGCGGACATCTCGTGGTGAGTAAGTACACGCTATCCACTTCATTCGAGGATTCGTTTATTGATGTGTCTGACACAGTTCTGGATGAAATTCGTGCAATAGAAGGTGTCGATTATTTGCAGACCTTCGCCTACAAGGCTGGGCTGATCAAAGCCAACGACGAGGTGCAAGGTGTCATCATGAAGGGTGTGGATCATTACTTCGATACCGTTTCGTTTTCGCAACATTTGGTTGCTGGCACTTTTCCCCGGTTTCCTGAAAAGGGGTACAGTTTAGATGTAGCTCTCAGTAAGAAAATGGCCAATTATCTTCGGCTGCAGGTAGGAGATGAAATGACCCTGTTTTTCATACAGGAGCCACCTCGTTTCCGTAAGGTGAAGTTGACTGGAATCTACGAAACCGGACTTGAAGATTTTGATGAAAAGACCATTCTCGGCGATATCAACTTGGTCAGAAGGATCAATGGGTGGACCAAAGAGCAAGCCGCCGGAATAGAGGTGTTCCTGCAGAGCGATGATCATCTCGAGGCTGCTGAAAACTTGATCTTTGATGAAACCAGTGCTGATTTGTATGTAGATAAAGTAAGCGATAAGTATGCCCAGATATTTGATTGGCTCAGACTGCTGCACCGCAATGTGGTGATATTTCTTTGGCTTATCTTGTTCGTGGCGTGCTTCAATATGGTTTCCATTTTGCTCATACTGATTATGGAGCGCACACAGATGATCGGAACGCTCAAAGCGCTTGGGGGAGGCGGGGCACTATTGAGAAAGGTGTTCTTGTTTAATGGTTTAAGACTGATATGGAGAGGCTTATTCTGGGGAAATCTTATAGGTTTGGGGGTTTGCTTTATCCAGTCCTATTTTAAGATAATCCCACTTGATGTGGCCAACTACTATATGGCGCACGTGCCTATTGCTTTCGATTTGAATGCCATTTTGGTGATTAATGTGTTGGCTATTGTGCTGACCGGTATTACCCTGTTTATTCCGCTTGCGGTCATTTCCAGAATCAGGCCGATTGTTGCGATTCGGTTTGATTGATGATATGAGCGGGCTCGTACTTTCTGAAAAGGCTCCTGATTTTCAATTCTATTACCCCGAAAACAGCTTCTTTGAAGATACCCGATGACATTTTAGAAGTTCCTCTGGTTCGGTCAGTAAAAACAATGGGTACCTCGATGATTTTGAAGCCACGTTTCCAGGCATTGAATTTCATTTCTATCTGAAATGCGTATCCAATAAAATGGACTTTTTGTGGTTCCAGTGCTTTCAGCACTCTCTTGTGGTAGCATTTAAACCCCGCAGTGGTGTCCATAATAGGAATGCCCGTAATCAACCTCACATACCAGCTGGCAAAATACGACATGAGCACACGACCCATTGGCCAGTTTACCACATTTACGCCTTTGATATATCTCGACCCAATGGCAAGATCATAACCGCCTTTTGAGGCTTCATTGTAGAGTTTGACTAAATCATTAGGGTTATGAGAGAAGTCTGCATCCATTTCGAATACATAGTCATAATCCCTCTCCAGCGCAAACTCGAATCCCTTAATGTATGCCGTACCTAGTCCGAGTTTCTTTTCTCGCTCTATTAAATGGATGCGATCTTCATAGGATAGCTGTGCACTTTTAACAAGACCTGCAGTGCCATCAGGAGACCCATCATCAATGATCAAAAGCTCAAATTTTGGCTTCAATGCCATTACAGCATCAATGATATCCAGAATATTCTCAGACTCATTATAAGTTGGTATGATGACCAGGTTTTTATGCACAATAGAAGATAATCATATATGGTGACTAGACCAATGTAAAACTTGAAACTGCAAGTCTAACGATTTGGTTTTAAATCATTTTCGGTACCCGAGAATCTTTAACATACTTTCACTGTCTTGTTCCTCTGCAAATAGCTCTGATGTTATCTCTCCATTTTCGTCTTTATCGATGATCACGTGCTTGGGGGCGGGGATCAGACAGTGCTGAATACCACCATATCCGCCGAGCGATTCCTGATACGCTCCCGTATGGAAAAAACCAAAATAGAGTGTCTCTTCATCATCTATCTGTGGCAGGAAAACCTCTCCAATGTGGGTTTCACTGTCGTAGTAGTCCTGGCTGTCACAAGTCAAACCTCCGATATTCACTTTGTGAAACATGTTGTCCCAGTGGTTTACCGGCAGTAAGATAAACTTGTGGCTAAGTCCCCACACATCTGGCATGTGAGTGATGAATGATCCGTCCATCATATACCAGAGTTCCTTGTCGTTTTGTAGCTTTTGATCCAACACAGAATAAAGTGTAGCTCCACTTTCACCTACTGTGAATGACCCAAACTCCGTGATGATATTTGGAACTGGTACATGGTTTTTAGCACAAATCCATTTGATATTCCCTACGATCTGGTCAGCCATGTATTCGTAATCATACTCAAAGCCAAGGGAGTTTTTGATAGGGAATCCGCCACCAACATCCACAGTATCCAGTTCAGGGCAAATCTTCTTTAGCTCGCAGTATTTGTAGATAAAGCGACTCAACTCGCTCCAGTAATATGCCGTATCCTTTATGCCCGTGTTAATGAAGAAATGAAGCATCTTCAATTGGGCATTGGTGCCTTCTATTTTCTCCTTGAAGTGAGGGATAATGTCGTGGTATCTAATGCCCAGGCGACTTGTGTAAAATGCAAAATTAGGCTCCTCATCGGCTGCTATCCTGATCCCAACATTGTATTTCCCGTTTACATTTTCCTGGTAATACTCCAGCTCCATAAGGTTGTCCAAAACCGGTATGCAGTTTTTGAAACCATCATTGATCATTTTAGCAATATTCTCGACATAAAGCGGACGTTTATAACCATTGCAGACTATGATTTTATCCTTGTCGATCTTTCCTGTTTCATGCAGGCTTCTTATGATTGGAATGTCAAAAGCTGAAGACGTTTCCAGGTGAATATCGTTTTTCAGACCTTCTTCAAGCACAAACTGGAAGTGAGAAGACTTGGTGCAATAGCAATAGGTATAAGTGCCATCATAATCATGTTTTTTGATGGCCTTGTTGAAAATTTCCTTTGCATACTGGATGTTTTCACTGATTTTAGGGAGATATGTCAGCTTCAATGGAGTTCCATATTGCTTGATGACCTCCATCAGGTTTACATCATGAAATTTGAGACGATTATTAGCTACCTTAAACTCTTTTGTAGGGAAATAAAAGGTCTGCTCAATCAGGTCAGAGTACGATTTCATCAAATATTTTTTCTATTGAAAATAGGGGTACAATGATCACAAAAAAATGCGACTTGCAAATCATAGAATCAACTAATTTGTGATAATTCTGATTACCTAAATTCTCATACTTCGATTTGTTGATGGTATTCCATCAAGCCTATCTACCAACCAAATAATTTACCGCTGACTTGTCAGAATGTAGCCACTTTGTTTTCAAACCAATCTTATACATTCGTCCTAACTAGATGATGTCATATGATAAGGTTAAATGTCAAGGATGAAACCTCCCGGCTCGAAGCTGTCGTACTTGGTATTGCCGAAAGTTCCGGCGGTGTTCCAAAGGTAAGCGAGGCTTACGACCCCAAATCCGTAGAGCATATCAAGGCGGGGACATATCCGGAAGAGTCCGATATGATTGTCGAAATGAATGCGTTCGACGAGGTTTTTAAGAAGCATGGCGTGACGGTTTACAGACCGGAGATACTCCAGGGGTGCAATCAGATATTCTCTCGTGATATTGCTTTTGTGATCGATGATTACCTGATTGAGGCCAATATTTTGCCCAGTAGAGAAAACGAACTCCAGGCCATTGATTATCTGGTGCAAGATATCGATCCTGATAAAGTGATCCGTCTTAAAGATGATGTGCACATAGAGGGTGGTGATGTGATGCTTTGGGGCGATTATATTTTCGTAGGCACTTATAGAGGTGCTGATTACCCTGACTACATCACGGCTCGCACCAATCAACCTGGCGTAGATTTTCTAACTGCATTCTTTCCGCACAAAAAAGTTGTTTCGTTTAACCTCAAAAAGTCGAATACTGAGGCGCGCAATAATGCACTGCATCTGGATTGTTGTTTTCAGCCTGTTGGTAAGGATAAAGGGATCATTCATCGAGAGGGTTTTTTGGAAGAATCCGAATACCAGTTTTTAGTGGATCTTTTCGGGAAAGAAAATCTGTTTCACATCGATAAAGATGAGATGTACTATATGAATAGCAATGTGTTTTCTATCTCGCCTGAAGTTGTTGTTTCGGAACAAAACTTTACCCGACTGAATACGTGGTTGAGAGCGCAGGGCTTTACTGTTGAAGAAATCCCATATGCAGAAATAGCCAAACAAGAAGGCTTGCTGAGATGTTCCACTTTACCCCTTAGAAGAAGCGATGACTAAGCAAATTACCAATACTGTAATGATGGTGAGGCCGGCTAGCTTCCATATGAATGAGCAAACGGCAGTCAATAATTTTTACCAGCAAAAGGAAGACGGACGGGCAGTTGATGAAATTCAGCAGCGTGCACTTTTAGAGTTCGACGCTTTTGTCGATACCCTGAAGAGTAATGGTATCGAGGTGTTGGTGTTTCAGGATAGATCTGAGGACGATACTCCCGACTCTATTTTTCCCAACAACTGGAATTCTTTCCATGAAGATGGTACCGTTTTTCTATACCCCATGTACGCTGAGAATAGGCGCAATGAGGTTAAACCCGATATTCTACATAAAATAAAATCAAAATTTGAAGTAGGAGAGATTCACTCATTCAGGTACTGGGAAAAGGAAAGTAAGTTTTTGGAAGGGACGGGGAGCTTAATCCTTGATCGCCCCAATAAACTGGCTTACGCGGCAATCTCTGAGCGAACTCAGATGCCTGTTTTAGAGGATTTTGCGGAAAAGTCAGGCTTTGAGCTTGTGGCGTTTCATGCATTGCAGACCGTGCATCACGAGCGATTACCTATCTATCATACGAATGTAATGATGTGTGTAGGAGAAAAATTTAGTGTCGTTTGCCTTGACAGTATTGATGACTACACCGAGAGAAACTACCTGATTAAAAAGCTGGAGAGCACGGGCAAAGAAATCATCGCGATAAGCGAAGATCAATGCAATCAATTTGCGGGCAATATGCTTCAGGTGATGAACAAGGACGGTGAAAAATTTGTGGTTTTGTCCCATGCGGCTTACTCATCTTTGAGCGATGAGCAGCTCAAAAGACTGGCCGTTCATGGCACTTTGATCCACCCGGATTTGAGCACAATAGAAAAATATGGGGGAGGAAGTGCGAGATGTATGCTGGCTGAGATATTTTTGCAGCCGAAATACAAACTATGATTGCAATCCAGGAACAACTTACCCAAGACATAATCGAAGCTTTTGATTCGCTTTTTGGCCTCAGCCTAAATGCGGATAAAATAAGTTTACAGCCTACCAGAAAGGATTTTGAAGGAACTCACACGCTGGTGGTTTTTCCATTTTTGAAGGAAACAAGGCAAAAGCCTGAGGATCTGGGAGGAAAGATTGGGGAATACCTAAAATCCAACTCCAGTATAATCAAGGACTACAATGTGGTCAAAGGCTTCCTCAATCTGGAGATTGCGGATGCGCGATGGGTTTCAACTTTGAAAGAAATTTCGGGACAAAAGGACTTTGGCGCCTGCCCGGATAATGGTCAGAAGGTGATGGTTGAATTTTCCTCGCCAAACACGAATAAGCCTCTTCACCTGGGTCACCTTAGGAATAACTTCCTTGGCGATGCTGTTTCCAGAATTCTGGACGCTGCAGGGTATGATGTGATGAAGGTAAATCTGGTCAATGATCGAGGTATCCATATCTGCAAGTCCATGCTGGCCTATCAAAAGTTTGGCCAGGAGGAAACTCCAGAAAGTGCTGGTTTGAAAGGTGATCATCTGATAGGCAAATACTACGTTCGTTTCGATCAGGAATACAAAAAGGAAATTGAAGTACTTGTTGGAGAGGGTATGCCAGAAGAGGAGGCAAAGAAAAAGGCTCCTTTGATGCTGGAAGCACAATCCATGCTACAAAAGTGGGAGGAGGGTGAAGCCGATACCGTCGCGCTCTGGAAGAAAATGAACGGATGGGTATATGATGGCTTCAATGCTACATATAAGACTATGGGTATCAGTTTTGATAAAATTTACCATGAGTCTGAGACATACCTACTAGGAAAAGATATAGTGGACGAGGGGCTGGAAAAGGAAGTGTTTTTCAAGAAAGATGATAACTCTACATGGATTGACCTGACCAGCGATAAAATGGATGAAAAGCTGGTGCTACGCGGTGATGGTACATCTGTTTATATCACTCAGGACATGGGTACCTGCGACTACAAGCACAAAGATTTTCCATTTGACAAGTCTGTTTACGTGGTAGGAAATGAGCAGGACTATCACTTCAAGGTGCTTTTTAAGATTATGGAAAAGCTTGGACGTCAGTATGCAGACGGTCTTTATCACCTTTCTTACGGTATGGTGGACTTGCCATCAGGCAAAATGAAATCTAGGGAAGGTACCGTGGTTGATGCTGACGATCTCATGCAGGAGATGTTTACCACAGCAGAAAACCAGACAAAAGAGCTTGGAAAGATTGAAGGGCTGACAGCTGATGAGGCCAACCAACTTTACAAAACACTCGGCTTGGGAGCATTGAAATATTTCTTATTGAAGGTCGATCCTAAGAAAAGAATGCTCTTCAACCCACAAGAATCAATAGAGTTTCAGGGACACACTGGTCCTTTTATTCAATACACCCATGCCAGAATCTCAGCGATAATGAGAAGAGGAGCAGGGTTGGGAATTTCTTCAGATTTTGCTCCGGAAGCTATTTCAACGATCCACCCTAAGGAGTTGGTGATAGTGAACAAGCTGGTAGATTTTCCATCTATCGTAAAAGATGCCGCCGATAGTTATTCACCTTCTATAGTGGCAAATTATGTTTACGAGGTTGCCAGGGAGTACAATGGCTTCTATCAGGAAGTTCAGATATTTGGTGAGGATGAAAAGGAAAAAGTGAAGATGCGAATTGCTCTTTCTGGTGCGGTAGCTCATGTTATTAACAAAGGGATGGCACTTCTCGGAATTGATGTGCCCGAAAGAATGTAACCTGTGAATAGAACCAAAGTCTGGATACAAGCCTTTCGATTGCGAACCTTGCCGTTGGCATTTTCTTCCATCTTGCTCGGAGGCTTTTTGGCTGCAGGAACTGGCGTGTTTGATTGGTTGATTCTAGGACTCAGTTTACTCACCACGCTTTTTCTTCAGGTGCTCTCCAACCTCGCAAATGATTATGGCGACTCTCAGTCTGGGGTTGATGGCGCAGACCGTGAAGGACCCAGTCGCACTGTGCAATCAGGTCTTATCACCAGGGAACAAATGAAAACGGCACTCATTATTTGCAGTTCGCTGGCACTAATGAGTGGGGTAGGTCTCATCATTTACTCATTCCCTAATGACTGGCAAAGGGCGTTGGTTTTTGTGCTTATAGGACTGGCAGCCATCGCTGCAGCTATCAAGTACACTGTAGGATCAAACCCGTACGGATATTCTGGTTTTGGAGATCTCTTTGTGTTGCTCTTCTTTGGTTATGTTGGTGTATTGGGTAGCCACTACTTGTATAGCAGTGAATTAATCCTGCAGCATGTGTTGCCCGCAACCACATGTGGGCTGTTCGCCGTGGCTGTTTTAAATGTTAACAACATTCGTGATATCGAATCGGATAAGCTTTCTGGAAAAAACAGCATTCCAGTACGTTTGGGTCGAGCCAGAGCGGTGATTTACCATTGGTTGCTGCTTTTTGTAGGTGTGGCTTGTGCGCTTGCTTTTGCCATGCTTTCTCACTTCCAAAACACCGATTGGATATTTCTTATCACCCTTCCCCTGGTATTCGTCAATGCTCGAGCTGTATACGTAAAAAAGACAGCAAAAGAATTAGATCCATTTTTGAAACAAATGGCACTCACTACGTTATTATTTGTACTGCTTTTTGGATGGGCACTTTCCTGAGCGTTCTTTGGCCAAATTGCAGTGAACAGATAATTAGTTATCTTAGAATAAACCTAAACATAATTTTGAATTTCCTGTTTTTAAAATGACAGGTTACTCATCAAACATTCAATAAGATACCATGAAAAAAATATTAGTTCCTTATGACTTTTCTGATGTAGCAAAACAGGCACTGAACTTTGCTGCAGATTTATCCAAAAAGAGCAGTGGTTGCAGTGTAACCCTCATCAATGTGATAGAGCAGCCCACGCCAGATTCTATCCATGCCATGGGTGTTATAGATTATGACCCGATGGAAGTGGTCTACATCAAGCAGATGATTATTACCATGGAGGGTAAAATGAAAGATATCATGGCAGATGAGACCTATAAGGACATAGACCTGCAATATAAGATCGTTTTGGGGCAGCCTTTCAAGGAGATTTCGAATGTGATCACTACCGACGGGGTGGAGCTTGTGGTAATGGGCACATCTGGCACATCTGGAGCCGAAGAATTTCTTGTGGGGTCAAATGCAGAGCGAATGGTGCGCTTTTCTAAATGCCCTGTTATTTCAATCAGTGGGGCTACAAGCGTAGATGATATTCAGGATATTGTATTTGCCTCGAATTTTCATGATGTGCCTGAGTCTTTTGTTAACCATGTGAAGCGACTACAGTCGGTGTTTGATGCCAAGCTGAAAATTGTGAAAATCAATACTCCGTCGAGTTTTACTTCCACCCGTCATGATATGAAGCAGATGACAGAGTTTGTGGAGTCAGCCATGATCAAAAACTATGAGCTGGAGATTTATAACCACTCCAATGAGGAGGATGGGATCATTGCCTATGCAGAAGATATTGGAGCAGACCTGATCGCTCTTGGTACAAAACAGAGACGAGGAGTAGGTCATTTTATTAATGGCAGTATAGCCGAGGATGTGGTTAACCACTCCAAAGTCCCGGTTTGGACATTCGGTCTTGACGCAGAATAAAATTTTAAACCCCGATGATTCGGGGTTTTTTTATTCTCTTTTTACTTTAAAAAATCATTTTTTCCAATGTAGATTTGCCGTATGATTTATAGCGCAACACATCACGAGCATCATCACCATCATTGATACCAAAATTCCACGGTATTGCTTAGGCGCTTTATATTCATTCATTTTATCATCTATTTCATTCAAATTTTATCATGTCAAGACTCAAAGTAGCGGTTCAAAAGTCAGGACGACTTAGCGAAGACTCGCTAAAACTTTTTCGCGAATGCGGAATCAAATTCAATAATGGAGCCAAGAAATTGATGGCTCAGTCTCATAATTTTCCAATAGAGTTTTTGTTTCTCAGGGACGATGATATTCCCGGTTATGTGGAAGATGGAATTGCTGATATTGGTATCGTTGGACAAAATGTGCATGACGAATATCAAAAGGAAGTTGAGGTGGTGAAATACCTTGGGTTCTCCAAGTGTAGGCTTTCGCTTGCCATCCCGCGAGAGGAGAGTTATCCGGGTGTGAGCTATTTTGAAGGAAAAAATATTGCCACTTCTTATCCGAATATCCTGAAGAAATATTTGGATGAAAAGGGTGTGTCGGCCGATGTTCATATGATCAGCGGGTCTGTGGAAATTGCGCCTGGTATAGGTCTTGCCGAAGGGATATGTGATATCGTGAGCTCAGGAAGCACGCTGCTTGGAAACGGGCTAAAAGAGGTAGAAGTAGTTGCTAAATCTGAAGCTGTCATGGTGGCGTCCCCGGGGCTGAGTGACGAGAAAAAGGAAATTCTTGATCAGGTTATTTTCAGGATCAATGCTGTGCTTGAAGGTAAGAATAATAAGTACGTTTTGCTCAATGCACCGAACGAGAATATAAAGAAGATCATCGATCTATTGCCGGGTATGAGAAGCCCTACTGTTTTGCCTTTGGCGCAGGAAGGCTGGAGCAGCATACATTCTGTGATAAATGAAGATGATTTTTGGGAAAATATTGAGAAATTGAGAGAAGCTGGTGCCGAAGGTGTTTTGGTGGTGCCAATCGAAAAAATGATCAAATAATGATTCCTGTTTACGAAAGCCCAGGTAAGAAAGAATTAAAACGTATTCTCAAGCGCCCAGCTATTGATCAGTCCAAGATCAATAAGATTGTTCAGCCTATTTTGGACAAGGTCAAAAGAGGAGGCGATGAGGCTCTCAAGAAACTGGCTTTGGAGTATGATCATGTGGAGCTCAATGACCTTTGGGTATCAGAAGAGGAGTTTGCCACTGCTGATAGAGAAGTTCCTGATACTCTCAAAGAAGCCATTCAGGTGGCTTATGAAAATATTCACAAATTTCACTCGGCTCAGAAACAAGATGACCTGGTGATGGAGGTCATGCCAGGTGTGACTTGTAGCAGGCGTTCGGTTCCTATTCAAAAGGTCGGACTTTACATTCCCGGTGGTTCTGCTCCACTCTTTTCTACGGTGTTGATGCTGGGCATTCCAGCGAAAATCGCCGGATGCAAGGAGATTGTTTTGGCTTCACCAACTAACCGGTTGGGGGAGATCAACTCTGTGGTTCTCTATACTGCCAAACTGGTAGGTATCACCCGTGTTTTGAAGCTGGGTGGAGCACAAGCTATTGCAGCCATGGCTTATGGTACTGATACGGTACCTAAGGTGCATAAGATTTTCGGTCCGGGTAATCAATATGTGACTGCAGCCAAGCAGCTTGTAGCTCAAACGGACGTCTCCATAGATATGCCGGCAGGTCCTTCAGAGGTGCTGGTGGTAGTGGACGAAACTTCTGATCCGGCTTTTGCCGCCAGCGATTTATTGTCACAGGCAGAACACGGAGCAGATAGTCAGGTTATATTGATTGCCACCTCAAATGAGTTGGCTGAGAAGGTTAAAACTGAGGTTGAGAATCAGTTAGCACAACTGTCAAGAAAGGATTTGGCCGAAAAAGCCCTTGCTAAAAGCTCCATTCTGGTGGAGGATAAAGAAGATAAGATCCTTAAAATCATCAATAAGTACGGGCCTGAGCATTTGATTATTTGCACAAAAGATGCCGAGGAATTGGCTTCAAGAGTTGAAAATGCAGGTTCGGTCTTTATTGGAAACTATACGCCAGAGTCGGCCGGAGATTATGCATCAGGCACCAACCACACGCTACCAACTAATGGTTGGGCGAAGAGCTTTAGCGGTGTTTCATTGGATAGCTATGTGAAGAAGATCACCTATCAGAAGATAGATGAAGAAGGGCTGCTACATCTTGGCCCTACCATAGAAAGAATGGCAGAGGCAGAGCTGCTGGACGCTCACAAAAACGCAGTAACAATCAGGCTTAAAAAACTACGGGAAGATGGTATCTCCGGAAAAACTAATAAGAAATCACCTAAGGGAGATAAAAGCGTACTCTTCCGCAAGGGATGAGTATACAGGTAGTCTGGGGGTTTTTCTGGACGCCAATGAAAATTCGCTGGGTTCGTCCACATCCGAACTGTTCAATCGCTACCCTGATCCACATCAAAACTCTTTGAAGGAGAAATGGGCAGAGCTGAAGGGCGTCAGAAAGGAAAATGTCTTTTTCGGCAATGGAAGCGACGAACCGATCGATTTGCTGTTCAGGTTGTTTTGTGAGCCTCACAAAGACAATGTGATCACCATGCCGCCCACTTATGGTATGTACGCGGTTTCCTCGGATATCAATGCGGTCGAGAATGTCAAGGTGCCGCTCACTGCCGATTTTCAGATCGACTTAAAAACTTTGCGTAGCACCTGGGGGCAGTCAAGCAAAATGATTTTCATTTGCTCTCCAAACAATCCTTCAGGAAATCTGCTAAGCAGAGAAGCAATCACATCCATTCTTGACGAATTTGGGAGTATGGTCATTGTTGATGAGGCTTATGTTGACTTTTCTCCTGAAGAAAGCTGGACAAAAGAACTTGAAAACTACCCAAACCTGGTGGTGCTTCAGACGCTGAGCAAGGCATGGGGTATGGCTGGAATCAGAGTAGGGGTAGCCATGGCCAATCCTTTTGTAATCGGCATGCTGGATAAGATCAAGCCACCTTACAACATCAGTTTGCCCAATCAGAGGCTCGCCGCTGAAGCGCTAAACAACGAGGCTAAAAAGAAGACTTATGTAGATGAGCTATTGTCTGAAAGGGCAAGATTGACAGACGAAATATCCAGATTTTCTTTTACCAAAAAGGTAATACCAAGTGATGCAAATTTCCTCCTGGTGCAGTTCGATGGAGCGAAGAACATCTTCAATTATCTCATAGATAAGACCTTAATCGTTCGGGATCGGAGTACCCAGCTTCATTGTGAGGATTGTCTCAGAATCACCGTAGGAACAAAAGAAGAAAATCAAGAACTCATTAGATTGCTGAAAGTATATTAGGCTTAATTAAAGAATCAAAATGCGACCAGTCCTATTCATAGACCGAGACGGAACGATCAACCACGAGACAGAAGACGAGCAGATCGACAATATTGACAAGGTGAGCTACCTCACTGATGTGTTTTTCTACTTGAAAAAGATTCAGGCTGAATCTGATTTTGTTTTAGCCATGGTCACCAATCAGGATGGATTAGGAACTGAGAGCTTTCCAGAAGTTACATTCTGGCCGGTGCACAATCTGATCATGCGCACCTTGGAAAGTCAGGGAATAAAATTTGATACCGTTCACATAGATGAACATTTCCCAGCTGACAATCATCCGAATAGAAAGCCAGGAACGGGAATGTTGACCGAATACTTCAAAGGGGATTATGATCTGAAAAACTCTTATGTCATAGGTGATAGAGCTACGGATGTGCAGCTTGCTGAGAACATTGGATGCAAGGCGATTCACATAGCCGAGAAATCTAGTACATCGGCTGAACTGACCACTACGAGCTGGAAGGATATTTACGAGCACCTGATTTTTAATCCCCGTAAGGCGACAGTCGTGCGCACAACCAAGGAAACAGATATCAACATCAGCTTGAACCTTGATGGTGCTGGCCAAACGAGCATATCTACCGGACTTGGTTTCTTTGATCACATGCTTGATCAGCTTGGCAAGCACGGCGGTATTGATTTGGAAATCAAAGTAAAAGGGGACCTACACATTGACGAACATCACACAATAGAAGATACAGCTCTGGCTCTGGGTGAAGCATTTAAAAAAGCTCTGGGCAACAAAAAAGGCATTAACCGCTATGGGTTTCTGCTACCTATGGATGATGTGCTGGCTCAGGTGGCTATTGACTTTGGTGGACGTCCTTGGATGGTATGGGAAGCAGACTTTAAGCGTGAGAAAATTGGAGAAATGCCAACAGAGATGTTCTTTCATTTTTTCAAATCCTTTTCGGATACTTCACTTTCAAACCTCAACATCAAAGCAGAAGGCGATAATGAGCACCATAAGATAGAAGGCATCTTCAAGGCATGGGCCAAAGCCATCAAGATGGCGGTCAAAAGAAATCCGGATGAGATGAGCTCACTGCCCAGTACGAAGGGGGCATTGTGAGCCTAGTGAGCTTCTAAAATTTGAGTGCAAGCCCAATTCCATTTCCGAAAGTAAGGTTCAACTTTGGCGTGTAATTCATAGACGTACTTTGCAATCCTTGATTGTAGCTGTCCACTGCATTTAAGACTTTGCGATTAGCACTGATGCCCACAGGTATGGCAATAGCCAATACTCCAGCTCCAATACCGGCCAATGCCCAGTTGGGCTCGCCCCGCCAATAGCAGCCCCAAGAGGCCAACCGATCATAAAACCTCCAATAGCGCCTAAAACGGTTGCTGCGTCTGTAGTGGATTTTGCAGACTTCATTAAATCGTATGCCTCCGGGTTTTCTTTCATAGTAGAAAGAAGTTGATTGATGGTGAGTGTCTTATCTCCCTGGCTGAAAGTATAGCCACCAAAAACCTTTTTTGATGTAATCTCACTTTCGGACTGTCCGAAAGAACAAGAAAGTAGCAGAAATGATAAAGAGAAGTACAGGATATGACGCTTCATTGAAAGGTTAGTTGTGATATATCAGCAAAATAATTGCCTGGAACCTAATCAACAAAAATATCGCACTTGAATTTCAGGTAAGGGTGTGAGTGTTATTCGTCATCGGCATATATGACTGGCTTATCCCAACCCTCAAGGTTGAAGGCTATGGGGCCAAAAAACTGGGTTCGGGTATCCTCCATATTGAAGGAGGGAGACTTGGTGTAGGATGTGGTGCAGTCGCCTGATGCATCTCCCAGTACCACCCTAATGTTGCGTTGCACTGGAAACGACTCAGCTACTACTCCCTGATCATAGAGTTTTAGCTCAAGGTTTTCTCCGCATCCTGTAAAGTCAAAAACCACCGTGAGGCAATCATCCTCCATATAAGCGTTGGTGATTTCAATAGGGTGGGAAACGGCGTTTTCGTAGCTGTCTTCATCTATGGCAACTGAGATAGGGCAGATAGCATCACAATCGGTACAAATGGGCGCAACATTATCTTCATAACACCCAACAGCCATGAAGCAAAGGAGAAGAATGATATATCTCATCCTTCTCCTAACCCACAGAGAGATGAAATGGTTGCGGGTTTTCTTTATTTAATTGATTATTAGCTTTCCAGTTGTTGATTCTGTTTTTGCGGTGATGCGATACACATACAAACCTCTAGGTAAATGGGAAATGTTAGTGCGGTCACCGGGGTTAATGATGCCTTCAAGTACCAGGCGTCCCTCTGAGTTATACAAACTGAGCCGGGCTTCCGCTACGTTTAGTTGCACAAAAGAGGATGCGGGATTTGGGAAAATTTCTATATCACTAAGGATAGCAGCTGATAGCTCACTTTCTTCCTTTTGCGCTTGATATTCGGAGTAGTACGATTCAAACAGACGGACTTTTGTCCAGTCATTGGTGCTCTCGTCCCATACGAAGGTTGTTGTCTCGGTCTCATATTTTTCAGGGGCATATACATGTTCAAATTTTATTGTACCATAGCAATTGTCCGCAGATGTGCAGTAGTAGTGTTCGCTGAGAAGCTGATTACCATTTTCGTCGAATAGGGAAGTTGACTTTCCACTCAGCACCCATTTACCTGTGGTTTGGTTGTATGTGTAGCCTTGTGATGTATAGCTATTGTGTTCTGAGTAAGTATATTCTGATTTGCTTACCAGTTCGAGATTGGCGGTTTCTCTATTTAGGCTGTAGTGTAAAGAGGAATCCAGTTGGTTGCTGTTATTGTAGGCATTTTCATCCCGGTTCCTTTCCACCCAAAGGTTGGATGCTTCATCAAATTCATAGCCCGAGTATCGGGTTCGAAACCCTGCCTCATTATAGTCATGTTCATATTTGTAGTATGGTGATGATGACCAGTCAGTGCTTTCCCATTTGTAATCGAATGACTCTGTGACAAAACCAGATTCATCGAAAGCTGTATTTGTGAAGCGGAGCAAACCTGTCCATTTGTCGGAGATTTCGTCCCACTGGTAAAGTTCAAAAAGTACAAGTCGGTTGCTTTCATCATATTCCATCATCTCAATCGTCGTGGTTCTCCAACCCAAATTGGATTCACTCCATTCGGCCTTCTCATATTTGGTGGCTTTACCATCTGAATTGTAAGTATAAGTTTCTTTATAGCTATTTTGGAAGGTGTTGCTTTGTGTGTTCCAGACTGTTCCCAACACCTCAGATTTCTGCCCGTCTGGTGTATATGTGGTCTCGATTTTTGTCAGCTCTGTGTCCCAACTCTGCGTGGATTCAGACCACTTATAGAGTGTTTTGCAGTTTTCTAGCGTGTCATTGTTGTATTTCATTATGGACTTGTCAGTATAAAGCCACGCTTGAGTAGTGGAGTTCCAGTCGTATGAGACGGTGCTGTCTTTCACGAGATTGGCTGGGAAGGGCACAAGTTGGATCGATTGAACTTCGCTCTTCAGGGTTCTCATTTGCCTCTCCAAGTGCTGTGCACCAAGAAAGAGAGGAAGCAGCGTGATAGTAAAAAGATATAATTTTTTCATAATATACAGTTATTTACAATGAATAAAAGGACGTTTTTTTCCTGTGTTTTTGATTCGGTTTTTTTAAAATATTCCAGTGATGCCTGCCCTGACTCCTATGGAAGAGGTTCGGAAAGAAAGTTCGGGGCTATGCAGGCGATTTAATGATATTCCATAGGTTGGGCCAAAATTGAGTCTAAAACGGGAGTTGAGATTGTACTCAACATCGTAATTCAATTTGATCAACCGCAATCTTGTTGTTTTAAATGAGTAATCGGGCAGCTGTTCTTTGTTGATGGATTTTAGCATAGAGAAGCTTGATGAAACTACATGTGTCAATTTTTTCTTTTGAAACAATGCATAGGAGAATCCAGCAGAAGCCCCAATAAACTGGTGTGAGAATGTCAGCTGATCATGGATTCGGGACTTATCACCATTGTCATCTAATTCTTCTTTCGAAAAATCTATGGTAAAATTTGTGTTCCTGTAATCTCCGGCAAGCATCACTCTGAAGCGTTGTGTGATGGCGTACTGCGCCTTCAGTTGAAGGGCATAACCCAGTCTGCTCAAAGCCATAGGTGAGGGGCCTTCTACGGTAGAGGTGGCATTTGCCCTTATGAAGTTTTGTGAGGAGAAAAGCTCAGAATTCAACCCAAAATCCAGTTTGATTATTTCTTGCGGTACAATGCTCGATAGAAATGGGCTCTGTCTGAGTATGTTTGGTCTCCCCACTTGAAAAGGTGAAAACACCACGCCATAGCGTTGTAGGTCTGGAGCTATGACTGTATGATTGCCAAAGGCTCCTTTATTGGCTTGCTGTCTTTTGGTTCTCGCTGTTGGGTGTTTTGATTGTGCTTTTGCTACCTTATTATTTGAAAACATTTCAGGTATGTAGCAGATTTCTTCTTCGCTTTCACAGTCTTCGGCATTCATAGAGTTAAGAGAAAGGTTACTTTTTGCAATTGAAGTGTCAAATCTTTTCGTTGGCTCCCTCAGCATATTTTCATCATTACTCTGGCTGGCCCACCAAAAAGCCAATGATCCGGCTATCACCAGTAGTGGGACAAGAATCTTGTAAATCCAGCTGACGAACCCGGATTTTAAGTTTGACCATAGCCCAATCTTACCAGGGGTAGCCTGTAGCCCAGAATGAATGGTGCCCCATGATATGGCTGCTCCTGCGACTGGTTCCCAGTCCTCAAACCTGTCTTTCAGCAGATCGTCAAATGAGTCTCTTTGCTTCATGGTGATTGAGCGTTAGTTGTTTCTTTAAAATTCTTCTGGCTTTGAAAAGCTGAGTTCTGGAGGTGACCTCAGTTATTTCAAGTTTTTCGGCTATTTCGTCATGTGAGTAGCCCTCTATCGCGTACATATTAAAAACGATGCGATACCCGTCGGGGAGCTTGTTTATCAACTTGAGTATTTCTTCTGTGGAAATATCCGAAAGGACATCCTGATGTCTGTCGTCACTGATTTCGAGCTCGTCTATTATTTCATGATGATCAAATTTTAAGTTTTTGTGATAGTGATTGATGCACTGATTGACCATTATTTTCCTGATCCAGCTTTTCAGCTGGTTAGGATCCTTTAGTTGTTTTATGGATTTAAATACTTTGATAAACCCTTCCTGGAGAATATCCCTGGCCTCTTCTTCTGATCGTGTGTATCTGAGACAAACACCCATAGCGTACCTTCTAAACTTCAAAAAGAGCTCCTCCTGAGCTCCTTCGTCAGATTTCTTGCAGGCGTTTATGAGTTTTAGGTCGGTCACCAAATGTTCTAGATCAGTATATTTCGCATCGAAAAGCAGAAGAGGCCGGGAATCATCCAGCTTTGTCCAATAAAAATATACAATGTACACCCCCAAGACCGGGAGGTATGGCAATCTGTTGCCTGGGTGTTGAAAAAAAGTTTTTTGATCGCGGGCTTATGATCGGTTACTCATCCCCATAAATTTTCACCGTTACCTCACCATCTTCGGTGATATACCCTCTGAACATGCCTGTGGTGCTGAATGGCATAGCGACATTACCCGCTGTGTCGAGCGCGATGAGCCCACCTTCTCCTCCTAACGAGTAGGTTTTTTGTATCACTGAATCTGCCGCCTGCCCGACGGAGTAGTCTTTGTAATTGATCATGGCAGCTACATCATATGCCGTAACAGAGCGTATGAAGTACTCTCCATGACCCGTGCACGAAACGCCGCAAGTGGCATTGTCAGCGTAAGTTCCAGCTCCAATAATGGGTGAGTCGCCGATACGTCCCCATTTTTTGTTGGTCATGCCTCCGGTGGAAGTTGCCGCGCAAAGGTTGCCAAACTGATCCAGTGCCACAGCTCCGACAGTCCCGTGCTCTTTTTCCAACTTTTGCACACGCTCCAGGCTTTTGATTCTTTTTGCAGTTTTGAAATATTCTGAATCCACAGTTTCTAAGCCTTGTTCTGATGCGAACTTATCTGCCCCAGCACCAGAGAACATTACGTGCTCGGAATTAGTCATAACCGCATAAGCGGCATTGACAGGGTTTTTGATAGTCTTCACGCCAGCTACGGCTCCAGCGTTTTTGTCGTTTCCGCGCATGATGGAGGCATCCAGTTCATTCTCTCCTTCTGATGTCAGCACTGCACCCACTCCCGCATTGAAAAGAGGGTTGTCTTCCATTAGATTGATGGCTTTGATTATAGCCTCGCAGCTTTCTCCTCCATTTTTGAGGATTGCAAATCCTTCTTTTAGCGAAAGCTCCAATGCCTCTCGATAGGCAGAATCACTTTCGGATGTCATTCTATCTCGCTTGATATTGCCTGCTCCACCGTGTATTACAAGGACTACTTTTTTGCCGGTGACAATTTCCTCCTTCGATTCATTGCCTGTACATGCCATCAGCAATGCCATCAAGAGGGGCATTAGATGTCTCATTTCAATGCTTTTCATAGAAACAAATATAACCTTCTTGTCAATGAGTGATTTTAGGTTGATTCTTTCAGCGCCTTGTCTCTGTTGAGGTTAACCAAAACGGCACTCGCCAGAATGATGAT
>JBDVMP010000021.1:0-37277 GCA_039970095.1 Cyclobacteriaceae bacterium
GGTTCAAATCCTTGTAGCCCAGATTAAACTTCTTCGCCAAATGGATGTTGGTCACGCTACCTCGGTAGGTATATACGCCCTTCATAAACCAGCGATGGCTGAAGATCATTTCGTCCACTCCGCCCGCTTCAGCTACATGAAGCAGGATCGGCGTGAGTATGTTTGACACAGCGATAGAGGCCGTACGCGAAACCCTGGAAGCAAGGTTAGGTACGCAATAGTGTATCACGTCATATTTCTTATAAGTAGGCCTTTTGTGGTTAGTCATTTCTGAGGTGGCAATGCACCCTCCCTGATCTATGCTCACATCAATAATCACTGAGCCAGGCTTCATCTCAGCCACCATCTCTTCGGAAACCACGCACAGGTTTCGGCTCTTTTCAGGACGCAATGCCCCTATAACCACATCAGCGTTTTTCATAGCACGCCCCAGCGTAGCATTGTCAATGGTGCTGGTGTGAATCTGGTGTCCCAGGGCATGCTTGATTCGTCTGAGTTTGTAGATGTGATTATCAAAAATCTGAATATCCACACCCAAACCTATACATGCTCTGGCTGCATATTCCGCAACCGTCCCTGCTCCCAAAATCAAAACCTGGGTGGGTGGCACCCCTGTAATACCACCAAGAATGACTCCCTGACCATCACTGCTGTTGCTTAGCAACTCCGCAGCAATGAGCATGACAGCCGAGCCGGCAATTTCGCTCATTGCCCTCACCAGTGGCAGTCCGCCTACTTTATCTTCTATAAACTCATAAGCCAGACCGGTGATCCGTTTTTTGTTGAGGGCTTGTATATAATCTGCGGATTGATGCCCCGTCTGAAAAGCAGAAACGACTGCACTTCCGTCTTGCATCAACTCTATTTCGGTCAATGTCGGTGGCTCCACTTTCAAAATAAGATTGGCCTGATATACTTCTTTTGAGGTATAGACAATTTTGGCACCAGCCTCGCTGTACTCATTGTCGGAAAAATTGGCCGAGGCACCAGCGCCAGCTTCTACCCACACTTCATGCCCATTATTCACCAGCACATCCACAGACTCAGGCTTCAGGGCCACACGGCTCTCCTGAAGAGATATTTCCTTTGGAACTCCTATGAAAAGTGAATTTTTTGAATGCTTGATCTTTGCAGGAGCCTCCTGCGTGTACAAACTTTGCTCTCTGGCTAAGTCTGCAAAACCTGATGTCTTTTTCTCTGCCATAAGATTAGGCTGGAACTATAAAGGTCAATTCCCGGTGATTATTCTCTACTAAATTAATATTTATTTCAAGGTGTTCTTCGGGAATCAACTCATTTATCTTTTCGGGCCACTCAATCAGACACGGATCGCCCGAATAAAAATATTCTTCTGCACCAATATCGAGCGCCTCCTGAGCACTTTTGATTCTATAAAAATCAAAATGATAAACTGAGTCATCATTTTCATCACGATACTCATTGACTATCGAAAATGTGGGAGAACTGGTCTCATCCTCTACCCCAAGAAGCTCGCAAACCTTTTTTATAAAAGTAGTTTTGCCCGCACCCATCTCTCCGTTTAGGCAAACCACAGGATAGTCCTGTAAAAGTTCTTTTAGCTTTTGGGCCGGCTCGGCCAATTCGTCAATTGTCTTTATAGAATAGGTAATCATTTCGGGTTCAAAACTACATAAGGAATGATCATTTCCTCCATGCTCATCCCCCCGTGCTGAAAAGTATCTTTATAAAAATTGACGTAATAGTTGAAGTTATTAGGATAGGCGAAGAAAAAGTCCTCTCTGGCAAAAGCAAAGGATGTACTCACGTTTACTTTGGGTAATCGAAAATCTTCTGGATTTCTGGTCGAGAACACGCCTTCTTGATCAAAAGCGAGATTCTTCCCTTGCTTATACCTGAGGTTTGTGTTGGTGTTTCTGTCACCAATGATCTTGTAAGGTTTCTTAACCCTGATAGTACCATGGTCGGTTGTGATGACCACTTTTACATCCTTGCCTGCAAGAAATTTAAGCAAATCAAAAAGCGATGAGTGACCAAACCATGACTTTGTCAACGAACGATAGCCGGATTCATCAGGGGCCAGCTCGCGGATCATTGCCATATCTGTTCTTGCATGAGACAGCATGTCCACAAAGTTGAACACAATGGCATTGAGATCATTTTTAAGAAGGTTTGGCGCATTATCAACGAGGTTTTTGCCTTCCTGCGCTTTTATGATTTTATTGTACGAAAACTTAATATCCAGCCTTTCTTTCTGAATGTTCTTTTGCAGCAGTTCCTTTTCAAAATTATTCTTTCCACCCTCTTCATCTTCCCCGCTCCATAGCTCTGGAAATCGTTGCTGAATCTCCAAAGGCATCATCCCCGCAAACAATGAATTTCGAGCATAAGCCGTGGTAGTAGGCAGTATCGAAAAATAGTTATCCTTTTCTTGAATATTGAAAAACTCTGCAATTTCAGGCTCTAGAATTTCCCACTGATCAAACCTCAGGTTGTCTATTACTATTAAAAACACAGGTTTTTCCTCTTTTAGCAGCGGAAACACTTTTCGCTTTAGCAACTGATGCGATAATATAGGACGGTCAACATCCGGATCATTGAGCCAATCCTCGTAATGGTCTTCCACAAAATCACAAAACCTCTGATTGGCCTCAGTTTGCTGAGTGGTCAGCACCTCACCCATACTTTTGTCATCCGTACTGTTTATTTCCAGCTCCCAATATACCAGCTTTCGGTACAGGTCAGACCAGCCCTCATGATCATCCAGATCCTGCACTTCCATGCTCAGCTTCTGAAACTCCTGCATGTAGCCCTGGTTCGTTTTTTCAGAGATAATCCGTTTGTTATCCAATATTTTTTTTGCAGAAAGTAAGATCTGATTTGGATTCAGTGGCTTGATCAGATAGTCAGCTATTTTAGAACCAATAGCCTCTTCCATAATCTGCTCTTCCTCACTCTTGGTGATCATCACCACGGGGAGGTTTGGATGAGTAGATTTAATATAATTTAACGTTTCGAGTCCCGTCATACCCGGCATATTCTCATCCAAAAAGACCAAATCAAAAACTTCGTGATCTATTTTCTCTAAGGCATCAGCCCCACTATTTACTGGCACTATGTCATATCCTTTCTGATTCAGAAATAGGATGTGAGGCTTCAGTAAATCAATTTCATCATCGGCCCAAAGTATTTTATAGTTCATCTATGTGTTTTTTAGCGTGTTTTGCAGATTTTAAATTTAGATCACCATCGCAATGTGTCTTTTGATCTATTTTTGGAATATTAAACAAAAATCAAACCCAATTCTCTTTTGAACAAAAAGAAAATCCTGAATGATCCCGTTTACGGATTCATTACTATCCCAAACGAATTGATCTTTGATATTATTGAGCATCAATATTTTCAAAGACTCAGGAGAATCAAACAACTGGGATTGACAGAACTTGTTTACCCAGGTGCTCACCATACCCGCTTCCATCATGCCATAGGCGCCATGCATCTCATGCAGCGCACGCTCGACAATCTGCGGAGCAAAGGGGTGATGATATTTGATGCAGAATATGAAGCCGCTCTCATTGCCATTCTGCTTCACGACATTGGTCACGGCCCTTTCTCCCACACTCTTGAGTTCAGCCTTTTTCAGGATGTGCAGCACGAGCAGATTTCGCTTTGGCTCTTTGATAAACTCAACAAAGAATTTGGAGGAAAACTGGAACTTGCCAAGCAGGTGTTTACGGGAAAATATCACCGCAAGTTTCTACATCAGCTGGTTTCCTCGCAGCTGGATGTGGACAGATTAGATTATCTGAAAAGAGATAGTTTTTTCACAGGAGTGCACGAGGGGACAATCGGCGCAGAGCGCATCATCAAAATGCTCAATGTTCACGAAGACAGGCTTGTGGTAGAGGAAAAAGGGATCTACAGTATCGAAAACTTCCTCAACGCCCGCCGGCTCATGTACTGGCAGGTTTATCTGCACAAAACATCCGTTGCTGCAGAGTCTATGCTGATTTCATTGATCAAAAGAGCCAAACTGCTGACGCAGAAAGGGGCCGAAGTGCCAGCTACTCCTGCTTTCAGCATCTTCCTGGAGCGAGATATCACCAGACAAGATTTTTTTGAAGATGAGGAACTGCTCGAGGTATTCGTGCAGCTGGACGATACTGACATTTGGGGATCTATCAAGCAGTGGTTATTTCATGAAGATGTTATTCTCAGAACCCTGAGCAACGATCTGCTATCAAGGCGGCTTTTCAAAATCATTTTGTCCAATGACAAAATTGAGAAAGAGCTGGTAGATAAAATCCAAACTGCAATCGTGAAACAGGGTATTTCAAAATCAGACTCTAAATACCTTCTTCAAAAAGGAACTATTAGCAATGCCGCTTACATCGTGAAGGATGAGAGTATCGATATCCTCATGAAAAATGGTGATGTGATGGATGTGGCCAAAGCCTCAGACTTACCAAACATTACCGCGATTAGTCGGATAGTGAAGAAGCATTATATCAGTTTCCCTAAAAATCTAAAATTCTAAGCATGAGGATAGAGGCCAAAGGATTGGGAAAGCGGTTCAATCGAGATTGGATTTTTAAAGACTTGAACACCACGATTGAATCAGGAAGCAAACTTGCAATTGTTGGCCCTAATGGTTCGGGTAAATCCACTTTACTTAAGATTCTGGGAGCATATTCGGTACCCACCCGTGGCGAAATCAGTTACCACGATGAGCATGGAAAGCTTTCTACTGATGACATTCAGGTTCGAATGAACTTTGCCGCACCGTATTTCAACTTGATAGAAGAATATACGCTCGCAGAACAGCTCGCCTTTCATGCTAAATTCAAGGAACCCAATGGTGATATTCAGACCATGATGAAAGATGCCGGACTTATCAAAGCTCAGCACAAATTCATCAAAGACTTTAGCAGCGGCATGAAACAAAGAGCTAAACTCATCATGGCCTTCGGTTTTGCTGCTGACTTGATTTTACTTGACGAGCCTACTTCCAATCTGGACAAAATGGGGATGTCCTGGTTTGAATCATTGATAAAATCCATGGCATCACAACCCACTATCATAATGGCATCAAACCTACAGCAGGAGATCAGCTTATGTGATTCTGTTATTTCTATCGAAAAAATTTAAGGTTAAAATACGAAATTGCGAGATTGATCGTTGGGTCTTCGATCGCGCCTTCGCAGTTCAAACTTCTCAAATTTTGCTAGGTTTAATTGCGAAAATCCGATATTTTTACCTAATTAGAATTTTTAAATGAGTTAGAAACTAAAGAAAACATGAAAAACATCACACAATTACTTACCGCATTAGTGTTCGGTTCACTTTTGATCTTCGCTTCTTGCGGAGGAGGAAAAGATGACCCCAAAGTTGATCCAGCAGATGCAATTGGAGAAGAACTAGCAACTATTGCTGGATCACCATCATCAGTAACACTTGACGGAGAAAGCAGATCAGAATGGTCTAGCACTACGTTCACGTTCACTTATGACAAGGAGACTAACACTGGAACAGTTGTCGTTGCTGACGCTCCTACTAATGATGGCGCTGACGCTGTTTGGGGATCAGGTGGAACTTACTCTCTGAATGATGATGGAACAGCTGCAACATTGAACGGAACAGAAATTTCTATTAGCGGAACAAAGCTAACGTTTGACGTGGCAGAAGGATCAGGCAGAGCTGCAGTATTCTACGGAACTTGGGTATTCAGCTTCTAATAAAGAATTAAGTTAATTAAAGAAAGGAATGGTTTTCACCATTCCTTTTTTTTTGTCCTATTTTTGCAACAGCTATGGTTTATCAGGACAAATACTTTGATCAGGACAAAAACACGATCTTGCGTGCCGCACAAGGTTTTGTGGAGCCGCAGTTATTGTCTTACTGGGTAGAAAGGGCATTGGAAGGATATAACGTCAATGAAAACCCCATGGGCCTGGTGGATGACTTCATCCTAAACCTGCAAAGCGTTGACTCATATGATACTTCCTTCCTTATAGAACTCTACACTATTCTGGCCGCCATTTACAGATTCAAAAAAGGTGACAACCAGTTAGAAATCATCTGGGATGGCAGAAGCCACTACGAAGTATACGCTGAGAACTGGCGTGAGGAGTTCGAAAACTGGATGAACCACTTCTGCAACCAACCCGAGGTTTATAGAGCTATAATCAAAGTATGTGTGCTAAAGCAAGGAACCAACAACAAGTTTCTTTTCTACGGAATCAGAAGGGTCATCCTAAACTACTTCAAGGTGGAGATTGGTAGAAATAAGATGCTTAAGAGTGCCTGATCTCAAAAGAGTCAAAGCCTTCCGGAGTACTTCCCTCCTGCTCAACTGAACTAACCCTCGCAAATTGAGGACCTTTCTTACTCCAGGCTACTAAACGATTCAACACATCTCCTTCACCCTCTGCATGGATCAACACTGAGCCATCGGGTTCATTGCGCACCCAGCCAGTCACACCAAGTTCATCTGCCTGAGACTTAGTAGAAACTCTAAAAAAGACTCCCTGCACCTTTCCGTAACACCGGATTTTGATCGCTATCATAACTCAAATATAATAACCAGCCTCAATGCGTAAGTCCGCACTGTTTGCAGAATTTCTTTTTGCCATTTTTACGTTTCTTCGGCGGCTTCTTATGACCAAAGTATAGCGGGTCAGAGTATTGGGGCTTATCGGCTAACCTTTCCTGCTTGCGCTTCTTTCGCGCCACTTTCTTCATCCGTTTGCGAAACTCAGCGGTCTCATCGTCGGTTTTGTTACTTTTTTTCTTAAAGATAGACTTGAAAAACCCTTCATCGGATTTCTTCTCAGCCCGATACATTGGCTTGGGGGGCTTGGGAGCTTCAGTATCACGCGTGGTTTGGGCATGAGCATATGTACCCATCACGATAAAAATTAGACAAACAACAAGTTTTCTGATGTTCATTGAGCTACATTTTGTTATCCAACGACAACTCTTTTAATTATTATGCCACAGCGGATATACGCGCGAAGATATCAGCTATATATTTTCTTATCAAATCGATGGTATAAGGTTTAGCAAGGAAATCTCAACTACAATTTATTAACCATATTTGCGTTCAGCTATTTTGGTCATGAAACACATTATTTCCTGCATTCTACTTACGGCGACACTTCTATCCTACTCTCAGGAGTACACAGAAGGACACATATCTAAACAAATAGATCTGGGAGTAGATCTGATGGAAAAAGGAGAATATCAGAGTGCCGATGAAGAGTTCAGATCGGCAATGGGCAAGTTGGATGTGCTCCCCTCAAACCTGGCGTACTATTTTGGGAGAAATAGCTTTCATCTTGAAAAATATAAACAGGGTATCAACTGGCTCAATAAGTACATACAACTAAAAGGGACTCAGGGAAGATACTACAGCGAGGCTGTAAAATATCTACAGCTAGCTGAAGAGGAGTATCTGATAATTAGCAGAAAAGCTCAGGAGGAAATGGCCTCTGAGCTGTCTAGCGGAGAATATGACTGTGGAGGGCTCTCCAAAATGATATGCCCTGTTTGTCATGGCAATGGTGTTATTCTGAAGAAAGGTCCTTTTGACTGGGTCTATAAAACATGCCCTTACTCCGCAGGCGAATCCTTTCTCACTTGCGAAGAATATAACCTCTTCATGAAAGGGCTACTCAGCCCCAAGGTCGAAAACTAATAGCCTGTTACCACCCTAGTATATAACCGAAAATCAGAGGAGCTACTATAGTGGCATCAGACTCCACAATGAATTTTGGAGTATCTACATCTAGTTTACCCCAGGTGATTTTCTCGTTGGGTACAGCCCCGCTATAGGAGCCGTAGCTAGTAGTGGAGTCGGATATCTGACAGAAATAGCTCCAAAACGGGATACTTTCCATCTCCAGGTCCTGATAGAGCATGGGTACCACACAAATCGGAAAATCTCCTGCAATACCTCCTCCTATCTGAAAAAACCCGATTCCTTTATCTTCCGCATTTTGTATATACCAGTCGGAGAGATACATCATGTATTCAATACCCGATTTCATGGTTGATGCCTTCAACTCTCCTTTTATACAATACGAAGCAAAGATGTTTCCCATAGTGGAGTCTTCCCATCCTGGCACAACGATTGGAAGGTTCTTGTCCTTTGCCGCCAGCATCCAGCTATTTTTAGGGTCAATCTCAAAGTATTCATCCAGTGCTCCTGAATCAAGAAGCTTGTACATGAATTCATGCGGGAAATAACGTTCTCCTTTTTCTTCCGCATCTTTCCATATTTTAAAGATATGCTCCTGAATTCTCCGAAATGCCTCCTCCTCCGGGATGCAAGTATCAGTCACACGATTCAGCCCCTGATCTAAAAGGGCTCGCTCCTCTTCAGGTGTAAGGTCTCTATAATGGGGAATGCGTGTATAATGAGTATGCGCCACCAGGTTCATGATATCTTCTTCAAGGTTTGCGCCTGTACAGGATATGATCTGCACTTTGTCCTGACGGATCATCTCTGCCAGTGAGATTCCCAGTTCTCCTGTGCTCATGGCACCTGCTAGTGAAATAAGCATCTTCTTTCCTGATTCCAGATGAGCTACATAGCCTTTTGCGGCATCATGCAGTGCGGCAGCATTGAAATGCAAGAAATGCTTCTCTATAAAGGAGGTTATCGGTTTGTCTGACATAGTAGATTGTTTTGTGCAAATATGACACAAAAGTAACTACGCCAAATCTAAATCCCTGAGAAGAATAAGGATAGCAAAATGAGCACCACCAGCGTCAATATTGAGAGCCTGATGAATGCCTTTTCATCTCGGTTTTCTGAAGTTTGTTTTTCCACGGTGAAATGTTTGGGTGCCTTTTGGAGACCCGCAAACCCGCGAAATAGTTGGAACGATTAGTTGAATTGATAGCGAATTCCGGTCTGAAGACCGAAACTAGATGGTGCCGCCTCAAACTCAGAACTATTTTTAGTCATATTGTCCAGTGACCTTCTGTAGTTTGGTTCCAATATGATATTGAAATTTCTCATAAATTCATATCCAAACTGCACGCCTGCCAGCCCCATAAAACTAAGTTCTTTGTAAGGCGAGTTAGAGCCAGGGCCTATTGTCACTTCGGCCAACTGATTGTCAGGGTCGGTTATCTTATTGCCAAGGTATAAATTAGCCGCAACTCCCGCTTTTAACTCAAGGCTAAACCTACGATCCAGTAGTTTGTAACCGGCCTTTACAGGAATGCTTGCAAACTGAAAAACATTTCGCAAATCCACATCTTCATAGTTGTACTCCACTACTTCATCGGCTTGCGTTGCGCTGCGAACCTGAGATACCTTTTTGAACTGAGAAGTAGCCGCGATTGGGTCAACCAACCGGGTAGTAGTCACAACAACATTCGTATTGTTCGTCGCTTCAGCTTTCATATATTGAAATCCACTTTGTACAGTCCATTTATCGGACAGCTTCAGCCCCATGTTCATTCCAAAGGAAACCGTCTGACCAGCTTGCATGTTTTCCCTGACATCAGGAGAACCAGCATCTAATGCTTCTGTATTTGTGGCAGAAAATTGAGCATTGGAATTGAACGCCAAACTGTTGTCTAAAAGGCTAGTGCCTCCTGTCTGAAAATTGGGATCAAACGTTCCTGAACTAAAATCCACACCTGCCCAATACTTTTCATCAAGACTTTCATTTTTGGCTTTGCGCGCATTGAGTATGGAAGCAACTCTATAGAGGCGATCAACCACATCAACAGCGGCCACTTCCGAACCAGGCCTAATCGGTTCTATCACAATCAATTCTCTTTCTGAGCTCCCATCATCACGATCATCAACAAGCAGAGAATTGGAAGATGGAGCGTTTCCTTCATGGCGGCTTTCTTCTATTTGTGAGTTTACAGCAAATAGTCTTTTTGAAGATAAACTGCCAACGGCATCTCTACCCGCATTTTCCGGTACCTCTATTCTAAGGTTATTGTTAGCAAGTTGAGGGTTGTCAACTTCAATTTCAGCGATTGTTCTTGAGTAGGAACTGGAATTGTTCACTAATTGGAAAAATCCGATGGTTGTGGCCAATAGAAATATAGCTGCTGCGGCCCATCTGTAGTAGATAGATTTTCGCTGAAACAGCAGCACCTTGTCATGGGCAAGCGCACGATCTATCTCACTCCAAACGATTCTTGGAGGCTGCTGCTCGGCCCCATCAAAGGCCTCAAGCCACTCTCTTTCGAAAATATCCTCAGTTCTCCCCTGCTCGTCCATAATTTTCTTTGCTACTTTCTAAAACCCACTTTTGCAAAAGGCTCTTGGCCCTGGCGTATTGAGATTTTGAGGTACCCTCACTTATCTCCAACATTGTTGCAATTTCGTGGTGCTTGAAGCCCTCAATTGCATATAAATTAAATATCACCTGACATCCGGTTGGTAATTTTCTTACCATATCCAGCAATTCTTCATAAGAAAGGGAAGACAAAGTCAAATCTGATCCCGAATGCCTTCTCAAATCATTTACATCTACCATCGGGTAGAGGTATAACTTGCTCCTCTGATAATTCAGCGCTGTGTTGATCACTATCCGTTTGATCCAATACCCCAGCGAGGAGTCCTTCCTGAATGTCTTGATGTTTTTGAATACCTTAATGAATGCCTCCTGAAGAATATCCTCGGCCTCCTGCTGCATTTTTGAATAGCGCAAAGCAATAGGATACATACTTCTACTGTATGAATCATACAATTTTTGCTGCGCCGCGCTGTTTTCTTTGCAGCAACCTTCAATTAATTCTTCGTCGGTGACGGACATTCAGGCTATTTTAGTTTTCTTAAGACTCTAATGAGTTTAAAAACGTTGGAACTGCTTTTAACAAATTTATGAAATATCACCTTCTATCTCTATTTAGTTTATCTGTATTGATTTTAACCAGCTGCGTACCTGTATCTACAACCAGCTACAACACTGGAAAAAAGCTCATTTTTGACAATGTTGATTATGAAGCAAATGTGGGAATGGTTCAGCTGTTCCCTTTTAGTCAAAATCTACAATCAGAACTGGAAAACCCTGTTTTAGAGGTTGGTAATGAAAATGGTTTCCTTCTTCAATTTGACCTTTTCGAAGAGAATTACAGTTCACTGAATGTCCGCTACATCCATTGTAATAAGGACTGGACACCATCCGGACTTTCGGATATACGATTCTTGAATGAGTATAATTCTTTTGCAATCAACACTTATCAGTATTCTTCAAATACCAGAAAAAAATATGTGCAGTACTCCGTTCAACTGCCTACTCCGCATATTTCCGGCAATTATCTGGTCGTGGTGTCGAATAGCAATAGTAACGATGACATCATCTTTTCGAGAAGGGCTATGGTATATAACAGGGCAGCCAGTGCTACCGGAGACATTCAGATGAGCTCATCTGTGATGGGGAGAAAAACCAATCAACAAGTAGCTTTTTCGGTCAACTATAATGGGCTGGATAACGTGAATCCGCTAAGAGACATTTACGTGGTTCTATTACAAAACCACAATTGGGATGTGGTCATAGCAGGGCTAAAACCAACGCTGGTCAGACATGATGAATCATATTTAGAGTTTCATCACTTCAACTCTGAAAACAATTTTTCAGGTGCAAATGAGTTTCGGTACTTCGATATAAGGTCAATAGATTTTAAGGGAATGAATGTGGCTAATGTGAAAAAAGAGGAAGATCGCGTATTGGCTTTTCTTGGCACAGACAAACCTCGTGGATCATTGGCTTACAGTCAATTGATACAGGATCTAAATGGAAATTACTTTTTGGTAAACTCTGACCCAGGTGACAGCCAACTTCAAAGCGAATATGTAGATGTCTATTTTGAATTAAAGTCGGATAAAGTGGAGGGCGAGGTTTTCGTAACCGGCCGTTTCAATAACTGGGCAAGGTCCGCTGAAAACAGAATGATCTATGTGCCGGAAAGAAACTCATACAGAGGAAAAATTCAGCTGAAACAAGGATACTATGATTATATGTATTGGGTAGAGTCCCCCACCCTAAACTCAGGTTATTTTGAGGGAAACTACTTCCAAACGGGCAATGACTATGAAATCCTCGTGTACTACCGTGACCCAATCAACAACTTCGATGAGCTGATTGGGTACAAAAGCATCCAGAGCGAATTCTAAACATTGAATCTGAAGTGCATGATGTCGCCATCACTCACCACATACTCCTTACCTTCTATAGATAGTTTCCCGGCTTCTTTGCAGGCCTGCTCCGTTTTGTACTGCTCAAAATCGGCCAACTTCATTACTTCCGCTTTGATAAACCCGCGTTCAAAATCAGTGTGAATTACCCCTGCTGCTGCTGGCGCCTTCCAGCCCTTCTTTATAGTCCAGGCGCGGACTTCCTGTACTCCGGCAGTGAAGTAAGTAATCAAATCAAGCAATGAATAAGCTGCTCTGATCAGACGGTTCAGACCAGATTCTTTCAGTCCATATTCCTCAAGAAACATGGCCTTATCTTCTTCATTGTCAAACTCGGCTATCTGAGATTCCAATCCTGCTGAAACGTTGATCTGGATGGCATTTTCACTAGCCGCCATATCTGCCAGTCTTTTGGAATACTCATTCCCCTCAAGAATGGACTCCTCATCCACATTGGCTACATAAATAATAGGCTTGTCCGTGAGCAGCTGTAGTTCTTTCACCAATACACGGCTCTCCTTCTCCATATCGAGTGAACGAGCATTTTTACCAGACTCAAGGTGTTCTTTGAATACTTTCAAAACCTCAAGCTCCTTCTTAGATTTCGCATCTCCCGACTTGGCCGTCTTCTCTACACGCTGTATTCTTTTGTCCACAGACTCAAGGTCTCTCAACTGAAGTTCAGTATCAATAACCTCCTTGTCGTCTATAGGATCGACTTTGCCCTCTACGTGAATGATGTTGTCATTGTCAAAACAGCGAATCACATGTACGATTGCATCAACCTCACGAATATTAGCCAGAAACTGATTTCCAAGTCCCTCGCCCTTGCTAGCACCTTTGACAAGTCCCGCAATATCAACGAACTCAATAACAGTTGGTACAACTTTTTCTGGACGCACCAGCCCCTCCAAAACTTTTAGACGATCATCGGGAACGGTGATGACTCCTACGTTTGGTTCTATGGTACAGAAAGGGAAATTTGCCGCCTCAGCTTTGGCATTGGAAAGTGCATTGAAAAGAGTGGATTTCCCTACGTTGGGAAGTCCGACAATGCCACATTGTAAACCCATAAATCAGTTTTTGCTTTTAAATACTCTATATCTATTAAACCCTGCATAGATCTCTGAAGAGGAAACCCTTACGATCGTATAAACAGGAATCGCAGCGATCATTCCGGGTATGCCAGCGATCGTTGCGCCGACAAAAATAATTACAAATATTTCTAAAGGGTGAGCTTTTACACTTTTGGAGAAAATAAGTGGCTGCAAAAGAACATTGTCAACTACCTGAACCACACCAAACACGCTAAAAACCTGAATGATGAGAAATATGGTTTCGTTGGTAAAGGAGAACTCCCCGCCTGTGGAAAGTGCTACCAGAATACCGAAAGTGCCGCCGAGAATAGGCCCCAAATAAGGGATAAGGTTGGCCACAGCAGCAAATACGGCAATGGTCACTGCATAGTTGATCCCAAAAATGGTAAGCCCTATACTGGCCAGAGTAAAAACGGAGGCCATCTGAAAAAGCAGGCCCAGCAGGTAATTTGAAAGTAGTGTTTCGATCTTATAAAGACCAGAAATAAATACCTCAAAATACTGGTTAGGAATAATAGATATGATCTGACGTCTGATGATGCCGTTTTCATATAGCAGAAAGAAAGTGATGAATGTGATGGCCAGGAGCCCCACAAATATATTTCCCGCCACAGAGAACATCCCGTTGAGAATCTCTGTCAGGTTAATCCTTCCGAAGAATTGGAAAATACTGTCATGCGCACTTTCAATCAAAAAACCCGGGGCTTCAGTAGTCAATTCATTTGCAATAAGAAAACTCTCGACCGACCTGATGGGCTTGAATACATTATCGAAAACAGTATCAAAATTGAGGGTGGAGATGACTTCAATCTGATGTGAAATCAAAGGGATAAAAAGTGTGACAAAAGCGGTAATGACACCTATCACAACCCCAAAAGACACGAGAATGGCCAAAGGTCTGGGCGTAGAACGATTCAACACCTCAAACTTGCTGATCCGATTGGTCATAGGGCGCAGAAGGGTAGCAAAGACCAAAGACAAAGAAATGTAGATGAAGATATTGGAGAAATACCAAATGACTATTGCAAGCAACACCACAAATACACCTATAGCAATTAATGTCTTCCTCATTTCTCAAAAATAAAAAAGCTCTCGAAAACAATTTCGAGAGCTTCCATTATCTAGTTCTTTATGTCAGTCCCACTTCAGATCCGAGTCAGAGTCTGACGAGCTCACGCCCACCTCCTCGTCCACATTATCAAACTGGGCAAAATCTACGTCAGGAAGCAGTTCATCTTTGACATGATTTACAGTATCGTTTAGTGCCTCTACGAACTTATTGAAGTCTTCTTTGTAGAGGAAAATTTTGTGTTTCTCATAGAAGAATCCATCATCTTTGAACCTTCTTTTACTTTCAGTAATGGTCAAATAGTAGTCGTTTGACTTGGTTGCCTTTACGTCAAAAAAGTAAGTCCGCTTGCCCGCCCTCACTCTTTCCGAATAAATCTCTTCTCTTCCTTTTTCCGTATTGTCTTCCACGATACTTAGGTTTGGTTTGTGATGTTAAGTGTTAAAGTTGTTAAAAAAGCTTTTAAATATAGCATTTTAAACAAGACAAATGCAAACACCTCAGATTTATGTACATCTTTACGATCTGAATAAAATGGAGGTAAACAAAGGTTTAACATTGGAATAATAATGAGCATTAAACTTTCGGAGGTTAAACAATTTGAAAAAATAGATTTTCTGGCCAAACAGCTGGTCGAGGGATTCATCACAGGACTGCACAAATCACCGTATCACGGTTTTTCGGTGGAGTTTGCTGAGCATAAGCTTTACAACTTTGGGGATAGTACGCGCCATGTGGACTGGAAAGTATTTGCCAGAACTGACAGGATCTACACCAAGCAGTATGAGGAAGAAACAAACCTGCGCTGCAACATTCTGCTGGACGTATCAGGATCTATGTATTATCCAAAGCCAAACCTGGATAAGATCAAATTTGCGGCGCTATGTGCGGCTGCCATGAGTCAGCTCCTCTCCTCTCAGCGCGATGCAGTAAGCCTCACCACTTTTTCTGACGAGGTGCTCTTTACAAGTCCGCAGAGTTCGACGGGTTCTAACCTGAATCTGATCTTTAATGAGCTCACAAGAGTAATCAATGAAACAGAAGGTGCAGGAAGCACCAATGTGGCCACTGTGCTTCATGAAATAGCTGAGAAGGTTCATAAGCGGTCGCTGGTGATTATACTCAGCGACATGTTTCAAAACAATGACAATCTGGACGAAATATTTGGGGCGCTGCAGCACCTGAAACACAACAAACATGAAATACTGATCTTTCATGTGACCGATCAAAACACTGAACTGGAGTTTGAGTTTGAGGATAGACCATACAGATTCATAGATCTGGAGTCTAATCAATCTATCAAAGTGAATCCTCGCGATGTAAAGGAGCAGTATCAGGAAAGAATATCCGCTCTATACCATGAACTGAAACTCAAATGTGGACAGTATAAAATTGACTTGCTAGAGGCTGATACCTCTGAACCCTTTGACAAAGTGCTGAGTGCATATTTGATCAAAAGAAAAAGGATGAGGTAGAACACAATCCTCTGCAAAATAGACGGGATGGTGGGGAGAGTGTGGGTTTGGAGCGGACAGCCCGACTGAAGTATCGAAGAATTGAAGGCTATTCTCTTCAAAAAATCAAATTAGAATTTAGTTTATGAGTTTCCCGCCTACGCAGGAATGGTACAAAAAAAGCGGGATAAACCCGCTTTTAGAATATCATTATTCACGTCAAACTATACGTGCAGCCAGTCTTTTTTGGCTGTGAGTTCTTCTTCAGTCTCTTCATAGTCAGGATCAGGCACGCAGCAATCGACAGGACAAACCGCGGCACACTGTGGCTCCTCGTGAAATCCGGTACACTCTGTGCACTTACCTGAAACTATATAATAGAATTCATCAGACACGGGCTCTTGATCTTCGTTACCGTCGATCACTGTGCCGTCTTCCATCTCTACTTCGGTGAGATCGGTTCCGTCTGACCATTTCCACTCTACACCACCTTCATAAATGGCTGTATTTGGGCACTCCGGCTCACATGCGCCGCAGTTGATACATTCGTCGGTTATTATTATCGCCATTTCTTATTCTCCTTTTATTCGGTTTTCAATAAGGGAACAAAAATATTCACAATAAGTTTGCAGCCAAAAGTAAAGGGCATTTAAATGAAGGCTGAGGAAAGGATTTCTGCATTTGTGAAACTGGGCGACACACTATCAAATCTGGATAGCGAGGCTAAAGAGGGCATCATTCGCATGGCTCAGCAGCAAAATGCGTGGTTTACTCCTGAAAATACCGAGCGGGCGATTGAGGGAATTACTCACATTTTGGAAGAGCGCAAACTGGAAGAATGGCTAAAAAAATACAGTTTGAAATGCGAGGTACCCAAGATTGTGGGCATTGTGATGGCCGGAAACATTCCTCTGGTTGGGTTTCATGACTTGCTTTGCGTGCTGCTCTCGGGGCACTTTGCGGCCATCAAAACTTCCAAAGACGATACTTTGCTGGTAAAGTGGTTGGTGGATTTGCTGCTGAACATAGAACCAAGATTCAAGAAATCGCTGGAACAGAGGGATAGGCTGACCGACATTGATGCTGTCATAGCCACCGGCAGTGACAATACGGCAAGGTATTTCGAGTCTTACTTTGGACACCTGCCGCACATCATTCGTAAAAACAGATCTTCTATAGCCGTATTGACAGGCAGTGAATCTGCCGCAGAGCTGAGCGAACTGGGCAAAGATATTTTCTGGTATTTTGGGCTGGGGTGCCGAAATGTATCAAAACTACTGGTGCCGAAAGGTTACAAACCCGATTTCCTATTTGAATCGATCCAGCACATGGAGCCGATCATTCACCACCACAAGTACCGAAACAACTACGACTACAATAAGTCGATCTACCTGGTAAACAAAGAGCCGCATCTAGACACGGGTTTTTTGCTATGGCGAAAAGCTGAAGATCTAGTCTCTCCTATTTCTGTGTTATATGTTCAGGAATACGAAATGCCGGAGGAAGTGACTAGCTACATTGAATCAAACAAAGAGAAAATACAGTGCGTAGTTGGTGATGGATTTATCCCATTCGGGAAAGCCCAGCTACCAAAGCCCTGGGATTATGCAGACAATGTAGATACGCTAGCGTTTTTAGAGGAGTTGGAGTAATGACTCAATCAACATTAACACCTAGGCTGGTGGAAAAACACTCCCCTTGATCATTGATCCCATCGACCTGAATAATCATCTCTCCTACATCATCGGATAGATAAAAATCAATTTCACCTTTTCCACTTTCATCCGTAATGATGGATGGATTCCAATAAAGACAAGTTCTGAAATTGGGAACCTGATCAGACTGACTATCGGCATAATTGGAATAGGGAAACACAATAGGCCTGCTCAAGCCTTCAACTAATTCATTTGGATCAACCGGCTCTCTCGCATCACCTGTTTTTGTATTTACAATTACGATCCCATTTCGCCCCATCAGTCCAAAGCGAAGCAGCTTGCGAGTGTCACGAATAATTTTGATTTCCAGAACATCATCAGGAATTAATGAAAGAAAGAAATCGGTATTTTTTGTAACAACACCGTCTATCAAATAGACCGGATCATCAACAGCTGGCCTGTCTAGAGATCTCATTCTAACAACCTTACCTCTCCTCTTATCTCCGTAATATAGTGGTCGGACGACTTCTTTGATCAGCTCTCCCATAGTCGGAAAAGAGATGTAATCATCAACTGTAAATGTAAGGTCTGCCTCTTTGATTTCTTCTTCTATAGAACGGAAGGTTTTCAGGTTTTGAATAGCGGCAAATTCTGGAGTTGTAAAGAAACCATAAGATCGATTGATGATCATAACCTCTTTGGCAAAGGATGCATACAAATCGGATTGTTGTGTGATATGGGATATTTGTGGTTTTGGTAATGGTGGTTTGCTTCTCTCATTCCACGTTATTCTTAGTTCATGTAATGGCTTTCCCTTTGGCGAAACAGACAAATAAAACAACTCATCCGGTTCATAAATATCGGGCAATGTCAATAAGATTTGTCCGTTGCTTTGGATTTGTGTCTGATATCGCCATTTGCTCTTTTGCAAGTAAAACATCACCAAGGATCCCTCAGTAGCTGTTTTCCCATCGTTCAGATGGGCGACTCCTACTTTTTTTATCATGGTCCCAACGTTGATTTGCTGGTTTTCCATCGTTGAAATTGGAGCCTCAATAGACAACCTACCTTCGCCCAACTGGTTGGGAAACAAACGAGTGTTCAGCACTCGTACAGAAAACTCACCTGATATGGGCTGGCGAGATTGATCCAATAATTGAACTTCAACCTGAACTTTTTCTCGCGTTTGGTAAATGGTCTTATCTGATCTCATTAGAATGAGATGATCAGTCTGCATTGGCAGCTCATGGCGCGATTCGGCCTGCACTCCCTCTTTTTTCACAATCAAAATTTGATTTTCAGACAAAGTGATCATTTCGCCAGTCGGCATACTTTTAGTATATACCACGGCATTGAAATACCCAGAACTCAGCGAATCGGGAATAGCAAATTGGTTTTGACCGATTCCGTCAAAGACATTGAACCTAAAGTGAACAACAGACCGGCCTTCTGCATCTATTAAATCAAAGCTAAGAATCACTTTGCCAGGTACCTTTCGATTCTTTGCACTCAGATAATATGCCTTAAAATAAGCTGTATCGCCCACAGCATATTTCGGTTGATTGAAACTCAAGTAGATTCTTGAATCCGATTGCGAGCTTCCATAACCCTGCAGGCTTATTACGAATAGTAAAACGATATAGCAAGTTCTCAATCCCATTCCTCTGGCTTTTCACTAAATGAGTCGGGATAATAATTGGTACACTCGTCTGTTACAAAAGTGATTGCCGTAAGTGGATAAGGCACATCACTTTTCTGTAAAAAAATCGACTTCTTGCTTATGGAAGCGGCATAAAACAAACCTATGACCTGTGAATTATTATTGACCGCCCGAATGTTGCCTCGAATCTCTCCTGCAGGAGGCTGAAACAAACTAGCTGCATTTTCCTTTTGATCTTTGACCAGGGAGAAAAACTCATAGGCATTTTTGGATAGACTCATTTGTTCCACATCTACCAGATATTTATCATGGAAGGTTGCCACATTTATAGGGACCTCCGCCACTTTAATGTTATTGAACTTACCTGCCTCCACAAATTGTGTTTCTGATAACTGGGGTGATACTTCAAAATGATTGACCCAGCAAACACAACAGGTACACTCATCTACCATTTCCAATTTGCCCCCTGGCACAAAAGAAACAACTATATACCCACTACACGGCAATGGCGACTTGAGCGGAACGGGGTAGCTAGGTGTAACTATGGTGCGAAGCTCTGGGTTGGTTTCGGCTTTATATGTGCCTTTGAAACGCCACCGCACATAGCTTTCACCTTGTCCGGAGGTTTTAGCATCTATGTATATATTGAAAACGTCGGCAGCCACGGTTTCAGAATACCGCTCAACAGTTCGAGCTTCATATTCATACCTTATATTGTTGATTTGTCCGGTAGCCCGGAGTGTATCTGGCTCAGAAACGAACAAATTTCCATTTGGCAATTCTACTTCAATGTGATAGGATCTTCCTATCTCACCTTGTATTTCCCGATTGGTCTGATAAGTTCCTTGGATTGTTTCAGTAAAACCCTCAGCATTTCCCAGATCATCAAAAAGGACAACCTTAGCATTGGTTACGGGCTGGTTCACTATGGAGTCTGTGTTGATATTGAGTCCTCTGGAAATCTTAACAGTACAAGGTTCGAGATCCGAAGATATGCTACCCTCAATCACAATTTGATCAGCAGCCGGAGGCACTTCAAAATCAATTCTCTGGACACAAGAAGTAAAAACAAGTCCCCAGAAAAACAAAGCGATATGTAAACCTTTATTTGTCAAAACTCAAGATTGTAACTGACCGAAGGAAAAACAGTGCCAATGATAGAAAGTTGATACGGCTGTGGGATGCTCGCATCAGAAACCTGAAAGAAGATGCTGTATGGGTTTTTTCTCCCGTACACATTGTAAATGGAGAATACCCACCTACCTTTCACGCGGGTATCAACCTTATGGTTGCCCTCCATAACCAATGCCAAATCGAGTCTGTGATAATCTGGTATCCGGTATTGGTTGCGACCAGAATAATATGCAATGGTGGTGTTTTCATACCTAAACGCGGATAGCGGAATAGTCACAGGTCGCCCGGTTTGATAGGTGAAATTCCCCGTCAGGGCATATCTCCTTGAGAAATCATACTTCCACGAAAAGTTTATATTATGAGGCTGATCGTAATTGGCTCTATACCTCTTTCCCTGGTTAATAGACTCTGCTTCTGTTGGTCCTTTTACCGTTCTGAATGCCCGCGAAAAAGTATAGTTCAACGTCCCTGTGAAGTCTCCTTTGTTCTTAGAGAAGGAAGTTTCTAAACCATAGGAAGTACCTTTTCCTTGAAGCAACTCTGTTTCCAGGTGCTCATTCAAAATCAACTGTGCCCCGTCTTTAAAATCCGGCACATTCTTTATAAGCTTATAAAAAAGCTCCAACGATGCGGAGTAATCTTTACTCTTAGAATCCCCGAAAATACCCATTGAAACTTGATCTGATCGCTGTGGCTCAAAATAATACCCGCTAGGAGACCAAACATCTAGTGGGCTAACGGCCGTAGTGTTGGTTACGAGGTGTAGGTACTGATACATCCTATTATAACCAAACTTGACGGAAGTAAACTTGTCAAGCATGTAGCGTAGCGAAAGACGTGGAGCCAGCCCAATGTAGGACTTGACTGTCCGCCCCCTTCTGACAGTCAGAGTATCACTGATGTTGTTGACTTCCTTTTCTCCAGAACGATACTTGTAGATAGAGGCCGGCCCCATTGATATGAATAAGGGTATTCTGAGCCCAGTCTCCAGGTATAATCGATCATTGAGTGATCGAAAATCCGTCATATAAAGGGCTGTTTCGTAAGCAAACTGATTGGTAAGGTTCACGCTCTTAGTATTGGAACTAGAGGATCTTGGTTTTAACTGACCTGGCTCAAATTGATACCGCAAAATCTGTACTCCAAAATCCTTTTTGCCAAACCTGCCTTCATGATTAAACCCTGCCTTTAATGTTGTTGCGTTAATTCCATAAGACAATTCAGAGGCCGTGAGCAAATCTCGATTAAGTACGCTATAGCTGTATCCACTAGAGCCTAAAACAAACTCTGCTCCCATACTACTACTAAACTGGTGGTAAAACATTGCCGTAATCTGCCTGTTGTTCCACTTGTAAGTAGAATCACCGAAAAGGCGAAAACTGTCATGACTGGCATATGCCGTAATGGATAGTTTTGACTTATCTGTAAAGAGGTGTGAAAGCTTAGCTGTACCATCATAAAACGACACAGCACTTTCGGAGAGGTCTGCATAATTCGTCTCCACTGCATGAATAAGCCAGTTTGAATACGTTGACCGAAACGAAGAACTGAAACTAGTTTTACCCTTTTGTATGGGTCCATTTACCATCAGACTGGCCGTTATCATTCCCAGACCTGCTTTTCCATTCCAGTTTTCATAATCTCCATCTTTGGAACTTACATCCAAAACGGATGAAGCTCTACCTCCATACTCTGCAGGAGTCCCTCCCTTATAAAAAGTGACTTCCCGAACTGCTTCTGGGTTAAAGGCTGTGAGAAACCCAAAAACGTGTGAACTATTGAATATAGGTACCCCATCGTGCAAAATTAGGTTTTGGTCTACACTACCTCCTCTCACGTTGAAGCCCGAAGCTGCCTCACCGACTGTTGTCACCCCGGGGAGAGTTTGTACATGTTTCACCAAATCCACCTCTCCCAAAAATGCGGGTGCGTTTTTCAGTTCCTTCATAATCAATTCGGTTTGGCCTATCCTGGATGTCGTTACTTCCTTTAGGATTGTCCCGTGCACCACAACCTCTTCCAGCTCTCGCGAATTTTTGACCATTTTAACTTCAATCTCACCCTGATCATAAACCTCCAAATCCGCCAATAGATTTTCATAATCGAGAAAACTAAAGCTCAGAATATGGCTACCGGAAGTGACTGTCAATTCAAAATGGCCATCCTCATCTGAAGTTGTCGTGTTATGCGAATCATCCACCTGGATATTCACAAAAGGTATAGATTCACCTGTGCTCTCGTCAATAATCTTACCCGAAACGGACAATTCAGTATTCGCAATACCTACTCGTTTTTCTCCTAGCCGATAGGCACTAACCTGTTTACCTTGTTTTTGAGCGGAAACCAATATTTCTTTTCTTCTAATGGCATTTTTTGGGTCTCTCACCAGAACGATCACATTGGGGTATGGACTCACATAATTCAATTCAGTTCCTTGAAAAAGATGCTCAAGAGCTTCAGATAAGGTCATACCAACACATGATTTGTCTAGAACAAAGTCATCAGTCCATTCTGGCAGGTAAAAGCATCTTGCTGAACCAGCCAACTCAATATCGGTTAGAATAGAAGTCAATGTTTGACCATCTGATGTAGCATTGAGTTTGAAATCAACAATGCTCTGAGCGCCACCAAACAGCGGATAGAGTACTATGGAGATAAAAATGATTAGCCTTATCAAAGTCAGAGTTGCGCAGAAGCACCTGCGTTGTTTTGCCGATCAGATAAATTAATCATTTTTTGGTGAATGAATGGATGTTCAATCCTAGTGCCATAACTTATAACCACTGAGTATATATAAGAATTTGAACTTCAGTGAGATTAATTGCAATAGTTCATAGCGATAGGTAGCCATACCATGACCACCTGTGGTCACATGCAAAAAATTGAGCTGATTTGTGGAATTATCTTGCAGACCAGCCAGGAACCTGTAGGACTGATGAATGGGTATTCGACTATCATTAGCTCCCGAAATCATCAAAAATGCAGGGTATTGAGTATTGGGCTTAAGGTTGTGGATAGATGATAGTTTTAATCTGGATTGAAATGAGGCAGAGTCTTTCGGGTCTCCAAATTCGATCTTGTTCAAATCAGAGTATCCACCTGATTGGTCATTGATCCGAATTAAATCATATACCCCAACATTGGATATAATTCCCTTAAACAAATCCGGTCTTTGTACACCCGCTATGGTCACAGCAAACCCGCCGTGAGAAGTACCTTCCAAAAACAATAAGTCCTTGTTGGTATATTTTTCCTTGATAAGGTATTCTGCCGTTGCAATTATATCATCAATGGTATTCTGCTTGTTGATGCCCTTTCCTGCAAAAGCCCAACTTGTTCCCAAAATGCCACTTCCACGTACACCTGGTATTACCCATACCCCTCCATTGGATATGAGGTGGGCCATTTGTATCTGATAAGTCGGTTCTTGTATAATACCATATCCACCATACACATCTATCAACAACGGATTCTTTCCGTTCTTTCTAAATTTATTTTTGTGATAAATTATAGTGGCAGGCACCCTCTCCTCACCAGAAGGTATCTGAACAATTTCTATTTCATAATTATTTCCTGAAAAGTCATAGCCTCCACCCATACTTTCATACGTCATGCGCTTTAAATCCAATTCGTATCCACGTGGAGGGTTTACAAAGCCTTTGGTTATAAAATAAGCCTTTTGCTTATCCGACGACTTAGCAAAATCCAAACTTGTACCGGGCACTAATGGGATGGTAAGTTTTGTTTCTGATACGCTATCTACAACTACACCAAAATACTTTCCCCTATCAATATATTCAAGGCCATAAAACCCATTGTTCAGATATGTGGACTCATTGAGGACCTCCTTGTACGAATCAACCACCACCTCATAATCATTGATCGTATTAAGATTGAACTTCAATAATTGATAGGTTGGACTAATCATATCTGTCCTAAAATAGACGGCATCATCCTCGATTCTTACAAAATCAAATGTCAGTTTAACCGGCGAGTTGTAAAGTACGAATGGTTGAGTTTCATAGGCATTTTCGGTAAGATTTACGGCCGTAATTGCCTCATACCACCTACTACCTTGCTGAAAGTCATGAAACACAAATGCCCAATCTGATTTCGGGGGATTAATAAAATAAAATGATTTTTCGGAGCTTTTATCCTGTGAACTAAAAACGAGATGGTCATCATCGGGATCGTTGAAGAACTTGTGATAAACAATTCTATCATTTACACCATAGGCATTTACACCTTCACCATGGATATCAGCTTTCTGATAATAGAATCCTCCGTCTTTCATAATGAGGGTGGTATTACGAACACCTTCAAGTTTATATTTTAAAGAACGATCAAAAATACTATACACTAAAAGTTCAAGCCAATCACTGCCCGAGTGGGACACAGCCACTACTACGAGATCCATTTCCTCATCTATTTCAAAATCCGCTATTTCCGGAAAATCTGAGGCACTGACCTTCAAATCTTCACAATCTACAAGAGGCCATAAGTTTTCTCCATTGATTCTACTACTCACCATTAACCTAGGAGGATAATAGCCTTCTACGTCTATTTGGAATTCATATTTTTCAGTTTTTCTATGATAATTGGACTCATCCATTAAGAGCGAGCTATTCATTTTATTATAGTCACCTTTCAGGAAATACTGATTTTTAAAATTATTTTGCTCATCCAACCAACTCTGCACTGTATCTGACTCTATATCCTCCAGCCACAAGTAAGGGTGATACACTTTTTGTCCGAAATGCTCCGTAAAAGGAACTTCTGCCTCTTGTGCGAGGATCACTGAATTTACAAAAAGGAAAAATGAAATACTGGTGAAAAGGTTTTTCGCTGATTTGGTTGAATGCATATCGGGAGAGTGATTTCTGTAACTGAAAGATAAAAACCTTATATAAATCTTAAAACACACTACACGGTTTTTATCTCTAAAACATTATAAACAAAAAAAAAGCCACTCCTTGCGGAGTGGCTTTCGTAAATCTATCTTGTAGGTCTTAACCTTTGTTCATTCTCTTGATTAAGTTCAGAGCAGACCCTGCTTTGAACCAGCCAATCTGACCTTCATTGTAAGTGTGGTTGGTTACGATGGTATCTTTAGAACCATCCGCATGAACAAACTCTAAAGTCAGTGGCTTACCCGGAGCAAAGTCCGTAAGATCAAGGAAATTGATAGTGTCAGCCTCTTGAATTTTGTCATAGTCAGCTTCATTGGCAAATGTCAATGCCAGCATACCTTGCTTCTTCAAATTAGTCTCGTGAATACGAGCAAATGACTTAACCAAAACTGCTTTTACTCCAAGGTGACGTGGCTGCATAGCCGCGTGCTCTCTCGAAGACCCTTCACCATAGTTGTGATCGCCAACAACGATAGTAGGTACTCCTGCCGCTTTGTACGCTCGCTGCACATCAGGCACACCACCTTCTTCACCGGTGATTTGATTTTTCACTTTGTCTGTTTCGCCATTGAAAGCATTTACAGCACCTGTTAGTGTATTGTTTGCGATGTTGTCAAGATGACCTCTAAACCTCAACCATGGGCCAGCCATAGAGATGTGGTCAGTGGTACATTTTCCTTGTGCCTTGATCAAAAGTCTCGCACCGGTGATATTTTGACCATCCCATGGGGCAAATCCTTCTAGCAATTGAAGTCTCTGAGAATCAGAAGCGACTTTTACTTCTACTCCCGACCCGTCTTCAGCAGGTGCCAGATACCCGGCATCTTCTACATCAAAACCCTTAGGAGGCAGCTCCCATCCGGTTGGCGGATCTAGCTTTACTTGCTCTCCTTTATCGTTTGTCAGTGTATCAGTTATTGGATTGAAACCCAAATTACCAGAGATCGCAATCGCAGCTACCATCTCAGGAGAAGTCACAAATGCGTGTGTATTTGGGTTACCATCTGCCCGCTTTGCAAAGTTCCTGTTGAACGAATGCACAATGGTATTCTTCTCTTTCTTATCCGCACCTTTTCTATCCCACTGCCCTATACACGGTCCACAAGCATTGGTAAACACTTTAGTCCCCAACTTCTCGAAAGTATCGATAAACCCATCTCTCTCAATTGTGAACCTTACTTGCTCAGAACCAGGGTTGATACCAAATTCCGCCGCTGGTTTCAAACCTTTCGACAGAGCTTGCTCAGCTATCGATGCAGCTCTTGAAATATCCTCGTAAGAAGAGTTGGTACATGACCCTATCAAACCCCACTCAACTTTTTCAGGCCACCCATTTTCTGCAGCTTTTTTACCCATCTCTGAAATTGGTGTTGCCAAATCCGGAGTAAACGGCCCGTTTACGTGTGGCTCAAGGGTTGAAAGATCGATCTCGATTACCTGATCGAAATATTTTTCAGGATCAGCGTATACTTCAGCGTCACCAGTCAAATGTTCTTTTACTTCATTGGCAAGGTCTGCTACCTCATCTCTATCCGTAGCTCTTAGGTAGCGCTCCATTGATTCATCATAACCAAAGGTAGAAGTAGTAGCTCCTATCTCAGCACCCATGTTGCAGATCGTTCCTTTACCAGTACACGACATGCTTTGTGCGCCTTCTCCAAAATATTCTACAATCGCGCCAGTACCACCTTTTACGGTAAGTATTCCAGCCACTTTCAAGATCACATCTTTAGGTGAAGTCCAGCCATTCAATTTACCTGTTAGCTTCACACCGATAAGTTTTGGAAATTTCAGCTCCCATGCCATTCCAGCCATCACATCCACAGCATCGGCTCCACCTACACCTATTGCTACCATGCCAAGTCCACCAGCATTTACTGTATGCGAATCAGTACCGATCATCATTCCACCAGGGAAAGCGTAGTTCTCAAGCACCACCTGATGAATGATCCCAGCACCCGGTTTCCAGAAACCAATTCCATATTTATTGGAAACAGACTCCAGGAAATTGAAAACCTCATTAGAACTGTTCAAAGCATTTTGCAGATCCGTAGCAGCACCTATTTTAGCCTGAATCAGGTGATCACAGTGTACCGTAGTTGGCACGGCAACCTTAGGTTTCCCTGCTTGCATAAACTGCAAAAGCGCCATCTGAGCTGTAGCATCCTGACATGCGATCCGATCTGGAGCAAAATCGACATAAGAAACACCTCTTTTGAAAGTTTCAGATGGCATACCTTCTGAAAGGTGAGAATACAAGATCTTCTCAGATAGTGTGAGTGGTTTTCCCGTAACTTCCTTTGCCTTATTTACTCTTTCGCCGATTGTTTTATAAACGGCTTTGATCATTTCTACATCGAATGCCATACGCTAAACTCTTTTAGGTGTTTAAAATTTTGCTACGAAGTTATCTATTTTGGAAAATGGATGGAAGCTAATCGAGCAAAATTCCTAGCCCAAAATCCTCTTGATCCAAATATTTATGATAAACCTTCTTTAACACAACAGTTTCGTCGAGCCAGTGTTCCAAAAAAAACATTTAACCCATTCGTGTAATAGCCTGAATCTCTTCCGCTTTAATCCTTGTAAATTGAAGCTAATATTTGACCCAATATCAAACTCATGAAAAAGCTTATCGCCCTACTTTCGATCGTTTTTGTGGTTTCATGCTCCACAGAAAAACCGTTTGAAACAAAAACCATCAACTCCGGAAAATACACCTACCAGACTGTGGTGGGTGACCCCATGAAAGCCCGCATTTACGAATTGGAAAATGGCCTGAAGGTTTACTTAACCGACTACAAAAACGAGCCCCGGCTTCATGCATACATCGCCGTGTCTGCCGGAGGCAAAAATGATCCGACTGAAAATACCGGCCTGGCTCATTATCTGGAGCACATGATGTTTAAAGGCACAGAGGACTTTGGTACAATGGATTTTGACACGGAGAAAATCTATCTGGACAGTATTGAGACCATGTTCAACACCTATGCTACACTCACAGATCCGGAGGAAAGAAAAGCTTTTTATGCGCAAATAGACGCAGTATCAAACGAAGCTGCCAAATATGCTATCCCTAATGAATTTGATAAAATGATTGCCGCAATTGGTGGCAAAAGCTTAAACGCTTATACAAGCAAGGACGAGACGGTATATACCGTGGATATTCCGTCAAATGAAATAGGCAGATTTCTAGAGCTGGAAGGCAACCGATTCAAAACAGTTACCAACAGATTGTTTCACACTGAGCTGGAGGCTGTTTACGAAGAAAAAAACCGATCTCTCGACAGTGATGGCTCCAAAATGTACCACACAGTGTTGCAGTCACTTTTCAGAAACCACACCTACGGCACACAGCTTATCATTGGCACCATCGATCACCTCAAAAACCCCTCCATTACAGCCATTAAAGAGTTTTTCGACACCTATTATCGCCCTAACAATGTCGCAATCTGCATCAGCGGAGATTTAGATTATGATAAAACCATCGCACTGATAGATAAGTATTTTGGTGAGTGGGAGGCCAATGAAAACCTGCCGGAATTCAAATACGAAAAAGAAACTCCTATCACTGAACCCATAGTCAAAGAAGTCGTGGGGCCCAGCGCTGAAAGGCTTTACCTATCCTACCGATTTGATGGAGAAGGCACACAAGATCAGCTTCTTGTCTCCATGACGGACATGATACTGAGCAATAGCACAGCCGGCCTCATCGATCTTAACCTCAATCAGCAGCAACAGGTATTAAGCGCCGGATGTTCGCCATGGAAAATGAATGATTACACCGTTCATACTTTTTACGGTACACCTAAACAAAACCAGACATTAGAAGAGGTAAAAGAACTCCTTCTGGGGCAGATAGAAAAAGTGAAAAAAGGAGAATTCGAAGATTGGCTGATGCCCGCCGTAATTGCTGATTTCAAAAAGTCAAAAATGAAAGAGATGGAAGCCAATAGCTCCAGAGCGGCGCAGATGCTCAATGCCTTCACCACCAATCGTAACTGGTCAGATTACCTTCAGGATATCGACAGGATGGAAAGCATCACCAAAGAGCAGATTATGGCTTTTGCACAGGAAAACTACAATGACAACTATGTGGTAGTGTATAAGCGTGTGGGTGAAGACCCCAACAAGCAAAAAGCAGAGAAACCGCAGATCACCAAGGTACCACTCAACAAAGATGAAAAATCACAATTTCAAGAAGCACTACTCACCAAACCTGTGGAGAAACTACAGCCTGCTTTCATAAATTTTGAAGAGGACCTGGACAAATTTGAAGTAAAAGGGCTGGAGGTTATTTCTAAGAAAAACGATGAAAACGAGCTCTTTCAGCTGGTATATCTCCTGGACGTGGGTAGCAATGAAGACCCCAAACTCGAAAATGCAGTTCAATATCTGGAGTATGTTGGAACGGGTGACTTAAGTGCCGAAGATTTCAAAAAAGAACTCTACAAACTGGGATGTGACTTCAGCGTGGGTACGTCCAACGACAGAACATATGTAACGCTTTCCGGATTAGACGAAAAGATGGAGGCGGCCACTGCCCTATTCGAATCTCTGCTGGCGGCACCAGCTGCTGATCAGGCTGCACTGGAAAAACTCATTGACAGAAAACTGCAGTCGAGAACAAACGCCAAAAAGAACAAAGATCAAATTCTCTGGAACGGGCTCTACAATTACTCCAAATACGGCCCATCCAACCCTTTTACAAATGTGCTCTCAAATGCCGAACTGACCCAATTGGAGGCTACTGATCTTGTGGAAATAATCAAGACTATACCGAAAATGCCACATAGGATTCTGTACTACGGCCCAAGAAAACCTGAAAATTTAAAATCATTTTTAGAGAGCTATCACAAAGTTTCTGATGAAGTCATCCCTCTCCCTGAGCGAGTAGTTTTCGAACCAACTAGCAATGAAAACCAAAAAGTTTACTGGACAGACTATGACATGGTGCAAAGCGAAATTATCCTCTCCACTACGGGAGCAGCGTACCGTCCCGAAATCACTCCTAGTGTCGCACTTTTCAATGAATATTTTGGAGGTGGCATGAACAGCGTAGTATTTCAGGAAATAAGAGAAGCACAGGGACTGGCTTACTCAGCGGCATCTGGCTATGCGCAGGCCTCCTCAAAAGAGAAATCTGACGTGCTGTGGGCTTATCTGGGGGTTCAGGCAGACAAGCAGCCGGAGGCTATGGCTGCCATGCATGCGCTACTCGACGAATTACCAAAATCTGAAATCGGTTTTGAGGTCTCTAAAGACGCCATACTCAACCAGTTGGAAAGTGAAAGAATAACACGGGCCGACGTAATCTGGAGCTACCTGGATGCGGAAAAGAAAGGAGTAGATTACGACCTAAGAAAAGATATCTACAACCGGGTAAAGGAAATGACATTCGATGATCTCAAAGCTTTTCATGCAGAACACATCAAAGGTCAGCCACTCAACACGGTTTTGGTTGGCAACAAAGACTTTATCAACTTCAAAGATTTAGAGCAATACGGTGAGGTGCAAGAGCTGAGTCTCGATGAAATATTCGGTTATGGAGACACAGAAACAATAGACATGCGTTAAGCAACCATCTGGCTCTGGTTCGGGTCTAAGCAAATAGTAAACTCTTACAAACCTATGAAGCAACTCATCGCGCTCTCTACCTTGTCCGTATGCATGGTTCTTATTAGTTGTGATCCTGAACGTTCTGAAGATGTCAATCAGGACCGTATCAATACGGACTACTCCATTCAGTACAAAGATCAAAAAGGTGAAACGGAGACTTCTGCGGCTTTTTGGTTCGGCTCGACCCCACTGCGCCTAACTGCTCCGGCAGAAGTTACCGCCGATGACATGCTGCTCAAAAAACGCGAGTTTCTGGGCATAGTAGATTACACCAGAACTTTTGACAGCAAAAAATCTACGGTCACCTTTTCTTATACAGATGTGGACGGGCGCACATTCGTGAATGCGGCCGCTCTGCCAGCGTCCATTCAGGTTGATGGATCGGTAACCAGTTTTTCCAGATCTCAGGATCAGTTGTTCACATGGATTGGAGATCCAGTGGGGTCAGACGAACATGTGGACATGCAATTTCGGTCTGAAGATGGTGAGTCATTGCACTATGTGAGCAAGACAAATACCGGGAGTTCCAGCGTGCTGCTTAGCGCAAACGATTTGGGCGCAGACTTTATCGGAAATGTAAAAATCAATTTTATCAGATATAAAAAATCTGACCTACAAGAAGGCCCTAGAAACGGAAAAATCACTTCGTCTTTTTACTCTAAAACTGTTATAATGGAAGTAACCGAATAGCAGGGAGAACAAACAAATGGACGTTCAGATGGTTTTCGTTTCATTACTTCCTATTTTTCCAAGTCAATACCAACAGAAACATTATGATTAAATCGAAGAATGTTCTCAGAACACTCACAATAATTATTTGCCTCAGTGCAGGATATCACGGGTCTTCTCAAAGCTTTGGTGACGTACTCTCTACAGGTGCCGACAATGCTGAGACCTACCTTATCAACTACGCCTCTCCAGCTATCAACGCCTTTGGAAACGGCATGTCAGAAGGATGGTATAATACGGCCAAGACGCACAAAGCTTTGGGGTTCAACATCACCATTTCTCCAAGTTTCGCTTTCATTCCGAGCTCAGATCAGTCTTTCCAGTTTGACCCAAATGACTACACAGACTTAACATTGGAAGGCGATGATGACGACATACTGCCAACATTGGTTGGGGGTGATGCCCAATCAGGCTCAGAGCTGGTTTTTACCGGGGAGGCCAGCTATCCAGGCATCCCTGCTGTGGTCATACCCGGAGAGCAGCGCTTCGATGTGCCTAGTGGAGTTATCAACTTGAAAGATGTGCCGTTTGCGGGTGCTCCCGCCCCTACCTACAATGTGGGGATTGGTGTCTCGAAAGGAACGGATCTAAAACTGCGAATTTTACCCCCTGTTTCTGCCGGAGACTTCAGTACCAACATCATCGGACTGGGAATCATGCATGACGTGAAGCAATGGATTCCCGGCGTTAAGGCACTGCCTTTTGACCTATCAGCTTTTGTAGGAACCTCACGCATGACTATGAAATATGACATTGACGTAGATGTGAACAACGGCACCTCTCGCTTTGAGGGTGATGGACAGGCGGTCTTTAAAACGACTGCTACCACGGTGCAAGGAGTCATCTCTAAGAAGTTGCTTTTCTTCACTCCATATTTTGCTTTAGGGTTTAATGCGGTTAAGAGCACACTTGATGTTAATGGAAATTACACCTACACCGTACCGGGAAACACCTCGGAGGTCAAAGACCCAATAAGTGCAGAGTTTTCCGGAGCGGGTGGACTGAGAAGTACTGTTGGAGCGCAATTGAAGTTTGCCGTATTGACCATACATGGGGCTTACACACTTCAGAAATACAACACATTCTCAATGGGATTGGGTGTAAGTTTGCGATAGCAACAAACTCGCAATAATTTGAAAGACCTGCATGGCAAGGCTATCCTGGACTTTTACAGGGGCAATGAGGCAGCCACTCTCACATTACACAACAGTTATGGAGAACCGGAGGAAATGCCCGTGGAGGTATTCTTCAGAGAGGAAGAGGACTTCAGCACGCTGGAGCACCTGGCTTTGATTGAATGTCAGGGGAAAGTACTAGACCTGGGTGCCGGGGCTGGGGCGCATGCGCTGGTGCTTCAATCGCAAGGCAAAGATGTCACTGCCTTGGAGAATTCTGCGGGCTGTGCGGAGGTGATGCGCCAATCGGGCGTAGGAAAAGTGGTGCAGCAGGATTTTTACAAGCACACCAAAAAATATGATACCGTACTCGTTCTTATGAACGGTCTGGGGCTCGCCGGCACCCTAAGAAACCTTCCCGTTTTTTTAGTCAAACTCATCTCATTGCTTACTCCTGATGGCCAAATATTGATCGACTCATCGGATATCAGCTATCTCTACGAAGATGGACTGGAAAAGCCCACAGGGTACTATGGAGAGGTGCGCTACCGATATGAATACCTCAAAGAAAATGGCGACTGGTTCGATTGGGTGTATGTGGATCAGGAAACGCTGAAAACTGAAGTTAGTAAGTTGGACTTAAACATGGAGGTGCTTCATACTGATGAGAACGATCAGTATCTGGCGAGGATTACGAGTTGATCCTATTCATTCGGAGACAACCCTAACTAGCGCAAGCGTCCGCTTGTGCTTTTAAACCCAAAGGGCTATCCTAAATTACGTGAGCAGAAAATATAAATTCAGAGATCAAGACAAGTTACATTTCGTGAGTTTTGCCACTGTACATTGGATTGATTTATTCATAAGACCTGAATACTCAGAAATCCTGATTGAGAGCCTGAAACATTGCCAAAATGAAAAAGGTCTGGAAATTTTGCGTAGTGTATTATGCCTAGCCATGCACATTTAATCATAGGCACAAAGGATAAACTTATGCAAGATATTTTGAGAGACTTCAAAAGTTATACTTCTAAAAAGATGCAAACGGTTATATCAGATGATCCACAAGAAAGCCGGAAGACCGGGCTGGCGTTCCAGTGGATGCTATGGATAATGGAAAGAGCAGGATCAAAAAATAGCAACGTAAAAAACGGACAATTTTGGCACGGTCCGACGGTTCGGCAGCACAATCAATCCATTGAGTTGAGTCCAAATGAAATGTTGGATCAAAAACTTAAGTACTTGCACATGAATCCTGTTGTTTCTGGCTTTGTAAATGAACCTGAATATTGGAAATACAGCAGTGCCATTGACTATGCTGGTGGAAAGGGGTTGTTAAGTATTAAATTTATTGAATAAAGAAGACACAAGCGGACGCTTGCCCTCGCTAGTCCGAGCATGTCCGTTGTGCTGGTTCGAGCTTGCAGCTCGGACCTCCTTTCCTCGTGGGTTATCTCAGGCATAGCACGAATACGTTATTTTTGTTTCATGAGCCGAAACTATAAATTTCACAAACCCGCTAGCGCGCGTTTGAGTGAAACGGTAACGCGTGTGGTGATCATGGCAGGTCTTTTCCTGAAATGGGGTTACATAATTTGGTATAAATGAAAGAATTGTTGGATGCGAAAATTTGGAATGGGCACGCGTTGAAAACGCGCGCCAGCGGAGGTGTTTGAAGCAGGAACAGTTATTTTTGACGAATGTCTGAAAAATATAAATTTGATGATCCTGATGGCCTGTATTTCGTTACCAGCACAGTGGTTCACTGGATCGATCTCTTCACGCAAAAAGAATTCAAACATATCATCATAGACTCATTAAAATACTGCCAGACCAATAAGGGACTCATAATTCACGCATGGTGCCTGATGCCATCTCATTTGCATATGATTATCAGCTCCAACAACGAATCTTTATCTGGCATCATGAGGGATTTCAAAAAATTTACAACCAAGGCCATTTTGAAAGAGTTGAAGGTCATCAATGAAAGTCGTTCGGAATGGCTATTCCGAGCTTTCAAAAATGCCGGAGAAGATTTGAAAAGGATTACAAATCATAAATTGTGGCAAGATGGCAATCAGCCCAAGACGATTGAGACCAACCATTTTCTGGACCAGAAGCTAGATTACATCCATAATAATCCGGTAGAATCGGAGATTGTAGATGAAGCTGAGCACTATCTTTATAGTTCTGCAAGAGACTATGCGGGTATAAAAGGATTATTAGATATTGAAACTTTAGAATAGGCACGCGTTGAAAACGCGCGCTAGCGGAGGTGCTGATGTAATTGATCAAAAGGTCGAATACACATGAATCCGGTTGTTTCTGGCTTTGTAAATGAACCTGAATATTGGAAATACAGCAGTGCCATTGACTATGCTGGTGGAAATGGTTTGATCAAAATTGACTTTCTGGAATAAGGAACGAGCTAAAAGCTCGCACCAGCGAGGGGGAAGAAAAACGTATCGTCTGACCTCTACTCACTTTTTTTCAGCAAGCGCGAGGTAATCGTATCTGCCTCGGACATGAACCGAAGAATATAAGAACCTTCTGACAAATCGATCAAATCTAGTTGGTTCTCATTTTCACCCGACAGTATTTCAAAGCTCTGGATTATTTCTTGTTGACCATAAAGGTTGAACACTGCAAGAGAACCTTCCTGAGCAGCATTGGACTTGAAACTAATATTCACCAGACTGTCCGCAGGATTGGGGTAGAGCGCAAAGTCACAAATTATTGCTTGCTCGCAGAAAACGACCTTTTTCTCTTTACACTGAAAAATCAGGAATAGAATGGAAAGAACAACAACTAGTTTTTTCATTTGGTGAATTTACTACTTACAACGCTCTAACTACTTATAACCTGCGATTGCTTATTTCCTCCATAGCATTTATGGCCGAATTTACCCCTACATATTCCTTCGATACTGACCTCCAACCTCAAACATGGCATGGGTGATCTGCCCAAGGGAACAATACTTGGTTGTCTCCATCAGCTGTTCGAACGTATTGCCATTTCTGAGCGCTACTTCCTGCAGCTTTTCAAGCATTTCACCAGATTTTTTCTCTTTGTGCTTGTGCAGGTTCTGAAGATTTTTGATCTGATTTTCTTTTTCTTCAGTAGTTGCTCTGATCACCTCTCCCGGGATTACAGTCGGCGAACCTTTTGATGACAAGAAAGTATTCACACCTATGATCTCCAGCTCGCCAGAGTGCTTTTTATGCTCATAGTAAAGGCTCTCTTCCTGGATTTTGCCACGCTGATACATCGACTCCATGGCACCAAGCACACCTCCCCTTTCAGTGATGCGATCAAACTCGACCATCACAGCTTCTTCCACCAAATCGGTCAATTCCTCTGTGATAAAAGAGCCTTGCATCGGGTTTTCATTCCTGGCCAGCCCGAGCTCACGATTGATGATCATCTGAATGGCCATTGCTCTGCGTACAGAATCTTCGGTTGGCGTAGTGATGGCCTCATCATAGGCATTGGTGTGAAGCGAGTTGCAATTATCATAAATCGCATAAAGTGCCTGTAGCGTAGTGCGGATGTCGTTGAAATCAATCTCTTGCGCATGAAGCGAACGCCCGGACGTTTGGATATGGTATTTCAGCTTTTGTGAGCGTTCATTTCCACCATATTTATATTTCATGGCTTTCGCCCAAATCCTTCTGGCCACACGCCCGATCACGGCATACTCAGGGTCTATTCCATTGGAAAAGAAAAAGCTCAGATTCGGCGCAAATGCATCGATATCCATGCCCCGCGAAAGGTAATATTCCACGAATGTGAATCCATTAGAGAGCGTGAATGCCAACTGACTGATCGGATTGGCTCCTGCCTCAGCTATGTGATAGCCAGATATGGAAACAGAATAAAAATTCCTCACCTGCTGATCGATGAAATACTGCTGCACATCGCCCATCAACCGCAGCGAAAACTCCGTGGAGAAAATACAAGTATTCTGTGCCTGATCTTCTTTGAGGATATCCGCCTGCACCGTACCTCGAACAGATGAAAGCGCCCTGGCTTTTAGTTTTTCATAAACATCAGCGGGCAGCACTTGATCGCCGGTCACGCCCAGCAGCATCAATCCAAGTCTATTATTGCCCGTGGGCAATTTCCCTTCGTACTTTGACCTTTTGGCTCCTGACTCTTTGAATATAGTTTCTATCTTTTTTTCTACCTCGGCTTCCAGCCCATGCTCTTTGATGTACAGCTCACACTGCTGATCGATGGCGGCATTCATAAAGAAAGCCGTGATGGTGGCCGCCGGCCCATTGATGGTCATGGAAACAGACGTGGTGGGGTCGCAAAGGTCAAAACCTGAATAAAGCTTTTTGGCATCATCCAGACAACAAATACTCACCCCCGAGTTGCCCACCTTGCCGTAAATATCCGGACGGTGATCAGGGTCTTCTCCGTAAAGGGTCACAGAATCAAAGGCTGTAGAAAGTCGTGCCACGGGTAAGTCTTTCGACAGATAGTGAAAGCGCTTATTGGTGCGCTCCGGCCCGCCCTCTCCGGCAAACATGCGTGTAGGGTCCTCACCCTGCCTCTTGAATGGAAACACACCCGATGTATATGGAAATTCTCCCGGCACATTTTCCTGAAGGGTCCATTTCAGAATATCACCCCAGGCCTCATATCGAGGCAAACTCACCTTAGGAATCTGCAAGTGACT
>JBDVMP010000022.1:0-36701 GCA_039970095.1 Cyclobacteriaceae bacterium
GAATACTATCAGACCGTAGATGCGGTAATCGCCTTTCTGCAAGGCAGAGATCAGACGTTGGCCCGACTGATCTGCACTGAGCAGTTTTTGCCGGAAGCTTCGCGATTTCAAATTCAGGATGAACTCGACTGGGCCTTTGGCAGCATGGGTATGCAGGATCGCGCCAAGCATCTGGCCACAATGTATCTGGAAGACCTTTCTGATTTTATTGTCGAGTGTGTAGATCCACATTTTGGATTTAGTCGATACGCTGAACGATTGGGTCGGAGTGCGAATAATTTTGATTCGCTTTATGCGCAGCTTCAATCCGAACCTACATTTATCGACCATCTTACTCTTGAGCTTCTGGCCGGGAAATTGAGAGAAACGCAACCAAAAATGGTAGGTTTTTCTGTTCCATTTCCGGGTAATCTCTATAGCGCTTTTAGATGTGCACTATTTATAAAAGCACAATTTCCAGAGGTGAAAATCTCGATGGGAGGAGGGTTTCCCAACACAGAACTTCGATCCCTTACGGACCCTCGTGTTTTTGAATTTTTTGATTTTATCACCCTCGATGATGGTGAACTTCCTGTCGAACTTTTAGTTCACCATGTCCTCAACCCCCAAGAAACGGCAACTTTTAAGCGAACTTTTCTCCAGGAAAATGGAAAGGTTGTTTTTAAAAATGATTCGTCAAAAGGAGACTACAAACAAGCAGAGGTAGGTACTCCGGATTATTCGGATTTGCTTCTTGATAGGTATATTTCTGTCATTGAGGTAGTCAACCCGATGCACAGCTTGTGGAGCGATGGCCGGTGGAACAAACTCACCATGGCTCATGGTTGCTATTGGGGCAAGTGCACATTTTGTGATATCTCACTTGACTATATTAGGCTTTATGAGCCCATTGCTGCACGGACTTTGGTGGATCGTATGGAGCAAATGATAGAGCAGACCGGAGATCGTGGATTTCATTTTGTGGATGAGGCTGCCCCTCCTGCGCTAATGAGAGAAGTGGCGTTGGAGATTTTAAGGAGAAAACTGACCGTCACATGGTGGACGAATATTCGGTTTGAGAAAAGTTTCACAAAAGATCTTTGTGCTTTGCTGCAGCTATCAGGGTGTGTGGCAGTCTCCGGAGGACTTGAGGTAGCCTCAGATCGATTGTTGGCACTTATAGACAAAGGCGTGACGGTAGAGCAGGTGGCGCAGGTCACGCACAACTTTACACAAGCAGGTATCATGGTGCATGCATATCTCATGTATGGCTATCCTACTCAAACCCTGGAGGAGACCGTAGATAGCCTTGAGATGGTGCGGCAGATGTTCGAGCTCAATATCATGCAATCAGGGTTTTGGCATCAATTTGCACTTACAGCTCACAGCCCTGTCGGGCTTGAGCCAGAGCGATTTGGAGTGGTGCCTGAGATCAAGGATGCGCCCTTTGCTCACAATGACATTGAGTTTGTTGATAGCACAGGCATTGATCACAATCAATTTAGCCAGGGGCTGAAAAAATCACTTTTCAATTTTATGCATGGCATTGGCTTTGACTTCCCCCTCCAGGACTGGTTTGATTTTAGGGTTCCGAAAACGAAAATCCGACCGGATTTTATTCAAAAATGTCTTAGGAAGGATACTTCATACTTTGGCATGAGGTCAAATGCCAGGGTTGTTTGGCTAGGAGGGATTCCTCAGGAATCCATGGTTCAAAAAAACAAAAAAGGGAAAATTGAGGAACTACTTCAGCTCGACATTCACCATAGAAAAGGACAGTTTCAGGTTTATCTTGCAAAAGAGGAAGGCGAATGGCTAGTTGGTTTTTTGGAGCAGCTTGCCGATTTGAACAAGAAAACGACTTTAAACCAAATGCAAGTCAGCTATGAAGACCACTTCCGGGACTTTCAGGCCTTTTGGTCTTCAAGTCAAGTAAAAAGCTTACGCGAAAATGGCCTATTCCTTTTATGACCGGCTGTTTGCTACTTTTGGAATATAAAAATTGCTTGAAGCCATGAAAAGAATTCATTACCTATCAGGAGTTACAATTTCGCTTTTTATTGGTGTTCATTTCTTCAATCATTTTATGAGTGTTTTCGGAGCTGAAATGCATATAGAAGTAATGGAAAGCCTTAGAGTTGTTTATAGAAATATAATTATTGAAACCATTCTAATGGCTGCTGTTTTAATTCAGATAGTATCAGGAGGCATGTTGGTTTTGACTAAACGGAAAGAGCAGAAGACCTTTTATCAAAAGGTGCAAGTTTACACTGGGCTATATCTGGCCATGTTTCTGGTGATCCATGTTTCGGCAGTGCTTTCGGGGCGACTGCTAATGGGGTTGGATACCAATATTTATTTCGGAGTGGCTGGCTTAAATACGTTTCCTTTTAGTCTGTTTTTTATTCCATATTATGGATTAGCAGTACTTTCTTTTTTTGGACATTTGGCAGCTATGCACAGTCAAAGAATGAAAAGGTCGGTTTTGGGTTTATCGCCTAAGAGGCAATCAGATATTATTCTTGTGATGGGACTCATAACCATGCTGATTATTTTTTCTGGATTGACCAATGGTTTTTCTGGATTGAAAATACCCGATACTTACAAGATTATGACTGGATCTTAATCTTGGGATTTGAAGTGTTGTGTATAAATTTTAGACTCTATTAAAGATGAAAATTAAGGGAACATTTGAGGTGAAGTTGTCACCCATGGATTATCCACATGCCGCGAAAGACGAGCTGCAGATTGGCCGTATGTCTATTGATAAAAGATTTTTCGGTGACCTGGATGCACACAGCCTGGGCGAGATGCTAAGCGCCGTATCCGGAAGCCAGGCGGGATATGTAGCTTTGGAGCAGGTGAGTGGCAGCCTCACTGGCAAAAAAGGGAGTTTTGCACTTCAGCATTTTGGGCTGATGAAAATGGACGGGAAAAGCCTGAAACTCGAGGTAGTGCCAGGGTCGGGCAGAGGAGAGTTGGAGGGGCTCACCGGCTCGATGCAGATCATCATCAAAGACGGTCAGCATTTATACGAATTTGACTATGAACTGACTTGAATAAGTAGCATTTAAATCCGAGTTGATCTAATGCGTATTTTCATCTAAGTCGTACTCTCCGAATATATTCAAAAAACAGAATCAGGGAAATTCAAAAGGTCTTAAAACAGGACTTTACGATAGTGAGGAAAGCTTGGTTTAAAAGCTTGCTTACCAGGAGTACGATTCAATTATATAACAAAATTACAATGCAGAAGCCTAGTATTCTCGCCATCAGCGGTAGTACCAACTCAGATTCTTCCAGCTGGCAGTTATTGAGATTTATCAATCAGAAATATACTGACCTATTTCATTTAGATTTTTATGAAGGTCTGTCTGATTTACCTCACTTCAACCCGGTGCAGTCTGATACAAATGTGCCTGCTAAAGTTGAAAAATTGCGCGAGCAGATAGCAAAAGCAGATGGCGTATTATTTTGCACTCCCGAGTACGTGTTTAGTCTTCCCGGGAGTTTGAAAAACCTGATAGAGTGGAATGTCTCCACAACGCTTTTTTCGGAAAAACCAGTTGCCATTATTGTGGCGGCAGCTTCAGGTAAGAAGGCACTGGAGTCTTTAGAGTTAATCCTCACGACTATAGAAGCCGTGTTGCCAGATCAATCCAAACTACTGATACAAGGTGTAAAGGGTAAGGTCAAGAACGAAGAAATTGATCATGCTCCTACTTTGGAGGGTATTGACAGGTTGATGGATTCATTCATAAAATCGATCAGGCAGCCCGTGAAAAAACCAACCAAATACGAAGGTTAATTTTTTAATCTTTACCTCGAGCAAAGAAATAAAGGGTTCTTTCCTTTATTAATTCCCATTAAATTGCTGCTATGAAGGCACTCGTAATTGGAGAAATACTTTGGGATATAATTGAAGGCACACCTCACCTTGGAGGTGCTCCGCTTAATTTTGCCGCACACGTGAAAAAATGCGGGCATCAGTCTGCAATGATATCATGCCTGGGTAGAGATGAGCTAGGAGATAAAGCGCTAAAGATGGTAGAGGAGATGGAGGTAGACATTTCTCTGGTGCAGAGGTCAGACAAGCCTACAGGCTATGTGCCGGTGACACTTCGCGATGGTCAACCCGAGTATGAGATAACTGAGGATGTGGCCTATGATTATATTGATTCGTCAAAGCTCGATTTTGACTACATATCGCAGTTCGATACTTTTTATTTTGGATCCATTGTCCAAAGAAGCCCACTGTCCAATGAGACGCTCTATGAAATCCTTCAAAAGTATCAATTCGATAATATTTTCTACGATGTAAACCTTCGTAAGAACAGCTATACCCGATCGGTAATTGAGCGCTCGCTGGAGTACTGTACCATACTCAAAGTAAACGACGAGGAAGTGGAAGTTATAGGTCAGATGCTCTTCGGCCAGTCTCTGGATTTCGAGTCCTTTTGTAATCAAGTGTGTTCCAGATTTAAGCAAATCAAAACGATCATCATCACAGCGGGTAAGGAGGGTAGCGTTGTTTATTCTGGAAGCCAGCTGAGTAAAGTTCCCGCCGAGGAGATCACCGTAGTGGATACCGTGGGAGCAGGAGATTCATTTAGCGCAGCATTTATTTCCGTCTTTGCCAAAACCGGAGATGCCGTTAAATCGGCCGAAATCGCCAATAAAGTGGGAGCCTTTGTGGCGTCTTCGCACGGACCAATTCCCCAGTATCCAGAGGACTTGATCCGATTGCTAGCTGAATTTTGAGGTGTTATTTTTGACGCTCTTCCCACAGTAGTGAGGCCATGATAAATGGTCCCACGCCTTTAGGGTCATTGTCGCGCTGAGGTTCTCCGATGTAGTATTCATATGATGCATCTCTGTACGGATCTCCCCCCAACCCGGCAACTGCACATACACTGGTTAAGCTGATGGTGCCATCTTCATTTTGTTCAATGAATTGTTCTAATATTCCGTTGTATGCATCTGAAGCAACCTGCTCGTATTCCTTGGTCAGATAACCATTTTGCAGTGCTTTTAATAGAAAGTAAGCAAACATGCTGGTACATGAAGATTCGCGATAGTTTCCTTCTTTGCCTGGAAGGTTGAGCACCTGCCACCAAACTCCGGTTTCGGTATCCTGATGTCTTTTTATACCTGCGGCGATTCGATTTACCGACAGCATCACTTCTTTTCTGCCAGGGTGATCTTCGGGCATATAGTCTAGTGCGTCTACAGCCGCCATTGCAAACCAACCCATCGCGCGACTCCAAAAGTGCGGTGAAAGGCCAGTTTCTGGGTTTGACCATTTCTGCTCACGGCTTTCATCCCACCCATGGTAGTAGAGCTGCTCCTCATCGTTCCATAAGTACTTGTTTATAAGCCGGAACTGATTGGCTACATCTGCATACAACTCAGCCTCGTTGTAGTAAGCGGCATACTGAGCGAGGAATGGTGACCCCATATAAAGTCCGTCTAGCCACATCTGCCATGGATATATTTTTTTGTGCCAAAATCCGCCTTCCGAAGTTCGTGGATGGCCTTTCATTTGTTTTCTCAGCGAATCGATGGCCATGTCATATTTAGGTTTTGGGTCAACTTTAGATAGCAGCATTAGCGCTTTTCCGGGATTCACTCTGTCAATATTAAAATCACGCATTTTGTAAGTCTTGATAGATCCATCTACGTTCACCATGGAGTCATAATAAAACTTCACATAATCTAGGTATTTATCCTCTCCTGTTTTGTCCCAGACCTTGTACATCGCCAAACAAACTAGCCCATTTGTATATTCCCATTTTGGTTTCGGACGAAAGTCTAGCAACCGGGGATCTGGTGTTCTTTTGATTTCAGAATCAGCCATTTGTTGTGAAAGTGGAGTTGAGGTCTCGTTTGGCTCTGCTTTTTTGGATGTTGTACACGCATATACGAATATGAAGATGCTGAATATTAGAAGATGTCTCATTTGTTAGCTCCGTTTTTTGATGTCCAAAATGTGAAATAGTAGATTTTGATGTTAGTATGGAATTTTGATTTAGGCTTGTATTTCAAGTTAGATAATTCAATGAAGCCCTTTTTTAACTATACATTTTTATTAACTTCGAAATTTACAACCGTACAATCGATTGCGCAAATGAAACTTAAAATATCTTTAATTCTTCTATTTCTAGTCAATATTTTGAATGCTCAGGAAACTGAGTTTTCCGTTTATGAAAATATTGAGTTTGACATGCCTAGGGTGGCTGATCCAGTCTTTCCTGATTATGAGGTGAATATCACAGATTTTGGTGGTGTCGGTGATGGTGTTAAAAAAAATACAGAAGCTTTCTCTACAGCTATTGATGCACTAACTGAAAAGGGGGGAGGTAAACTGGTAGTGCCTCGTGGGATTTGGCTCACTGGGCCAATCACATTAAAAAGTAATATCAACTTGTTTCTCGAAGCTGGCTCTCTACTATTGTTTAGTAAAGATTTTGATGACTACCCTTTGATTTCGACCAGCTTTGAGGGCTTAGAAACTTATAGGTGCATTTCGCCCATCAATGCGGTGGAGGTGGAAAATGTGGCCATCACAGGAATGGGTACTATAGATGGTTCTGGCGATGCATGGAGGCCGGTAAAGAAAAGCAAAATGACTAGTGCTCAGTGGAATTCGCTTTTGAAACGGGGAGGTGTATTGAGTGAAGATGAGAAGGTTTGGTACCCATCAGAGCAGTCGAAATATGGAGCTGAAAATACCGGAAACTTCAATGTGCCTCAAGCAACGACAAAAGAAGAGTATGCTGAATTCAAGGACTTTCTTCGTCCGGTAATGATCAGTATTGTTAAATCTAAAAATGTTTTGTTTGATGGGGTGACGTTTCAAAACTCTCCGGCGTGGAACATTCACCCTTTAATGTGTGAAAATGTGATCATTCGAAACCTAAACATTCGTAATCCATGGTACTCCCAAAACGGTGATGGGCTTGATCTGGAGTCTTGTAAAAACGCACTTATTTATAACAATACCTTTGATGTGGGAGATGACGCCATTTGCATCAAGTCCGGAAAAAATGAAGATGGGAGAAAGCGTGGAATGCCAACGGAAAATGTGATTGTAAAAAACAATATTGTTTACCATGGTCATGGAGGATTCGTGGTAGGTAGTGAGATGTCCGGAGGAGTGAAAAATATCCATGTTTCCAACTGTACTTTCATGGGGACTGATGTGGGGTTAAGGTTCAAAAGTACACGGGGGCGTGGGGGTGTTGTAGAGAATATCTACATATCCAACATAGATATGATTAACATCCCAACAGAGCCAATTAGGTTCAATCTTTTTTATGGAGGTCAGTCCCCTGTACTAGAAGAAGATCAAGAGGCTGCTGTACCGGACGCTGCACCTGTCGCGGTGACTGAAGAAACACCTTCTTTCAAGGACATTTATATCAATAATGTAACTGCTGTTGGGTCAGGAAGTGCTGGGTATTTTCAAGGGTTACCTGAGATGAACCTCAAGAACATTAACATTAAAAACACCTATCTGCAGGGAAGAAACGGGATATCAATGGTAGATGCTGATGGAGTTGTTTTTGAAAATGTAAAAGTGGAAACGCAAAAGGGATACCCTGTAACACTCTATAATACCAAGAATTTTAGCGCATCAGGCTTTTCAGGAAAATCGAATAATGAAGACGGTAAAATTTTAGTTTTGGGTTCGAAATCTCAAGCAATATTTCTTAAGAAATCTGATTATTCTGATACCGATGTTCAGGTAAAGGTTGGTAAAGAGGTTGATAAAAAAGCTGTAAAACTTAAGAGATGAAAACTTGGCTAAAGTCGAGCCTCATGATACTCGGATTCTTGGCTGTGTTCGCCTTTTCTTTTGCGCCTGAACCGGAAGTCGTCATTTATCTGGTGGGAGATTCTACCTGTGCCGATAAGGTGGCTGAAGCTTTTCCAGAAACGGGATGGGGTACACCTTTCAAAACTTTCTTTGCTGAAACAGTTGAGATTAAGAATCATGCTCGAAACGGGCGTAGTACCAAGTCGTTTCTGGAAGAGGGGCTTTGGGACGAGGTGTTAAAAAATCTGAAAAATGGGGATTATGTCTTTATACAATTTGGGCACAATGATGAAGTGCCGAGCAAGGTTGATAGATACACTCGTCCTGATGAGTTTCAAATCAATTTAAAAAAATACCTTTTAGACACAAGGTCAAAAGGAGCTAAGCCTGTGTTGCTTACTCCTGTAACTCGTCGGTCATTCAAGGGTAGTAAGCTGGAAGATACACATAAGGAGTATGCGCAGCTGACTCGTAATGTTGCAGATACGGAAAATGTTCCACTCATCGATATGACCAAAAAATCAATGGAGCTGGTGATAGATTTAGGTGTTTCAAATTCAAAACTGCTTTATAATCATTTGGGTGTGGGAGAGCACCCCAATTACCCAAAAGGACGAGAGGATAACACGCATTTCAACGAGCTTGGGGCACGTAAAATGGCTCAGCTGGTTCTCGATGGTATTGAAGAATTGGGTCTGGGTCTGACTGAGTTTGTCGTGGCGGGTAAAAGGTAAATCAGACGCATGAGAGCTATTTTAAATATTGCTTTAGCATTCATTTTTGTTGTAGCAGCTAAAGCACAGGAATATGATTTTGTTGTAGCTCAGGATGGATCTGGTGACTTTGAGTTTGTACAGGATGCGATAGATGCAGTGCCTCATTTGAGAAAGAATAGAACAAGAATTCTAATAAAAGAGGGGAAGTATAAGCAGAAATTGATGATTGCTTCCACTAAGACGAATATCTCATTATATGGGGGCGGGGCTGATAAGACCATTTTGACTTATGCCGACTATGCCGGCAAATTAAATCAGTTTGGAGAGAGTCTTGGTACGTCAGGGTCGTCATCCATTTTCATTTATGGTGATGGTTTTGAAGCCAGAGATATTACTTTCGAAAATTCATTTGGAGTGGGTAGTCAGGCAGTGGCTGTTAGGATAGACGGAGATAGGGTGAAGTTTGAAAATTGTCGATTTTTGGGTAATCAGGATACGCTTTACCCGCACGAAAGACAAAGTAGGCAGTACTACAAAAACTGTTATATAGAAGGCACGGTAGATTTTATTTTTGGCTGGTCCACAGCTTATTTTGACGAGTGTGAAATTTTTTGCAAGAGTGAAGGTTACATAACCGCCGCATCCACTGATGAGGCTTCAGAATATGGCTTTGTCTTCAATAATTGTAAAATCACTGGTTCTGCGGAGAAGGAAAGTTTCTTTTTGGGAAGACCCTGGAGACCCTATGCTCAGGTGGTATTTATGAATTGCGAAATGAGCAATATCATCAAGCCTGAAGGCTGGGATCCGTGGCGGTCTGAGGAGAAGAAGGCCACATCGAGATATGCAGAGTATAACAACTTTGGGGCTGGTTTTCAGCCAAAAAGGCGCGTAGAATGGGTAGACATTCTAACTGAAAATGAGGCTAAAAAATACAGTTTGGAAAATGTGCTTGGAGATTGGAACCCGAATGAATAAAAAAAGGTGGTCAAATTGACCACCCAAAAAAACAAAAACCAAATTTTAAGACTATAACGAAACGCCGCGTTTCCACGGAATGAAGTCATAATGCTTCATTTTTACTGCCTTTGATATTTCATCGCCGCTTGCAATACGAATCACATGTTCCAGCATTTCCTCACCCATTTCCTGGATTGATTTCTTTCCTTCAATCACCGAGCCTGTGTTGATGTCGATGATGTCAGACATTCTTTCGGCTAACTTCGAGTTTGAAGAAACCTTCAAAATAGGTGCTACAGGGTTTCCGGTAGGTGTTCCAAGCCCCGTAGTGAAAAGCACCACGTTGGCTCCAGACCCAACTAAACCCGTTGTGGATTCCACATCATTTCCTGGTGTGCATAGCAGATTCAGCCCTGGTTTTTGGGCATACTCTGTATAATCCAAAACATCTGTGATGGGGGAGGTGCCTCCTTTCTTAGCCGCACCTGCTGACTTCATTGCATCCGTAATCAAGCCATCTTTTATGTTGCCTGGAGATGGGTTCATGTCAAAACCAGACCCAGCATCTTCTGCAGCTTTTTCATAAGCGGCCATCAGGTCAGTAAACTTCACAGCCAGATCGCGACTAGGCATCCTGTTGATCAGTTCCTGCTCCACTCCGCAGAGTTCAGGAAACTCCGACAGAATGGCCTTTCCGCCAAGGGCTGCTATCAAATCCGAAACATGGCCTACAGTTGGGTTGGCAGAGATGCCGGAGAACCCGTCAGATCCGCCACATTCCAGTCCAATGGTTAGTTTGCTCAAAGGGGCAGGCTTTCTCGTGATTTTATCGGCTTCTACCAGTCCCTTAAAAGTCTCCTTTACAGCTTTGCTAATGAGGTCAGTTTCCTTGCCTGTTCCCTGCTGGTCAAGAATAATAACGGGCTTGCGTAGATTGGGGTTAATGGCTTTTATACCCTGGGTAAAGGTCTTGACCTCCGCATTTTGGCATCCGAGGCTTAGTACCGTAGCACCGGCAACATTCGGGTTGTTTACATATCCGGCCAATAGTCGGCATAGAGCATCAGAGTCTTGCCTGATGCCTCCACAGCCACCCTGATGTGTGATGAAACGCACTTTTACATTTTTGAAAATGGATGATTTGGACTCAGGCTCCAGATTCTCCAGATTCAGTGTGTCAAGCGCATTGTCCAGCGACTGGTTTTGATAATGCGAAACGAGCGAATTAACCATGTTCTCATATGGGTTTCGCTCATCATAACCCAAGGCCTTCTCAAAAGCTTTTTTGAGCACTTCGATATTTCGGTTTTCGCAGAACACAAGAGGAAATACCAGCCAGATGTTATCTGTCCCAACTTGCCCATCGCTTCTGTGGTATCCCATAAAAGTGCGTCCCTCAAACCTTGATATATCTGGAGCGTCCCATTTGAAATCGGTCTGCTTGTCTAGATCATAGCCTGTTGCTTTATGTGTTACGTTGGCTGTTGTAATCGCTTCGCCTTTGGCGATAGGTTGATTGGCAGTGCCCACAATTAATCCATACATGTATAGTTCCGCGCCAACTTCAAAATCGCGTAGAGCAAACTTGTGCTTAGCCGCAACATCCTGTTTTAAAGTTACAAAGTGCTCCCCAATGGTGATTTGCTCTCCCTTTTTTAGGTCTGTTAGCGCTACACCTAAATTATCAGTGGGGTTAATGGTTATCGCTTGTATCATGCTTGTAAGCTCAAAATAACATCATTCATTTTCTTGGATTCAATTGACTGGTAGTGAGTCTGGACTGCAGCTTGAAGTCCGGACACTTTTGTCAAATCCTGCCCCCAAAGTTCGGTATTGGCAAGAGTCTTAGAGACAATGTTTTCAGCGCTATCCGACTTTATAGATTTGAAAAAGTCCAAATATTCCTGATTGTCTTTTATGGTAAATTTCTCTCCGGTGTATAGGTGAATCAGGCAAGCCAAAGAGAATGTTAGTCTGGTTGGAATCGTATTTTTGATTTGAATATAATCCAGCAAAGTGGGTAAAACCCTAACCTTGAATTTGGAAATGGAATTGAGTGAAATGGTTATGAGTTCGTGACGAATAAAAGGGTTTTGGAATCTGGCTATTACCTCGTTGGCAAAGTCTTTTGGATCTTCACCAGGAATTTGGATTGTTTCTACGATTTCATCGAAAATGATACCTCTTACTAGCTTGCCAACTTGCTCGTCGTTGATTGTCTCACTCACAGTTTCTATATCATTGAGCAAGCCTATCGGAACCATAGATGTGTGAGCACCATTGAGTATCCTCACTTTTTGAGTTCTATAGGGAGTGATATCATCCACATATTTCACATTCAAGCCGTGTTTATGAGCAGGGAAAATGCTTTTCACTCTCTCGTCAGCCTGAATCACAAATAGGTGAAAAGACTCTGATTTTACAACCAGTTTATCATCAACACCGATTCTTTTCAGTACAGTGTCAATTTCATCTTTCGGATATCCCGGCACAATTCTGTCAACAAGTGTGTTGGCAAAAGAACAAGCTTCATCAACCCAGTTTTGAAAGTCGTCGCTTAATTTCCAGAGGCTGATATATTGGTTGACGCATGCTTTTAGCTTGGTTCCATTTTGTTCTATCAACTCGCATGGAATAACAGCAAGACCTTTGGACGTGTCACCACTGAAATGGTCAAACCTGTGAAGAAGTAGCTGAGTCAGCTTACCGGGAAAAGTAGATGCAAGTTTATTTCCCTTGGGTAGGTCTGTCTCATTGAATACGATACCTGCTTCGGTGGTATTAGAGAAAACAATCTGAGCTTCTGGTTCTTCGGCCAAAGTGTAATAAGCGTCTTGATCCTCGAAAGGATTTATCGCTTTTGAGACGCACTCGATCAGTCTGCTATCGTCTACAGTCTTGCCATTTTCCAATCCTTGCCTTATGTGGTGGTAAAGTCTGTCCTGGGCATTTAGCATACTCACCAAGCCTGTCGGTAATGGCTGCACAATCGCCACACTTCCGTTAAAATCAGCCTTTTCGTTTAGGATATCAATCATCCAATCCACAAAGGCTCTAAGGAAATTCCCCTCACCAAATTGGATGACCTTAACTGGGTATTGATTCTTTTCTGGGTTTCTGGCTAGTTTATTCATTCTTCTATGAGGTCTTTGCTGTGATGTTTTAGGTGAAGATCAAATTTGCGTAAACGATTGCGCAATTTACTATTTTTTTTGATTTTATTATGATTTAGCTATTATCATACTGCAATTTCTTTCACTTGTATTTTGTCTGATGAGGCTCGAGTAATTAGCTCTGGAGTGAGGAGTACCTTGCGGTGGATTTGATGGTCATTGGAGATTTGCTCAAGAAAAACCTGTGCTACCGTTTTACCCATCTCTTTACTTTTCTGGTCAACTGAGGTCATTGTAGGTTCCAGATACTGGGTGAAAGGGTCGTTTCCGAATCCAATAACACCCACGTCTTCAGGTACTCGGTAGTTGTTTTGGGTAAGCCATTTGATAGCCCCTAGAGCTGAGAAGTCAGATGAGGAGAAAATTGCATCAGGCTTTTCTGAAAGCTCCATTAGCTTTTCGGTCACCAACTTCCCTTGATCCACATCACTGGGTACTTCTATCACATAGTTGTCATTTATTGGGATGTTGTTGTCTGTGAGAGCTGATAGATACCCCCTGAATCTCTCTTTGAAAATGCTGACCTTTTTGTTGCCAGAGAAGAAGGCAATTCTTTTGTAACCGTTCTGAATCAGATGACTCACCGCAGAGTATGCTCCATGATAATCATCAATTACCACTGAGCTGGTAGATATCAGGTCTGATGTTCTATCAAAAAGGATTAGTGGTTTCCCTTTTTTCATCACCTTATTTAAGTGATCTACCGAATCAGTTTCTCTCGAGAGTGAGATGATAATCCCTGCAACCTGAGCAGACAAAAGAGCATTAACATCATCTTGTTCATTCTTTATATTTTCATATGACTGGCAGATTATCACGTTGTAGCCAGATTTTTTAACCTCCTCTTCAATTCCTCTAATTACCGATGAAAAGAATATCCTATCTGCGTAAGGAACAATGATGCCAATGATTTTCGAATGCCCTCGGCGCAATGATGATGCCATGGTGTTGGGTTCGTAACCCAACTTTTCAGCCATTTCAAAAACACGCTTCTTGGTTTCCTTGCTTATGCGAGGATTGTCGTTCAATGCACGAGATACAGTAGAAGCTGTGGTGTTAAGTGCTTTGGCTATTTCGTGGATAGTGGTCTTCTGAGTTTTCAATTGCTTCGACGGGTTTGAGCAAAAATAATCATTTGGTCATTTTACTAGCTTTGATTGTATAAGCCAGTGTACCAAATAACTTTTAGTAGATATACTAAGAGTGAGATACCGCTAGTAGTACCTAGACTTATTTAATAATCTGATTTAGTTGTAAAATATATTTAAATATATCAAAAAATATAATGTAATCGATTGCATTGCAAGAGCGATTGGTATAATTTGGCTTTATTCTAATTAGTATAGGTTAACTATTTCTCAAGCAGCCAGATGACTAAAAAAAGGGGAACGGTGTGATCCAGAGGGAAGTTGACCTTGAGAAAATAGGATAGAGGTATTAGAATTTAGCAGCCTTCAATTGTGAGGCTTAGTGTTATAATTTGTAAAACATAAAAACTTATGAAGAATCTAACCATAGTTGCTGTACTTTTTGCGATCACTGGGTGCGGGGAAAAACCAATGAATTTTTCCATAGCGAACACTTCTAATAGGGCGCAAATGGCTGTGGTTTCTGTTACTGTAAGTCAATGGGATTTGCCGGATAGAAGTTATGTAGCCAAAAATGAAGGTGGTGGGGTTTTTCCTGTGGAGCTAATAGATGAGAATGATGATGGTAAAATAGATATTGGGTTATTGCAAATTGAAGTTCCTCCATCAGAAACTCTGGTTTTGGCTCTTGAGCCGGGAGATGCTGGTCTGAAGAAGCAAACTCAAGCTGAACTTTCTGCCCGTCAGGGGGGGACTTGGGAAGGAAACAAATACAAAGGAGGAAAATTCGGAAATGTATCCCGATTAAAAGTTCCTGAGGAACACACTGATCATTCGTTTTTTATCAGATATGAAGGGCCGGGTTGGGAATCAGATAAAGCAGCCTATCGGTTTTATCTTGACTGGAGAAATGGAGTTGATTTTTTTGGTAAAAAAGTGTCTGATATGGTTCTGCAAAATGTTGGGCAAGATGGATTTGATTCTTACCATGAGCCGTCAGATTGGGGTATGGACTTACTGAAAGTAGGCCAGACTCTAGGATTGGGATCCATAGGTAGGTATCAAAATGACTCACTCTATCGCTTTCAATCTGTTGATTCTGTGACCTGCGAAATAATCCGCAATGGAGAATTAAGATCTGAAATTGAAACTACCTACTTTGGGTGGCAAACTGAATCTGACAAAACAACCCTAACTTCTGTGATTTCGATCGACGCAGGCTCTGCTCTTACCTCCCATTCGCTTTCTTTTGACCAGCCGATTGGAGGATTTTGTACTGGTTTGGTGGCTAATATAGGTGAGGAGTTCATTGATAAGACTGTTGGAGACTACCGATTGCTAGCCACTTTTGGGGAGTTTAGTTTGGCTGGAGATAAAATGGGGTTGGCAATTATTGTTCCGAATGAGTCTATTGAAAAGGTGTCAGATGGAGCTGGTAGTCATGTGGTTAATTTCAAACCTTCGAAAGAGATAGAATACTATTTTATGGCAGCATGGGAACAGGATGCATCTCAAGTAAAATCTATGGATGCTTTTGAAGCACTAATGGATGCTGAGATGAACAGGTTAAATAACCCTTTGAAGGTGACTCTCGAGTAATCAATTAGGGGTTCCAATCACCAAAGACGTTTTCCAAACGGTATTGAGCAGCTTCTTTTTTGGAGAGCATTTTCGCCCATTTTACTCTTTCATCAGTTTTAGCTCCGGGTCCCATATTTCCAAATTCAGCATAGCAAACGGTCTTCTCTTTTTCCTCAGAACTCCAATTGTTCCAACCTTGTGGTTCTATATGATTGCCAATTTCGCATGAGATAAATGCCGTTTTGGCGTAGGGTCTCCATGGCCTGCCTAACAGCACTTTGGTTGCTTCATTGCTTCCTGTTAGCTTGCAATTGAAAAACACAAAACCATAATCAACGGATCGAGGAGTGGATGCTGCAGTAATGTATCCGTTTGCCAGGCTTTTGATTTCACATCCCTCAAAAATGGCAGTAGATCCTCCAAAAATAAAGTCAACAGTGCCTTCGATATAGCAGTTTTTGAAGTAATGGCGGTTATTTTCACCTGCTGCATATATCGTATCTTGATTTCCTTTAAGAGAGCAATTTTTGATGATTACCCTATCTCCATCTACATGTAGAGCTACCGCCTGTCCAACTCTTCCTGCAGTGTTTTCAATAGTCAGGTTTTCTATACTAACATCATTGGCATCTATTTGAAATGTATAGGTATGAAATGTGCTGTTTCGGCCAAGGTTAATTTTCTTGAAATGATCTCCCCATGAGATGATTGTACTGTCTCGATCTTCACCAATAATACGGAGGTTGGTGTTCCATGCGAAAACACTAACCTTTTCCTTATAGACTCCTTTTTTGATATAAATGGTTACCTGTCTATCGGGGAAGCTTTTGGTTGCACAGATTGCCTGTTGAATGCTTTCAAAATCCCCATCTCCATTTTTGGATACAGTTATTTCAGTGGCGTACTGGCCATATGCTATTAGAGTGAGAGCAAATGATAATGCTGTAATTAGTGCTTTCATATCTTATTCTTCTACGCGAAACCAATCAAAAAGAGCAAAGCCAGGTTTGCCGGTGCTAGATTCTTTTTTGGCATATAATCCAGTTTTTGCACCCACCCATTTACCTTCCCGAACTTTAAACTCTTCACCTATTTTATTAAATTTTTTTCCATCCAAACTGAAGTGAAAATTGACTATTGCTCCTTCCTTAACTTTTACTCTTAGCCATACCTTTTCCGACTGGAGTGTTTGTTTTTCCACTATGACTTCAAGGTTATTATTATCTGCTTCGTTACATGTTTTTTGTAGGAGCGTGACCGTTCCTTCCTTTACCTTTAGTGCCAAGGAGGCATAATCCAGCCCGAATACAACCAGTCCAGCCTCTTCATCGTCTTGCAATCTGGAAATGTCCATCTTTACGGTGTTTGTAAACACCTGAGCTGGAAACTTTTGCAGAAGTACATTCGGTAACATCCACAGGTTAGAATAGCCCTCGGGACTTTTTTGACTATTCAGTTTAAGATATCCTGACCTATGATTTAAATTATACCATCCAGGTTGTGGGTTAGCATTCCACTGCCACTGAAGGCCCAGACTTGAGAGATTGAATTCATCAGAATCGTAAGGGTTGTTAATCGAAGATTTTGGTAACGAAGGTTTTTTATAGATTAAGTAGGGCTCTCCAGTACCATCTTCATCTTTGTCATTACCTATTACCGGCCAGTCATCGACCCATTCTACTGGCTGCAGATGCACAACACGACCATACTCGTACCTGTCCTGAAAGTGCACAAACCAGCTTTCTCCATTATCCAACTCTACTAAACCTCCTTGATGCGGTCCGTTTATTGGTGTGTCTCCCTGAGCTAGCACTATTTTTTCCTCATAAGGGCCGTAGATGTCTTTTGATCGGAGAACCAGCTGCCAACCAGTCGGTACTCCACCAGCTGGTGCAAAGATGTAGTAATACCCGTTTCTCTTATAGAACTTCGGGCCCTCTATGGTGGGATGATCTTTATGGCCATCAAATACTATCACACCCTTGTCTTGAATTTGCGAGCCGTCTTTCGAAAGTTCCACCACTTGAAGTAGACTTTTTACACCGGCGCGGCTATGCGCAAATGCATGAACCATGTAAACCTTGCCATCATCGTCCCATAATGGGCTTGGGTCAATGTTGCCAAACGCTTTTTTTACCAAAATAGGTGCTGACCACTCTTTAGTCGGATCGTCTGTTTGCACCATAAAAATGCCCTGATCGGGATCTCCCCAATAGATATAAAACATGCCTTTATGATATCGAAGGCATGGAGCCCATACTCCATTACCGTGTTGGGGTATATTGTAATAGTCACCAGGAAATGATTTGATTGCATGGTTGATTATTTGCCAGTTGACAAGGTCGGTTGAGTGAAGAATGGGTAAGGCGGGAACCGAATTGAATGACGAAGAAGTCATATAGAAGTTATTTCCAACTTTACAAATGTCAGGGTCGGAGTAATCAGCATTTATTATAGGGTTTTTGTAAGTGCCATCCCCATTGTCTGGAGACCACACATGGGAGCGGTGCTGGCCGTGCAGTGATAAACTCCACAAAACACACAGAAGAGTGATAAACGAGATTGAGTGTCTTGAAATCATTTTGTGATTGGGTTTTCTTTTTATGAACAATTGGGTTTTGGGTTTAAGTTTATGCAAACGATAACTCAATAATATTTCGAAATTAGCAAAAACTAAATTATGAGACTTTCATAGTGGGAGATAGATAGTGTAAACTCTGACAGATTATATTTCAGTGAAATATTTTATAGACTTGGAGTTTTAGGTTGATAGAGGTTGTAAATTGAATTATTTGTATTTATTATATCAATAAACACGTAAATCGTTAATTTTGTAGTATAAAAAATGATTAAAAATTATGGAAATTGTATTCCTAATTCAATCTATTTTGATTTACTTTGATAGGAATTCGAATGAATGGTGTTGATCTCAATGTGGTTAGGAGACTTCATATAATAGCGGAGGGAAGTATTTTGCTATATCTATAAGCCGATAAAAAAGGCTTTTATTTTCGGCAATTTGCGCAATCGATTGTCTACCATATTGTAAAGTTTGATTTCGCATTAGAAAAAGCAACTAACTAAATACTATATGAACTATGATTACTAAACCGAATAACTATGCTATCTGGTTGAGAAGTGTTTTCTTGATCAGTTTTATTACGGCTGCTAGTTTAATTACGGTAGCTCAAGAAAAAAGGGTTGGGGGTACTGTTATTGATGAGGAGACTGGTGAGGGTTTGCCTGGTGTAAGTGTCGTTATTCAAGGCACCACAGATGGTACAATTACAGACATTGAAGGTCGCTACTCATTATTGGTTGAACCTAGTGCTACGCTTTCCTTTAGTTTTATTGGGTATGCTGCCCAAAATATCAAAGTAGGGGATCTATCGGTGATCGATGTGACCCTTGCTGTAGATATACAATCGTTGGAAGAAGTGGTTGTTGTAGGCTATGGAACCCAGAAGAAATCAGATCTTACCGGATCTGTTGTTTCTATTTCAGGTGATGCATTGAAGAAAGTTCCAGTGTCTACTGTAGCGGAATCACTGACAGGTAGACTGGCAGGTGTACAAATTACTTCTTCAGAAGGTTCGCCAGATGCTGAAATAAACATCCGGGTTCGTGGAGGTGCCTCGTTGACTCAAGGGAGTAACCCACTTTACATAGTTGATGGTTTTCCTGTAAGCACTATTTCTGATTTATCGCCATCGGACATAAAATCTATTGATGTCCTGAAGGATGCTTCTTCAACAGCGATTTATGGATCGCGGGGAGCCAACGGGGTTGTGATAATTACAACTAAGACAGGAACGAAAGGTAAGGTTACAGTCAACTACAATAGCTTTTATGCGGTCAAGAAAATGGCCAACAAGTTGGATGTACTTTCACCTGTTGATTATGCCAGATGGCAATACGAATATGCCATGCTGGATTCTAATGATGAAAATGATGACGGTACACCAGATATATCTTCTTATGAAGACTATTTTGGTTTATTTGGCGATCTTGATCTGTATGAAAACCAACCAGCCAATGATTGGCAGAGCCAGATTTACGGGAGAACAGGGTCTACTTTTAGTAATGACTTGAGTGTTCGAGGAGGAGGAGAGAACTTTAATTACTCTGTGAATTTTGCGAGGTTTGAAGATAAGGCGATCATGATTGGTTCTGACTATGTAAGAAACAACATTACCCTTAAGTTTAACAACAAGGCATCCGAGAGAGTTGATCTTAATTTCTCGTTACGTTATTCAGATACAGAAATAAACGGCGGGGGGGCCAATGAGCAGAATGAAGTTTCTTCCGCAGATTCAAGGTTGAAACATACAGTTGGGTATGCTCCCATTCCTGTTTCAGGTTTGAGCGTGCCAGATGATACTAATGAGCAAATCTCTAGTGATTTAGTAAACCCAATCATTTCTACCAAGGACAATGACCGAACTCAAGGTAGGACAAACTACAATATCTCAGGAGGTATTAACTGGAATGTTATTGATCCTATTAACATCAATTCCTCTTTTACAGTAGATACTTACAACTATCTAGATAGCCGTTTTTATGGTGTAACAACCTATAAAGCAAGAGACAGATCTCCAGCTTATCCGAATTTACCGTCAGCGTTATTTACCGATCGAAAGGTAACTAAGCTGAGAAATACCAATACAATTTCTTATGAAGTAATAAAGAATCAAGATCACAATCTGAAAGTGATGCTTGGTCATGAGATATTGTTTACCCAGCAGGGCGAATTGGAATATGAAATACAAGGGTACCCGGAGCTATTTTCATCTGAAGAAGCATTTAAGCTAACCACCCAAGGGTATTCTATATATGCTGATAACTTCCAAAGTGCTGATGATAAGTTGGTTTCATTCTTTGGCAGAGCTAACTATGACTACAAGGACAGATATCTCGTAACTGCTGTTTACAGGGTTGATGGATCGAGCAGATTTAGAGGAAACAACGTTTGGGGATATTTCCCATCAATATCAGGAGGATGGAAACTTTCTGAAGAAAGCTTTCTGTCAGGTCAGTCAAACTGGATCAACCTATTGAAACTGCGTGCTAGTTACGGTATTGCAGGTAACAATAACATCCCGACAGCTCAAACTGAGCAGGCTTTCTTTTCAACCAATACTAACTATATCAATGATGTAAATAGCTACTGGGCTCCATCCCGAGACTTATCTAACCCCGATCTGAAATGGGAGACTACAGAGACTAAAAACGTAGGAATGGATTTTGGATTTTTCAAGGGTAGAGTAGATGGTACTATTGAGTTGTACAAAAACAACACGAAGGATCTGTTGGTGCGTTTTCCACTAGCTGGTGCAGGAGGATATGATTACCAATACAGAAACATTGGTGAAACAGAAAACCAGGGGCTTGAGTTGACCCTGGGAGTAATCCCAATTGATAAGCCGGATTATGGTCTCAGCATGAATTTCAACATTGCTTTCAATCAAAATAAAATCCTCTCATTAGGGGGGGCTTTGGATGAACTTGATCCAAATGTAACATCCACAGGATGGGCATCTTCTCAAATTGGACAAGATTTTAAAGCCCGGGTAGGCAACTCTATAGGTCTCATGTACGGATATGTAAACGATGGGCGCTATGAAGTTGACGATTTTGAAAGTTATGATGAGGCAAATGATAAATGGATTCTAAAAGAGGGGGTCGCAAACTCAGATGGTATTCTTACACCGAGACCCGGAATGATGAAATTGTTAGACTTGGATGGAAATGATACTATCACCCTTGCTGATCAAAGAGTGGTTGGTAAAGCATTACCAAAGCATGTCGGTGGGTTTGTTCTGAATGCTTATGCTTATGGGTTTGATTTGACAGCAGCTTTCAACTGGAGTTATGGCAATGATATATACAATGCCAATAAAGTTGAGTTTACCACAGCCAATCAAAACAACCAATATAGGAACTTGATAACGGATCAAGCAGAAGGTAAACGCTGGACTAACATCGACTGGAATACGGGCGAATTGGTGACTGACCCAGATCAATTGGCCGCTATTAATGCTAACACTACAATGTGGTCTCCATACATGGATAGATACATATTCAGTGACTGGGCGGTTGAGGACGGTTCATTCCTTAGGTTGAATACGCTGACTCTTGGTTACACACTTCCAAAGTCGTTGATAGAGAAGGCAAAGATTGAGAATTTACGGTTTTATGTGACAGGTTACAACCTTTTTGTTCTGACCAATTATTCGGGATTTGATCCTGAAGTTTCGACAAGAAGGAAAACGCCTCTAACTCCAGGTGTGGATTACTCTGCATACCCTCGTAGCAGACAGTTCACAGTTGGCATGAACCTTACATTTTAAAATTAACCGAACTAGAAAATGAAAAAGTTAATCTATATAACATTGATGGGTGCGGCAATTTTAAGTGGCATCACTTCATGCGATGAATTTCTGGAAGCACCAGCAAAATCTACCCTTGATGAATCCAAGATATTTTCAGTCTACATTTTGGCTAAAGGGGCAGTAGATGGTATAAAAGAGCCATTTGGACAGACTAACTCATATCGTGGTAGATTTTTGCCATGGTATGGGATGAATACTGATGTGGAGTGGAACAATAGTTCTAACAACGCAGATGATAACTATGATTTGGTCAAGTACAGTGCTTTACCAAACAATGATCAGATGAATACCTCTAACAATGCCTGGGCAATGATGTACAGAGGTATTGAGAGGGCCAATCTGGCTATTAGTGGATTGCGTACCTATGGTGATGTTGAGAATAGAGCCGATATGGCGCATTTGTTAGGAGAAGCATTGACCCTCAGAGCAATCTATTTTGCTGATTTGACAAAAGCATGGGGTGATGTTCCTGCAAATTTTGAACCAACAACAGCGGAAACACTCTATCTACCTCGAACTAGTCGTGACGCGATTTACAAGCAATTACTCGCTGACCTTGAGGAGGCCGCTACTCTGGTTCCTTGGCCAAATGAAACAGCCGAAACTAGCTCCGTGGAAAGAGTCAATAAGGCCTTTGTTAAAGGCCTACGCGCTAGAATAGCCCTGGTAGCCGGTGGCTATTCTCAATATGCTGATGGGGTTAGATTGAGCAATGATCCAGAGCTGGCAAGAGCTGATATGTATGCGATTGCGCTACAGGAATGTAAAGATGTTATTGAAAGTGGGACAGCACACCTTGAAACTTCATTTGAATCTCTATGGAGAAAGTTTAACGAGGATGATGTTACTGCTGGAGGCGAGTCTCTGTGGGAGCTTCCTTTTGCCTCAGGTCGTGGAAGATGGCTTTTTACCTTCGCCGTTCGTCATATGAGTAAAGATAAATATACAGGTCAAGCACGTGGAGGACAGGGTGGGCCTCTTCCGTTTGTTTTCTATGATTTTGATGCAAATGACACGCGAAGAGATGTTACATGTGTGCCATATAGATGGAAAGATGTAAGTCCAGATGAGAGTATAGCAGAACAAGAACCTACAGGGTTAGACGAGTGGATGTTTGGAAAGTATCGCTACGAGTGGAAAAACGTTCGTGTAACAGCTAGTAACGATGATGGGACCAATTTTATGTATATGCGCTATGCTGAAATCCTGTTAATGGCAGCTGAAGCCGCCTATGAAATTGAAGGCGCAGATGCAGCCAAACCATATCTTAAAGAGATACGTGAGCGAGCTTTTGCACCTACGGATTGGCCAGTAAAGGTTGATGCCTACCTAAATGGACTTTCCGGGACAGCAGTATTTGATGCAATTGTTGAAGAGCACAAACTTGAGCTTTGTGGCGAAATGCAACGTAAGCAGGCCTTGATTAGATGGAACCTTTTGAGTACTAAGCTGGCCGAAGCTAAGCAGAAAATGTACGATCTGCGTACCGGAACTGGTGACTATGCTCAGGTGCCCGCTACTCTATATTATCGTTTGGCAGATGACAATGAAACACTCGAATTCTATGGGCTAGAGCGCGGCGAATTTGACGATGTATCTACCGATTATTCAGACAACATAAGTTGGGCTCAAGCTGATCAGTTGGATGATGAAAAGATTGAAAGCCTTTATGTTGGTAATCCTGATGAAAATCAATTCTGGCCTATTTGGCAGGTGTTCATCGATGGGAGTAATGGCCAGTTAACCAGTGACCTGTTGAACTAAAATTTGATGAAAATGCAAAATAATATCAGAAAATATATAGTAGCAATGTTGGGTCTTGTCATGCTGATGCCTATGGCTTGTGAAGATGATATTGACCCGGTAATTGAGGAATTGAAAACCGATAGGGCTTTTGCTCCTGTAGGGCTAACTGCACGTGTAAGAAATCAAGTTGATATCGAACTTAGCTGGACAGCAGACCCTGTTGTAAGTCAGTATGTGATAGAGTTCTTTAGTGATAGTTTACGTTTTTCGGGAGATCCTGTTAGTACTGCGGTAATCGATGAGGTTCCTGCATCCGGAAGGTTAACCTATACCGAGACCTTCAATGGTGAAACTCTTTATTCAGCTCGTGTTAAGGCGCTGACAGAAGGTCAGAATGAATCCAATTGGGCAACTGTTGCAATCAGAACTGATCCTGAACAGATTTTTGCACCTATTGACGGGCCAAATGTACAGGATACTTATGCAACCGTACAGTGGACTCCTGGTTCGGCAGTCACACATTTCTTGGTTGTCCCTGGAAATAAGCTCGTGCAGATTTCCAGTGCTGAAAGCGCAGCAGGGGAGGCTACAATCGAGGGTTTAGATGGGGCTACAGACTATACCGTGACTATTTATAATAATTCAAGCAAACGAGGTACGGTCGAGTTTTCAACTTTGAAACAGTCCAATGTATCTCCACTTGATGATTTAGGAGCTGTAATTGATGCTGCAGCAGATGGTGATATACTCATACTGGCTGCAGGTAACTATACTTTGGGGTCAAAGGAGATTGCCAAATCAATCACAATAGAAGGTCAAAAATCTTACGATATGCCGGTTATCGATGGTCAGTTCACCTGTGCTACTGCCGTAGGTATACTAACCCTTAAGTATCTCAATATGCAGGGTAATGACAGCTATGGTCAGTTTTTCAATGCTTCGGCTGCAGCATGTAATCTCGGAGTTCTCAATATTGAGGGTTGCGAGATTAGTGGTTACTCAAATAATATCATCTACAGTAATAGTGGAGGTACATATGGAGATATCAGCATTACTAATACTTATATCCACGATATCCCAGGTGGTGGTGGCGATGGCTTTGATTTCCGTGGAGGAAATGTGGGATCCTTGACTGTGGAAAACACCACGATATCCAATGGAGTAAGAACCCTACTCCGTATGCAGGTACCTGCTGATGTTGTATTTAGAAACTGTACTTTTTATCAAGTATGTATTGCTGACAATAGTAATAATAGAGGCTTTTTCAGAATGTCTGGAGGAGGTGAGTCTCTTGAGGTGAGTAAATGTCTCTTCGTGGAAACCGGGTTAGAAGCCAACGGAACCATCTATGGTAACTGGTCTCGTGCGGGCGATATTTCTGAGGAAGTGACTACTGACTATAGAGATAACTATTACAATGCTACTATTGGCCTTTGGGAAGGAGGAATTACTGATCCAGGCGTTGTGGATGCCACTGAAGCTGATCCAGGATTCGTAGATGCCGCAAATGGGGACTTTAGCGTCACAAATCAGACACTAATCGATGAAAATGTCGGTGATACAAGATGGCTTCAATAGAACGGGCTTCAAGTATAAAAATGAACTAAGCTAAAAACATGGAAAATGCCCCCAGTCGTGGGGGCAAATTCCAAATTAAGTAGATGGACACAATGGATAATATGATCGGACATTCTGATAGGTTAAACAAAGCCATCTTTTTATAAATTCTAAAATATTCACAATATGAATAAGTTATATTCAATAATATTTCTCATGCTATTCAGCTCTGTTGTGTATGCACAGAGCTGGACGGTGTATGATGCAGATGTTGACCCGACAGCTTTTGACCCTGCCTTTAGTGAATCCAATAGTGCAGGAACATTCGCTTATAGTACTATCGCGGATCCAGATGATGCTAGCAATAATTTACTAACCGTCAAAACAGATCCTACGGCGGAGAAGGATAATATCCAGTTTAAGCAGGAAACAGAAGCAGATGCGGTAACTGTTGTACTTAGGGCCAGAACTGTTGACTCAGACAATAAAGGCTTATTGTTTGATATGGATTTCCGAAGTAGCACATCTACAAGGTTTGCTATCAAAGTGTTGAACGATGGCACCTACGATATAGACAAAGGCGGAGATGGCGTAGTTGCTGACAAGGGCGACTGGGGCTTTGATGCAACAGAGTGGAATACCTTCAGATTTACCAAAAACGGTGCAGAAGTAAACATATATATAAATGAAGATGCCACTCCTGTGTTTACACTTACAGCAGCTGGGACAGCAGACGGTAGTGGTTATTGGCGTTTTGGCGATGGCTGGGGGAGTGAAAACGTAGACACTCAATACGATTGGGTGACCTGGGATTATTCAGGAACATATACACCATCTGAATCGGCGCTTCCTGCTGAATTGCAAGGAGAGGCACCAGTTGGAGATTGGACTGTTTATAATGCTGATGTGGATCCAACAGCTTTTGATCCTGCGTTTAGCGAATCCAATAGTGCAGGAACATTCGCTTACAGTACTATAGCAGACCCTGATGATGCTAGCAATAATTTACTAACCGTCAAAACAGACCCTACAGCCGAGAAGGATAATATCCAGTTTAAGCAGGCAACCGACGCAGATGCGGTAACAGTAGTGCTTAAAGCCAGAACAGTTGACTCAGACAATAAAGGCTTATTGTTTGATATGGATTTCCGAAGTAGCACATCTACAAGGTTTGCTATCAAAGTGTTAAACGATGGCACCTACGATATAGACAAAGGCGGAGATGGCATAGTTGCTGACAAGGGCGACTGGGGCTTTGATGCAACAGGGTGGAATACCTTCAGATTTACCAAAAACGGTGCAGAAGTAAACATATATATAAATGAAGATGTCATACCCGTATTTACGCTTACAGCAGCTGGGACAGCAGATGGAAGCGGCTATTGGCGTTTTGGAGATGGCTGGGGGAGTGAAAATGTAGACACTCAATTTGATTGGGTGACCTGGGATTATTCAGGTGCTTATTCTCCGGAACAGGCTCGATTGCCGGATGACTTGGTAGGCCAAGAGGTGCCTCTTGGAGATTGGGCAATATACAATGCTGATGTGGATCCGACAGCTTTTGACCCTGCCTTTAGTGAATCCAATGGCGCAGGAACGTTTACTTATGGCGTAATTGCAGATACTTACATCTCTGGTAATAATTTATTATCAATAAAAACAGACCCTACAGCCGAGAAGGATAATATCCAGTTTAAGCAGGCAACCGACGCAGATGCGGTAACAGTAGTGCTAAAAGCCAGAACAGTTGATTTAGATAATAAAGGATTACTGTTTGATATTGATTTTCGAAGTACTTCGTCTGCGCGGTTCGCCATCAAGGTGCTAAATGACGGAACCTATGATATAGACAAAGGCGGAGACGGTATAGTTGAAGATAAGGGCGATTGGGGCTTTGATGCTACGGAATGGAATATGTTCAGAGTTACTAAAGCGGCAGGTGAAGTGAACATTTATCTTAACGAAGATGTAACGCCGATATTTAGCCTCACAGCACCAGCCGGTGTGGATGGAAGTGGTTATTGGCGTTTTGGAGATGGCTGGGGGAGTGAAAATGTAGACACTCAATATGATTGGGTGACCTGGGATTATTCAGGTGCCTATGCTCCAAGCCAAACACGATTGCCGGATGACTTGGTTAAACCTCCGGTTGGAGATTGGACTGTATACAATGCCGATGTTGATCCAAGTGCTTTTGATCCGGCGTTTAGTGAATCCAATGGCGCAGGAACATTCGCTTACAGTACTATCGCAGATCCTGATGATGCAAGCAATAACTTACTATCTATCAAAACAGACCCTACAGCCGAGAAGGATAATATCCAGTTTAAGCAGGCAACCGACGCAGATGCTGTGACGGTAGTGCTGAAGGCCAGAACAGTTGATTTAGATAATAAGGGATTACTGTTTGATATCGATTTTCGAAGTACTTCGTCTGCCCGGTTTGCTATTAAGGTACTAAACGATGGAACCTATGACATAGATAAAGGTGGAGATGGAGTAGTTGAAGACAAAGGTGACTGGGGCTTTGATGCTACAGAATGGAATATGTTCAGAGTTACCAAGGCGGCAGGTGTAGTGAACATTTATCTTAACGAAGAAGCCACACCGATATTTAGCCTCACAGCACCAGATGGTGTGGATGGAAGTGGTTATTGGCGTTTTGGAGATGGCTGGGGGAGTGAAAATGTAGATACTCAATATGATTGGGTGACCTGGGATTATTCAGGTGCCTATGCTCCTGACCAGTCTAGATTGCCAGACGAACTTACCGGTACGGGTGAAGCTGCTACGCCAACGCTCAAGACCATAGGCTCTCCTGACCCATTGTTTCAGGATATTGGGTTTGGACCTGACTTTACCACTAATTCTTATGTGCTGAGTGGTAAAGATCTGACTGCAGATATCACTGTGACTCCTCCGACTAATTTTGAGGTTTCTATTGACGAATCAACGTGGTTTGCGACTGATAACCCACTTACCTTGACACAAAGCAGTGGTGTGGTTGACTTGACTACAGTTTTTGTAAGGTTAAATGCTACAGCTGCGGGTGATTACTCTGGCGATATAATTAACTCTACCGAAGGAGGAGAACCTGTTGTCGTACCAGTAAGTGGTTCTGCTGTTACGCAGATTCCAGAGCTTTCTTTGATTGCAGACTTGAATAATTTCTCTCAAAATGTGAGCAATCCTTCAGCTGCACAGACTTACAGAGTTTCTGGTGTGAACTTGAAAGGTGCAATCACTGTAACTGCTCCTGATAACTTCGAAGTTTCTTCAGATGAAGGAACTACATGGGCAGCAACAGCGACAGTCACACCGGAAGTACGTACCATTACGAATGCAACTGTTTATGTGAGACTAAATGCATCTGCACTGGGAACATATAGTGGGAACATAGTTCATACTGCTACTGATGCTACAGAGGTCACGCTTGAGGTTTCTGGTGAGGTAATACCAGATCCAGGTATTACTGTTACAGGTGACTTTGCACCATTTACAAATTCTGTCGGCACAGCTTCAGAGTCGCAGAGCTATACAATAGCAGGCACCAATCTGGCGAGTGATATTGAAATTTCACTTCCTGATGGTTTTGAAATATCGTTCAATAACGAACTATGGCTTACATCACTTTCTCTTGAGCCGTTAGAAGGTAACGTTGATGAAATCACACTTTTTATTCGATTAAATGGCGCAACAGAGGGGACTTATATCGGTGACGTTGTGCATGCCAGTGACGGAGTGGACGCAGTTTCGAAAAGTGTTACAGGCACTACTGATGGAAATGCTTTGGCTGCAGATAGAACCATACGATCGTTGAATGTTTGGCCTAACCCATCATCCAACTTCATAGTGCTCGAAAGAGCTGATTGGTCAGGTGAAGGTCAGGTAACCTTGTACGATATATCAGGTAGTCGTGTTTCTGACCATTTGGTTAAGACTGGCAATGCCAAAATGGAGTTAGATATTAGCTCTTTACCAAAGGGGGTGTATTTGATTGAATATGTTAGTAACAACAACACGATCAAAATGAAATTCATAAAGGAATAAGAAAACTAAATTGAGATTAAGGGTTCTTCCTGCTAAAGGAGGAGCCCTTTTTTGAAAGCAAGTTGAGCTAAATGTAGAAAACAGAGAGGCGCTGACTAGCTATAGAAAATGCAGTACAGCTATTATTGAAACCTAATATTGAAACCAAAATAAAAGATCAATCAATGAAGAATTCTCAGAAATTATTTCTTGGTTTATTGCTGCTGTCATGCATCAGCTCTGGAGGAGCTCAGAGCTTGGCCTTCCCAGGAGCTGAAGGTTTTGGTAAGTACACGACAGGAGGTCGGGGGGGTGAAGTGATTGTTGTAACCAATCTAAATGATTCTGGCGATGGTAGTTTGCGTGAAGCTTTAAGGAAAAAGTATCCAAGAATTGTGGTATTCTCGGTTTCGGGCATCATAGAATTAGAGTCCAATCTGGATATTAATCACGGTGACCTCACAGTAGCTGGACAGAGTGCTCCCGGAGATGGAATAGTTCTCAAAAATTATTCCTTAAAAGTAAAAGGAGACAATGTGATTATTCGTTACATCCGCTCCCGCATGGGCGATGAAAGAGCCGTAGAGGATGACGCCATCAGTGTGACAAATAATAGGAACGTAATTATTGACCATTGCTCGTTTAGTTGGGGGACCGATGAATGTGCTACCTTTTATGATAATGAAAACCTTACTGTGCAGTATTGTATCGTTTCGGAGAGTTTAAACAAATCTGTTCACAAAAAAGGAGAACACGGGTATGGAGGTATTTGGGGAGGCAAAAAAGCTTCTTTTCACCACAACCTTTTCGCCCATCACAAAAGTAGAAACCCGAGGTTTCATGGTGCCAGATATCACCATCAGCCGGAGCTGGAGGTTGTGGATTTTAGAAACAATATTATTTATAACTGGCAGTCCAACAATTCTTATGGAGGAGAGGAAGGTAATCACAATATTGTGGGCAATTATTATAAGGCTGGTCCAGGAACACGTAGCAAAGAGGATAAGATTCTCGATCCATATGCTCCGTATGGGAGTTTTTATTTGAGCGATAATATACTTCATGGAAATCAGGAAGTTTCTCAGGATAACTGGACTGGGGTTAATATAGCACATGAACGGACCGATTCTATCAAGTTGGAAGCGCCCATCGATGTTGTATATGTTCCAACCGAGAAGGCTGATGAAGCTTTCGAAACCGTACTACAACATGCCGGGGCTAGTTTCTGTCGGGACGCTATTGACAAAAGGGTCATAATGGAAACTCGTAAGGGAGTAACTATCTATGGAAATGGAATAATCGATACCCAATCTCAGGTCGGAGGATATCCTAAATACAAATCGAAAAAAGCTTTAACGGATTCTGATAAGGACGGTATGCCGGATATATGGGAGCAAAAAAAAGGTTTAAATCCCGAAATCAAAGACGACTCATCCTTTACTCTGAGTGATGATTATACGAATATAGAAATATATCTAAATGGACTTGTCCAAGGATAGCTGTCAGTTTGTTTGTTTTATTCTCCTGCTATTGGTTTTGGCAGGAGAATCTATTGCTCAAATTGAAGTAATTCCACGTGATACCACTTATACACTCAGAAGTACGCTGGCCAAGGTTCAGAAATATCATAAGATAGAGGTATCTGCTGTGTACTCCAATCCTTCTGAGATTATCCAGGAGGAATTAGAAAAGGTCTGCAAGACTATAGGAAACCGCAAGCTGACCTTTAATTTGTTTTATCCGAATGAAAGACCAAAAGGAGGTTTTCCTATTCTCGTAATGGTTCATGGAGGTGGATGGAAATCGGGTGATAAATCGTTGATGACCCCAATGGCCGAGAAATTTGCAGAAGCTGGATATGTGGTTATAGCTCCCGAATACAGATTATCGCCAGAGGCACAGTACCCAACTGCAGTACTTGATATTTTTGATATGACAGAATGGGCTGAGAAGAACGGAAAAAAATATGGAGGCAGTTCCTATGAGATGGTTATTCTTGGATGCTCAGTTGGAGGTCAGCTGGCCGCCTTAATTGGTAATACTTACCACAAAGATATTTTTAGGACAAACAAAGGAAACAAAAGAGCTTCGTTTAAGGCCATCGTTGATGTGGATGGTGTTTTGGCTTTTCATCACCCCAACTCCAAAGAGGGTGAGGTAGCAGCCGAGTGGTTGGGGGGCTTTTATGAGGATGTTCCTGAAATATGGGAGGGAGCTTCTGCACTGAGTCATGTCGATGCAAGCACACCACCAACACTATTTATTGGAAGTATGTACCCGCGATTTTTGGCCGGAAGAAAGGAGTATTCGGAAGTACTAAATGAGCATCAGGTTTATAGCGAAACGCAGGTTTTTGAAAACGCACCGCATTCATTTTGGCTGTTGAATCCGTGGTTTGAGCCAACAGTACAATGCACATTGAATTTTTTGAAAAAAGCTTTAAAGAAATAGGAATATAAAAGAAATGAATATGAAGAGGGGAGTAGCGGTGATGATGGGATTGGTGTTGATAGGGCTGATAATAGCTTGTGGGGAAGACGAAGTAGGAAATATTCTAGTTGAAAAAATCTCCATTCAGGGCTTGTTTATAAATGATGGTGGCTCTAGCCAGATGACGGCTGTCATAGTACCAACGAATGCCAGCAATCAAGAAGTTATATGGACTGTTTCTGATGAAAGCATTGCAACTATTTCGGGAACCGGACTTCTCACAGCTGTGGAAAATGGAACGGTAACCGTAACCGCAACAGCTCAGGATGAATCAGGAGTATCCGCTAATCGTGCAATTGCTGTTTTAGGAGTTGAAGACCCTGTTGATCCTCCGGTTCTGGTTCAAACTATCAATATATCAGGTACTGATATTACCAATGGATTAGGGCAGCAGTTAACAGTAGATATTTTGCCGGAAAATGCCGATGTTCAAGAAGTCACATGGTCTGTTTCTAACGAGTCAGTAGCGACAATTTCGGATGGTGGGTATCTCACACCTCTTTTGAATGGTACGGTTACTGTTTTGGCGGCAGCCACCGATGGATCAGGTGTTACCAGCGAACTTGTCATAAATATCAGAGGAATAGATGAGGAGATTGAAGGAACAGTGGTAGGCACATCTCAGGAAATACTTTCAGCTCTTGCCAATGCGATCCCTGGAGAAAAAATCTATATCAGAGGAGGTAATTACACCTTAGGTTCGTCTATTAAAGTAGGTCGTAGTGGAACTAGTTCAGATTTCATCACACTTTTGGCTTATCCAAATGATGCTGAAAGACCAACACTAGATTTCTCGTCAATGAGCGAGAATAGCTCCAATCGGGGAATGTCACTTTCAGGGGATTACTGGCATATAAAGGGTGTTGATTTCTTCAATGCTGGAGATAATGGGCTTTTTATTAGCGGAAGCAACAATATTATTGAGTTTTGTACATTTTATGAGAATTCAGATACAGGACTTCAGATAGGCAATGGAGCAGCAAATAATACAGTTGTAAACTGCGACTCCTATTACAATGCAGATTCCTCTATTGAAAATGCGGATGGATTTGCTTGCAAGCTTGATGCGGGAACAGGAAACAAATTTATTGGTTGTAGAGCATGGAACAATCTTGATGATGGATGGGATGGTTACTTGCGCGGTGCAGATAATATTACCACTACCTATGAAAACTGTTGGGCAATAAGAAATGGAAGGTTGAAAGACGGAACCGTAGGGGGTGGAGATGGAAACGGCTTTAAAACAGGAGGTAGTGATGATAAGCAGTTAAAGCATAATGCAATTTACAAAAACTGTATCGCCGCAGGCAATGTTGTGGATGGTTTTGATCACAATAGCAACAGAGGTGCTATTACGGTTTATAATAGCATTGGTCATGATAACGGTCGTGATTTTAGTTTTGGTACAGGAAATATTGCCAGCTCCCTTACAGTGAAGAACAGCATTTACTTTGGTACAAATAGTCAGCTCAATGCTGATGCTACAGACATAACTAATAATAGTTGGCAGGATGGTTTATCGGCAACAGCCGCAGATTTCGAAAGTATGAACGTCGACCTACTTCTGGCAGACAGAAAAGCGGACGGTAGTTTGCCAGATGTGGGTTATATGAAGCCAGTTAGCGATAGCGACATGATTGATGCAGGTGTGGATGTAGGCCTACCGTTCAATGGATCTGCCCCAGATATTGGGGTTTTTGAGTTTTAGACTTAAAAATGAATAATTTGATAAGATTCAATTCATTTTTAATTAAATGTGCAATTGAGTGTATCTCAATTGAGTTTATTTTGTAGAAAATAAAAGTGTGTATAACTTACACACAAAAATAAAACCTTAACAAGATGAGTGATATTCGATTTGGGACTAATCCAACCGATTTTAAGAAATATGATACAGAGCAGATTAGAGAGCAATTTTTGATTCCTGAGGTCATGAAAAAGGATGAGCTTACTGCTGTTTACTCTATGCACGATCGCATGATTACCATAGGAGCTGTACCGGCGAGCAAATCGCTTCAGCTCCCTGCCTTTAATGATTTGACCAAAGCGGATTACTTCCTTGAGAGAAGAGAGCTTGGCGTAATCAATGTGGGGGCCGCTGGTACTGTGACAGTAGATGGCGAGAGCTTTGAGTTGGCCAACAGAGAATGTTTGTATGTGGGAAAAGGCAAAAAGGATGTCAGTTTTGCCAGCAAGGATACTTCTGCACCAGCAGAATTTTACATCAATTCATCTCCTGCGCATAAGGAATACCCAACTGTAAAAGCTGGTCTTTCGGATGCCACAGAGGTAAACCTTGGCTCTAAGGACAACTGTAATGAAAGAACCATTTTTCAGTACATCCATGAGGACGGCATCCAAAGTTGCCAGCTGGTGATGGGTTTTACTACGTTGGCTACTGGGAGTATTTGGAACACATTTCCTCCGCATACTCATTATCGCAGAATGGAAGTTTATTTTTATTTCAACATGCCGGAAGATCAGATTGTGATGCACTTCATGGGTGATCCAAGACAGACGCGTCACATTGTGATGGCCAACAAACAGGCCGTTATTTCGCCGGAGTGGTCGATTCACTCAGGTGCTGGCACAGCGGCTTACTCCTTTATCTGGGGTATGGCCGGCGAAAACAAAGCTTTCACTGATATGGATGGCGAAATACTAAGAGACGTACGATGAGCATTTTGAATAATTTCACCCTCGAAGGAAAAGTAGCTCTTGTAACCGGCTGTAAGCGCGGAATAGGCAAAGCAATGGCCGAAGGCTTAGCGGAAGCTGGTGCTGATATAATAGGTGTATCAGCTTCACTTGAGTTGTCAGGTAGCGATGTTGAGAAATCTGTAGTAGCACTAGGAAGAAATTTCAAAGCCTATCAGTGTGACTTTTCAGACAGAAAGGCTCTCCACGAATTTTTGACAAAAGTCAAAGCTGAAAATCCGGTTATCGACATTTTGGTAAATAATGCCGGGACAATAATGAGAAAACCTGCAGCAGAGCATCCTGATGAGTATTGGGATGAGGTGATCGAAGTAAACCTTAATTCTCAGTTTGTGATTTCCCGTGAGATAGGAAAGGAAATGGTTGCAAGAGGTAGCGGTAAGATCATCTTTACGGCTTCATTATTGACTTTTCAGGGCGGAATCACAGTGCCAGGATATGCAGCAAGCAAAGGAGCAATTGGTCAGTTGACCATGGCACTTTCCAATGAGTGGGCATCCAAAGGAGTCAATGTGAATGCCATTGCGCCAGGATATATCGCAACAGACAATACAAAAGCTCTACGGGAGGATGAAGAGAGAAGCACCTCCATCCTGAGCAGAATACCTCAAGGAAGGTGGGGAAATCCACAAGACTTCAAAGGGCCAACAGTATTCCTTGCGAGTGAAGCTTCCAGTTATATGAATGGCCACATCATGGTTGTTGATGGTGGCTGGATGGGCAGATAATACAGGATGCGAGTGCATTCGCGAATTGATAAATTTATTGTGTTTTGTAGCAGTCAAGGCTATTGCAAAACACTACTTGACTTAACCTAAACATGACTCCATTACCCCGCTTTCATACCTAAGTATTTATGTCGGGGCATGGGGACTTTTTTATTGATATGAAGGAATTCCTAGGCAAAGATTTTTTACTCGAAAACGGAACAGCAGAGCAGCTCTACTATGATCACGCTGCTAAAATGCCAATTATAGATTATCACAATCATCTTCCTCCCAAGGATATCAAAGAGGGGAGAGTGTTCAATAATATAACAGAAGCATGGCTTGAAGGCGACCACTACAAATGGAGAGCCATGAGGACTAATGCTGTAGATGAAAAATACGTTACCGGTGATGCTAGTCCGGAGGAGAAGTTTCAAAAATGGGCAGAAACTGTTCCGTATACCCTTAAAAATCCGCTTTATCATTGGACTCACCTTGAGTTGAAAAGATACTTCGGTATTGAGACCATTCTAAATGGCTCCACGGGAAAAGAAATCTACCAAGAGGCTTCATCTCAACTTAACAGTGCAGAGAACTCCTGTCCTAATCTCCTGAAAAAGATGAATGTGGAGATTGTCTGCTCCACGGATGATCCGGTCGATAGTCTGGAGTATCATCAATCATTTTCGGATAATGACCTGAAAATGTATCCAGCTTTTCGTCCTGATAAAATGTATGCGATAAACATTGGAGATGCTTACAAAGATTACCTGAAGACGTTATCAGAGGTTGTTGGTTTCCCTATAAGCAGTTTCGATGCTCTGATGAATGCCGCTGAAAATCGCATTGCTTATTTCCATGAGAATGGATGCCGTCTTTCGGATCATGGGCTTGAGCAGTTTTATGATGTGAGATACAGCATATCAAATGCCTCGCAGACTTTTACAGATTTTATGGAGGGTAAGGAAGTCACGACTGAAGCCATTCAGGGTTTTCAAATGACCGTGTTGTTTGAGCTGTCTAAAATGTACAACGCAAAGGGATGGACTCAGCAATATCACCTGGGCGCCATTAGAAATAACAATGCGCACATGCTGAAGCTATTGGGGCCAGACACAGGTTTTGATTCCATTGGCGACTTTCCTCAGATCAGGGCTATGAGCAGGTTTTTTGGTTCCTTGGAAGACGAACTAACCAAAACTATTCTCTACAACCTGAATCCGGCAGACAATGAGGCCTTTGCAACGATGATCGGAAACTTCAATGTGCATACCAATATACCAGGCAAGATTCAGTGGGGATCAGGGTGGTGGTTTCTTGATCAAAAAGATGGTATGGAAAAGCAAATGACAGCACTCGGAAATCTAGGCTTGCTCAGCAGGTTTGTAGGTATGCTGACTGATAGCCGAAGCTTTCTTTCGTTTCCTCGTCACGAGTATTTCAGACGGATTTTGTGCAACATGCTGGGAACTGATGTAGAGAATGGAGAGATTCCACATGACATGGGTTTACTTGGTCAGATGGTGGAGGATATCTGCTACAACAATGCCAGGAACTATTTTGAATTTGGAAAATAATTAACTGATTACAGGACTTAATATTGATATAAGATGAACAAGCGAGTAGTAACCTTCGGAGAGATAATGTTGCGATTGGCTCCACAAGGCTTTTTAAGATTTTCGCAAGCCTCAAGCTTCGAGGTAGTATATGGAGGAGGAGAATCCAATGTTGCCGTGTCACTGGCCA
>JBDVMP010000023.1:0-93304 GCA_039970095.1 Cyclobacteriaceae bacterium
TAAGAAACTCTACCATCATTAAGCAAAAATCGCTTGGCCCTCATCATCACGAAGTAGCTAAAAGCCTGAATGACCTGGGCCTAATGGAACTGATTTTGAAAGATTCTACTCAGGCTTTGCAGCTATTTGACAGTGCTCTCCACATCAACATTATTCACATACAAAAGATTTTTCCAGTGTTGACGGATGCCCAGCGCACGCTGGCATATAGAGATTTACAATACAGTTTGAGGCGGTTTTCTTCTATTGCATTTTCAGACAGGTACTTCAACACAAAGTGGTCGGAGAAAGCACTCAACTATACTATAAATACCAAAAGCATCTTATTCTATGCTTCGGATAAAATGAGAAGGCTTATTCAGGAAAGCGGCGATCCGGAAATTGCGAACTACTACTACAGATGGCGTCAGCATGGTATTGCTCTGGCCAATGCATACCTCCTTTCTACTAAAGAAAGGCAAGTGCAAGACATCTCTTTGGCTAAACTAGAAGAAGAATACGATAACCTGGAGAAGGCTCTGACATTTCGCGTAAGCGCCTTCTCAAACCAATCAGAAACCACATTCATAGAATGGCAGCAAATATCAGATGCTATGCATGACTCTACTGCTTTGGTGGAGATTGTGCAGTTCAAACCCTACGACCTGGAAATAGATTCTACCGGAATACGACAAGGTTTTAGAGACGAGTCCAGGTATGTATGCTTTGTGATAAAGCCAGGAAGGGATTTGAAAAAGATAAACTGGGAGGCCGATAACAACTTTAAAAAACAATTTAGCCTTTACAGAAACTCATTGAAATATTCAATAAAGGATCATCAATCCTTTGGGGCATTGTGGGCCAACATCGATAATCAGTTGCTCGATGTAAACAAGGTTTATTTTGCTGGAGATGGTGACTGGCATGAGGTCAACCCCAGTATATTCTATGACACTACTGAATCCAAATATGTGGCAGAAAAGTATAAGCTCCTGACCATTACCAGCGGAAAGGACCTTACTTTAAATCACCGAAACAATTGGGGAAGGACTGCCAGTGTATTTGGCAATCCAGACTTTAGCATACATGAAGACCTTGATCTTGATGAATTGCTAGGTGCAGAAGAAGAAGCAAAAGAGGTCACAGATATTTTGAAAAAGGACAAGTGGAAAACAGCATCCTACCTCGCAAAAAAAGCAACGGAAGAATCTATCAAAGACATCTCCAACCCGGGAATTCTGCACATTGCAACACACGGGTATTTCAATGAAAATGAAACCGAAGAACCACTGCTAAACTCAGGGCTGTATCTGGCAGCCAAAGCGAAAAACATGCAAGAAGACGGGAAGGTAACTGCCTATGAAGCCATGAACTTAAAACTTGATGAAACGCTACTGGTGGTGTTGTCTGCCTGCGAAACAGGTCTCGGTCAGGTAGAAAATGGGGAAGGCGTGTTTGGCCTTCAACGGGCCTTTTTGGCGGCTGGATCCGAAAATCTCATCATCACGTTGATGAAAATTAAAGACAAACCCACTCAGGACTTTATGAATCTGTTCTACAAGTCATTCGTAGAATCCAGCAACGTGCAATCTGCATTTTTTAGCGCCAGAGAGGAATTTAAGAAAAGCTATCCTGACCCTGTTGACTGGGGAGCTTTCATCTTGATATCAAAAAACTAACTGCCAAAACTCCAGCTATCCGCGTAGATAATAATCTCAACACCGGGTTCCAGGTTTCCGAAAAGCTGATTCTCTTCATTAATCACTTCTTCAGGTACGTTGAATTGATCAGCTAACTTAGAAAAAGTGTCTCCTTCTTGTATGGTATAATAGATAAGCTCCTTTCCTGCAGCATTCTCAGGAATCAAGTATCTATAGTTGGGCACCAAATGCTTGGGATCAAATACGCGAATCACATGACCTTCTTTAACCAAATCCGTCTGAGCTGTCAAACCGTTCCATTCATAAAGTTTGTTATTGGCCACTTTCAAAAAATTGGCGGCCTCTTCTACCCTGACATCACTGCGTACAATATAGACTTCAGGTATAGTAAAACTCACAGGTTCGCTCGTATAAACAATAATTTCTGCTCGTCTATTGAAAAGCCTGCTGTACCATGGGTCATGATCAGAAATTAAGTTCTTTTCTCCATTTGGAAACACCCTGACCTGACTATAATCCAGACCCTGCTGATGAAGAAATCGCATAATACTCAACCCGCGATTTTCGCTGAGCTCATAGTTATAATCATGATCTCCAAAATGGTCGGTATGCGTGTGAATGTCCACCATCACGACATTATCAGAACGAAAAACTTTTACCAGATCCTTGAGGGTTTCTTTCGACTCAACTCTCAAGTCATGAGAATCAAAGTCAAAATATATTTTTTCGAAGTTGTACTTATATCCATCATATGCCATCGGTTTCCATTCATACTCGATAGCGGTTCCATTTTCAGTAACCAGATGATTCACCAAAGTATCTGAGAGCATTCTAATTTCAAAACGGTTTTTGTCATTGGTAAGAGTCAACATTTCCAATGTATCGTTTAAGTTGAGCCTTATCACTGAACCAACCGCAGCATCTCCTGCTATAGATTGAAAATTATTATTGTTGTCAAACTGAATTTCCTCACGGATCTTTACTTCAGGCCGAAGCAAATGGTACCCTTCATATTCTTCCAGCCTAAAAGCATATAGGTCTAGAGAATTTGACCCCTGTAAAATCAAATCTATGAGCGACTCTTCGTTCATAAAACTCTTGAGAAGCTCAACCTCATTTTCATAGTCAAATTTGAAAATATCAAAATCTGTATGGTTTCTATTGGTGGAAATGTAGCCTTCACCGTTGTGCAAAGAGAAGTAGGTATCATCATAGCTACTATTGAATGGTGGCCCTATATTGTAGATGTCAGGCCCGAAAAAGGATACTCCTTTTGCTAGATAATTGTCATAACCGCCATATCCGGCATGCCCGTTGGAGGAAAAAACCAGGGCTCTGAATTTCGAAGAATAGTACGGACTCATTTCGTCGGCCACTGTATTTATTGTTTCTCCCAGGTTTACGGCTGGCGCCCATTCGTTTCCTTTTACTTTGAAACTCATCCAGATATCAGTTCCTCCTATGCTTCCGGGGCGGTTGGAAGCAAAAAACAATGTATCTCCAGTTTGGCTCACATTGGGTTGTTTTGAATCATATCCAGTCTTGTTAATATTCTCGTTTAGTAACACAGGGCTAGACCATTCCCCTGCTTCATTTTGACTGCTCACATATATTTTGCACCCCTTTTCGCTTTCGCACGAAGAAAAGTAAAAAGACGTGCCATTATGGCTAAAGCACCCCGTTCCTTCACCCCACTTTGTATTCAGCTGTTGAAATGTTTCGGTTAGCTCCCAAGCGCCCTCCTCTCCTTTTTCCAATTCCAAAATATTGGGGAGCAACCCACCGTATTGACCATCATAAAACTGCTTCTGTTTGGTGTTTCGCGTTGTAGAAAGTGCCGCTATGTTCTGAAAACGAACGAAACCAAAATCATGCGCTTTTGAGTTAACTTCATCAAAGGGTGCCAGATGATGAGGATTTTTGACTTTGAGCATTCTGATACCCAGCTTGCAGCCTTCTTGCTGAAAGCTTGCCAGCTTCTTATAGTCCAAAGACACATTGGCCCAATTGAGCATCAAATCAAAGACAGAATCTGCTCGCTTATATTCTCCCTCGGTCTTCAGAAGCCAGCCATAGTAGTATAATACTTCTTCATGCCAATACCCCGAATGCACCAGCGCCTCAAAGTGCCGTTTGGCAGCATCGTATTGCAAGCTATGATACAAGCTCAGGGCAAGTTTCAAATGAACGTTTAGACTCTGTGGCTGTACCTCGTGAACACGAGCATAAAAATCTACAGCCTCTACATATTTACCTGAAGCGTAATATTTATCCGCCAACTCATGTATTTGATCAATGGACTGACCAAAACTCGAAAGCCCCAGAATGAGAAGGTATGTCAACAGCAATTTTCTCAAAACAAAGGATTGGTTGCTCTAATGAGCTTGTCTTTGAATGAAAAACTGTAACCAAACGAAACTTCAACTGTCGGGTCAAAAGTCTGAATGTTCAAAACCTCATTTTGATTAATGGCTTTTGAATTTAGATCGAAACTGAAGCCAACTTTCCAGTTTTGATACCTCATGCCTGCGAGGAAAATGAATGAATCATTGTGCCTGTACCAACTACCTATTTGCAATAAGGTATTGAGCTGTGCACCTACATAGCGCGACAAATACAGTCCTCCGTTGATCTGATAACTACCCTTAACAAACAGTACATAAGCCGATGGGTGAAGGAAATAATGGGCACATGTTTTCTTTCGTGCTGTTGCCACTGCCTTTAACTGCACTGGACGGCCTTGATTAGATATGAACCCGTCACGAGGTTTGTTGATATTGTGAATAGACATACCTACGGTGAGCGAATTCTGACTGAGGATGGGATTGTGGTGATCGGTATAGCTATATACCATCCCATAGTTAAAAACAGGTGCTATGTGATTATAATCTTCAAACTCCTCACCAGCTAATGTATTGTCATATCCGATATAAGGGTTGTATTGAGAGCCGTATCTCAGGTCGTCTGTATTGATACTGGTCTGAACTATGCCTCCTTGCAAGCCGAAGGACAAGAGTTGTTTTCCTTCATAGTCAAAACGGATCACATATGCTCCAGCTAGCAATACGTGGGTGGTCTGATAGATACCTTCATAGCCTGATTTTTCCTGAACGAAGGTACCTCCCACTCCCGCAGATTGAGACACAAAACTCGTGAGTTTATGAATAGGGTGAACAACGCTCACATGGCTTAATTCCTTCAAGGCCCCTTCGCCATCAGTCACCGCGGATTTATAATTGAGGGCTAAAGAGGTGGTTGGTTCCAGACCTACAAACCCAGGGTTGAGGTAAGCTGAAGAAGCAAAAAATTGAGAGAACTGACTCTCTTGTGCTCTAACTAAAACTGAGCTCAGCAAGAAAAAAATGAAGATTAAGTCCTTTTTCATCTGGCTAGAAAAACAGTTCCCGCTTTTTTGAAGACTCCCTCTGAGGTGGTCAAGACAGTGGAATAGAAATAAACGCCTTGTGGTGCCCCAGAATCATTTCTATTATTTCCTCTCCATCCTATTTCCTCCATATTGGGATTTGTGACGGACTGAGCAAAAACCTCATGATTAAATTTATCCCACACGATCAACTCAACTTTTTCTATCTCTGCACCTATTAGAAATGGTCTAAAGCTTTTGTTTTCCTTTTGAAACCCATCCGGAGCAAAAACAGTAGGCATATAAAAATGTAGTTGATCTGAAACGGGCATAACCCCAATACCAGCAAACAATGATGAATCTTTAATCACTACCTTATCTAGCGACATCAGATGACCTGAACTCAATACCTCATCTACACTTCCTGGTCCTTGTCTAAGAGATCTAAAGATCCCATCTGTCAACCTGCTACTAATTACAGGAACATATTTATTGGCTCTTATGGGGTTTTCAACTGGAAACCGCTCCAGGTCAAGGTTGGTATAGTCAGCCTCTATTGTGGACTCTATTTTCCCTTCGCCCTTATGATTAATTACCCAAACCATCTCACCCGAAAGTCCAATTAGAGAGTCTCCCGGGATCATCTCCTCACTCTCCGGTTTTATAACCTCAACCTTCACCGTATCGCCAGCTTCTACCTCGAATGAAATCCCTTGATAAGCTCCCTCATGCCCCACAGGAAAAGTATATCGACCCGACTGAGCAATGGCTACAGATACTGGTCCTTCCACAAAAGACTCCTTGCCGGACGAACTAAAGCTGCCTGATTCAATAAACAAACCGGAATTTTGGACGGACAATATTCCCTTAGTCAAGGTCAAGCCCCCAAGAATATTCAACTCATCAGATTGAAGTGTCACTCTGTTTGACTTATCAATCTCGAAACGCTCTACCTCAAGCTTTCCTCCTGTAATCTCCTGATCTGCATCGCCATATACGATCACATTTCCAAGTTGGAAATTATCTCCTAAATCAAGATTGCCCGATATACCCAGCAGCCCTTCATTCACCAACTGCCCAGACAATTTTCCATCCGTATTTACAGAAAGTATAGCACTCTCTCCAACATATATAACAGATTGATTGGAGGTAAATAACCCCTGGCAATACAATTGACTCGCCAATAGAAGTGCAGATATGATTAAGATAAATCGCATCCTACGGGTTTGATTTTAATGCTTCCAAAATCTGCCCGACGCTGGCCTCCAGCTCGCTAATCCTATTCTCATAGAGTTCAGATTTTGTGCTTTCTTCCGCCACTCTGGTCTTCAACGCATCAATCATCAAAGCTTGTTCTTTTAAAGCCTCTATTAAAACCGGAATAAGTCCTTGGTAATCCACTCCAAGATATCCGTCATGCCGATGCACCAACAGATCTGGCAAAATTTCTTCAATATCCTGTGCCATTACTCCGTACTGTCGATCCTCTTTTAAACTATCCTCCTTAAGGAAATAAGAATACCCTGTCAACTGCCGTAAACTTTCCATTGAATTTTGAAGGGTATCAATGTCGGTTTTCAACCTCCTGTCACTGAGCACGACCGTCTTGGATGAAGCACTAACCACACGTCCGTGGGCGTCCACAACAATAGTTCCTATGGCTTCTGCAGCACCTCCGGCCTCATAGGTTGTCGTCCCTGGACCCACCATAACTTCAAGACTTCCTGAATTAAATTGCAAACCCGAACTGGCACTTAAGCTTACTGCCAAAACACTACCTGCACCTCCTGTCAGGCCGTCTCCAGCAACTGTGTTGCTCAATTTGGCTTCTGTAATTGCTCCGTCTGCAACCTTATCCGTTGAAACCGCAACATTGCTTATCTCACTAGTACCAACCTCATCAAGAGCTGCTAAAGTGCCTAATGTTGGCTGATTCGTTAAGCTGCCGTAATCACCATCAAAGTCATCAGAGGAATTTGTATCCCAGCCGGACACATCCAAACCTGTGCCGCTGGAAATGTTCAGGTTGCTGCCGTCAAAAGACAAGTTCTGCAATTCATTCGATGCGTCTGCATCGGCATCATCAGCGCTCGTCACAAAGCCTGAGTCGTTCGTCAATTGACTCGTGGCAGTAGGTATCGTAGGCTGATTCGTTAAGCTGCCGTAATCACCATCAAAGTCATCGGAGGAATCGGTATCCCAACCAGATACATCCAAACCTGTGCCGCTGGAAATGTTCAGGTTGCTGCCATCGAAAGACAAGTTCTGTAGTTCGTTAGATGCGTCTGCATCGGCATCATCAGCGCTCGTCACAAAACCTGAGTCGTTCGTCAACTGACTCGTGGCGGTAGGTATCGCAGGCTGATTCGTTAAGCTGCCGTAATCACCGTCAAAGTCATCGGAGGAATCTGTATCCCAGCCGGACACATCCAAACCTGTGCCGCTGGAAATGTTCAGATTGCTGCCGTCAAAAGACAAGTTCTGTAGTTCATTTGATGCGTCATTGTCTTGATTAATAGGGTTAAGAGACTCCCAATTGAGGTTGTGCCAGAAAAAAAACTGCCCTTCATTGACATCATAAACTATTAACCCCTCATCATCAACTGTCAAAGGCATTGCCAATCTTTGAGATGAACTTAATGTCGGTATGAGAAGGCCTTGATCCGAGTTTGGAGAAACAAGGTGCAGAACGGCGTTTGCATTGGGTTGTTTGGTGTTAATGCCCACGGTACTTTGACCGTAAATAAGTAAGTTTATTCCACATAGGGTGCTAAAGATGAGCGCTCTAATGGAAATTATTTTTTTAAGACCCATCGCTAGTTATAGTCAATACTAAATACTATCATTTGATTGTATTTAGCGCAGTATCTGAAATTCAAACTATTTCCAGCAAACCCAATTATTTAGCAAAGAGGTGTAAAAAATAGCTTGATTTGTTAATTTAAAAAATTATTAAATCAACAAAATAACTGCATAATTCAGCGAAGTACTGCATAAATTTCGACAAAACCATCATAACCATCGATAGAATGTTAACACAAAAAAAGCCTACACATTGACATGAGAAAATATTCGATTTTTCAGAAAAGATATCAATTGATAGTATCAAATACACCCCTTTTGAGTGCTTTACACTCTTAGGAATACAACAAATGCTCCAACACAGGACCTCTCCTACTTACAACTATTAAAAAATTATTTGACTTATTTGAGACTGTACCGTCCCTGAAATTCGGTGAGTTCGCATTTCATTCTTCCGACTCTCATATTGGCCTGGATTCTCACGGGTAGCTTAACCCCATCTTTCTCAATGACCCAAAACATGACCGCTTTTTCCTCAGTAAAGGTTCTGGTAACAGGGAAAAGCACAATAACCTTATAAGCATTGTACTGATCACCCTGGAATTTGATTTTTTCTCTCCCAGCAAACTCAATTCCAAAATCCCATATCTTGTGATCCTCTAATGTGCTGATCATCACACTATCCCCTTTTTCGAAAGACTCCCACTCCAAATCTCTGAAAAACAAGTAGGAACCCATTATGTCATACGTGCGATCATTCAATGGTAGCAGCCACTCTCTGTTGCGCTCTTTATCTGGTCTGTTTGATCTCCCCTCTATCAAAACGTTCATGGAATCATAATTGAAGAAATTCTTTTGATCCCACTTTTCGCCACCTTTTGTGGTATGTACCTCTGAATAAAGTGCCTTTAGGTCGTCGGCCCTCAACTGAGAAATGTAGAGGTCGTCTATATTTTTCACAAAACTCAAATACCAGGCCGTCTTGGCTCTTAGGTTAGCTTCAAAGTATTTTACACCGCCTTTCTCACTCAATGAAGAATCAATTCGAGCTGTAGCCGAACCAAGCGGAAACCATCCTCCATAGCTTATTTGATACTCAAGCCTTTCACCCAGATAAGGAAAATCATCACCTCCCGCATCTTGTGCCTGAGAGCTTAACAATTGAAATATTGCGATTAGAAGTAGTAAAAGTTTTTTCATGGAAAATTAGAAAGCGCCAAAGTAAACATGACTCCAGAGGTTAACCAACGGAAGTTGAATAAACTTGAATCAAAAAAAATCCCCACTTCCGAGAAGTAGGGATTTTTACCCGTAAGGTTATAAGCAAATTTTTAAAGAGAGCTCAAATATTCTTTGACCTGACTGTAAACCTGATCTCCGGTAAAACCGAACTTCTCGTCCAGCACTCCAGCCGGGGCAGAATAACCAAAATGATCCAACCCAAACACCTTACCCTTTGCTCCAACTAGCTGAGCTAATGTTACTGGCAAGCCGGCAGTAAGACCAAATGTAGGCTTAGAATCGTCCAAAACAGACAGCTGATATTCTGCCGACTGATCTCTGAATAGGCCCTCCGAAATAACCGAAACAATATTTACGTTCACTCCGTCTTTTTCAAGCAATTCTGCCGCTGCTATGAGCGTAGATACCTCAGATCCATTTGCCACCAATGTCACAGCCGCATCATCGGATGACTTAACTCTATAAGCTCCTTTTTCAGCATTCAATGCATCCTGATATCTATTCCCGGCAGTTGGCACGTCTTTAATACCTTGACGAGAAAGAATCAAGCCCGTAGGTGTTTCTTTATTTTCCAAGGCCATTTTCCAAGCCACTGTAGTTTCAGCAGTATCAGCTGGCCTCAAAGCAAGCATACTGCGTTTGCCTTTGTGATTTTTTAGTTGCTCCAACAATCGCAATTGAGCTTCCTGCTCAATTGGCTGGTGAGTAGGTCCATCTTCCCCTACTCTGAAGGCATCATGCGTCCACAAATAGATTACAGGCAATTCCATTAATGCAGACAGTCTATATGCCGGCTTCTGATAATCAGAGAAAATAAAGAAGGTTCCAATGACCGGAATGACTCCACCATGAAGCGCCATACCATTGGCCATAGCAGCCATGCTAAATTCACAAACTCCTGCATGCAGGAAGTTCGCGTCAAAATTACCCGGTGTGAATGCTTTTGTTTGCTTCAAATAACCATCAGTCTTGTCACTGTTTGCAAGGTCAGCTGAAGCAACTATTAGGTTTTCAACTTTTCCTGCCAAGTAACCCATCACAGCAGCCGAGGCATCTCGGGACGCCACATTTTCTTTTTGAGGAATCTCAGAAAAATCAATTTCTGGAATATCGCCACTGAAAAACAGATCCAGCTTTTTAGCTGCATCAGCATTGGCAGCCCTCCACTCACTTTCCTTTGCTTTGACGGCTTTTACCTCTTCTCTTTTCTTATCCTTTATTTCATTGTACAATTCCTCCACTTCAGGAAAAATAACAAACGGGTCTTCAAGACTACCTCCAAGCCCCTCTATTGTTTTTTCATAAGACGCTTTTGTAGCTCCCACGGGCTTGCCGTGCAACTCAGAATAACCTTCATAAGGATTGCCATCAGCATCCTTACAACCTTTACCCATTACCGTTTTCCCAATTATAAGGAAAGGTTTTTCGGTTTCGGCATTTGCCTCTTTAAGAGCCTCTCTTATCTGATTATGGTCATTTCCGTCAATCGTCTTCACTTTCCATCCCCACGCCTCATATTTCATGGCCGTGTCCTCATTGGTCACCTCATTTGTGTAAGTGGATAGCTGCACATCATTGGCATCATAAAACATGATGAGATTGCTCAACCCCAGATAACCGGCAATACGCCCAGTACCTTGCGAAATCTCCTCCTGAATACCACCGTCAGAAATAAAAGCATACACCTTGTGATCAATCCAATTTCCAAACTTCGCTCCCAAAAATTTGGCAGCCAGAGCGGCTCCAGCGCCCATAGTATGTCCTTGTCCCAGTGGACCAGAAGTATTCTCAACTCCACGAGCTACATCAACCTCAGGGTGGCCTGGTGTCACGGACCCCCACTGTCTGAAATCTGTCACATCCTGTTTTGAATAATTACCTAATAAATAAAGCTGAGAGTAAAGCATTGGAGACATATGGCCAGGATCAAGGAAAAACCGATCTCTGAACGCCCAACTCGTGTTGTCCGGATCAAATCTCAAAAACTCGCTGAAAAGTACGTGAATAAAATCTGCTCCTCCCATCGCTCCCCCTGGATGTCCGGATTTAGCCTTTTCTACCATAGCTACAGACAACACTCTTATGTTATCTACAGCTTTCTGATCTTTTGGGTGATTACTCATCTAAATAGGTAATTATTTATGTAACTAATTAATAAGATTCTAAAGGCTCAATAAAGAAAATGTCGAGCGATATATGACTCAAGTCTGGTGGTTTTCCCAAACCATCAGGTTATTCAAATCGGGTGCAAGTTAATTAAGCCAATTAAAAAGGCACCCCAGTTTATTTTACTATTTTAATAAGGGTGGAAAATTGAAAATGACTCTCAAAAAAAACAACACCATATTTAGCTATTAGAAAACGATTGAAGCAATCGAAAGCTGCTGACAGTTAATTGTTTACGAATATCGCATTTAAACGCAAATAAGGCTGTATTTTAAATATTAAGCAACATTCATGTAAATTCTTTGCGAGACTCATAATGTTTTGAATCATTTCCTAATTAAATTTACATTTTACAAATTCGCGAAAACTTTAATTTCATATAATTGAAATTATATTTTCATTTTTATCTATTTGACCTTATTTTATTTTAATTCAGTAGAGAAAATAATAATTTTGTGGTCGTTTTAGCGGCAATTGGAAGAAAATAATATGCAGAAGAAGACTTTATATAGCGAAGAATTTGAGAAGGACTCATGCGGAGTTGGATGTATCGCCAATCTGGACAATGTCCCTGACCACAAGGTGGTAAAAGATGCCCTCACTATGCTTACAAATATGGAGCACAGAGGGGCTACTGGTAGTGATGAAAACACGGGTGATGGAGCAGGAATTCTCACACAAATCCCTCACGCCTTTTTCAAAAGCGAACTGGAAAAATTTGCTATCAACCTTCCCAAAAAAGGAACATATGGTGTAGGCATGCTTTACCTACCCAAAAACTATCAGATTAGAGAAAAATGTCGTGCCGTCCTTAACAAATGTATCCAAAGCATGGGTCTGAGCCTTATTGGTTACAGATGGGTTCCGATAGATGAGCAAGTACCCGGGCATGAGAGCAAGGCGGCAGAGCCTTACATAGAACAAGTTTTCGTTGGGGCAAATGACAAACTGTCTGAAACTGATCTTGAGAGAAAGCTTTTTGTACTGAGCAACTATGTTTCTCACGAGGTACAAAACAACATCAAAGGGGAAAATGGTGACTTTTATGTTTGTAGTTTCTCCTGTAGAAAGATCATTTACAAAGGACAGCTTAAAACAGATCAGGTAGAACGCTACTATCACGACCTGCAAAATGAAAAATACACATCTTCTCTAGCTGTAGTCCACTCTCGTTTCTCTACTAACACTTTCCCAAATTGGAAGCTTGCTCAGCCATTTCGCTATTTAGCCCACAATGGTGAGATAAACACCATAAGAGGAAATGTGAACAAAATGAAATCCAAAGAGGCCAACATGTCCTCCGAGTATTTCTCTGAAAAAGAGTTGCAATGGCTTCTACCAGTTACTAATTATAAAAATTCCGATTCGGCTAATTTAGATGCGCTTATTGAACTACTCCATCTAGGTGGTAGATCGCTTCCTCATGTGATGATGATGCTCGTGCCAGAGGCATGGCAGAACAATTCATTCATGGATGCTGATAAAAAGGCTTTCTACAAGTTTCAGGCAGCACTCATGGAGCCATGGGATGGTCCGGCTGCTTTGTTTTTTACAAATGGTAAAGAACTGGGGGCCACTTTGGATAGAAATGGACTTAGACCAGTCAGATACTGCATTACCAAAGACAAAAGAATCGTCATGGCTTCAGAGGCCGGAGTTATTCCTATAGATCCTGCCAACATCGAGGAAAAGGGAAGGTTACAGCCCGGCAAAATGCTTTGGGTAGATCTGCCAAACAATAGAATTGTAAGAGACGAAGAAATCAAAAAACAGGTCATCGACAGAAAACCTTACTTTGATTGGATCAAAGAGCATAGAATCAAACTCAGACTACTTCCAGTGCCTGATTTTAAGGTAGAAGATGTAGATGGAGAATTGCTCACCAGACAAATCAAAGCTTATGGTTATACGCAAGAAGACCTAAAACTTATTATTGGCCCAATGGCGACTCAGGCAAAAGAGCCTATTGGGTCGATGGGGTCTGATTCTCCTTTAGCTGTGCTTTCTAAGCAAAGTCAACATGTCTCGAATTACTTCAAACAATATTTTGCGCAGGTATCAAACCCTCCTATTGACCCAATAAGAGAGCGGCTGGTAATGTCTTTGTTCACCAGAGTTGGGGAAGCACTGAACATACTAGACGAAACTCCAGACCACACTAAGCAGATACACATCTCACAGCCTGTTCTTTCTCACAATGCTTATCACAAGCTCCTGAATCAAAAAGAAATTGGATTTGACCATGAGAAAATAAGTGCCGTTTACGACCCCTCAGAAAAAACCCTCAAAGAGGCTATCAATGAAGTTTGTAATCAGGTACAAGCGGCTGTGGACAATGGAAACAAAATCATAGTCATCAGCAACCGTGATATCAATGAAAAAATGGTTCCGGTTCCATCCCTCCTTTACACCGGAGCAGTACAGCATCATTTGGTCAAAAACAATAGCCGAACAAAGGCAGGGCTAGTGATAGAAGCTGGAGATGCGTGGGAAACTCACCATTTTGCAACAATGATAGGGTATGGCGCAAGTGCTGTTTATCCGTTCAAAGTTTACGACGTAATCAAAGACCTTCGTGATAAAGAAGTTTTAAGTCAGGATACGGAGCTAGACACTTATTACGACAATTTCTCGAAAGCTGTCGGTGCTGGACTATTGAAAATCCTTTCCAAAATGGGAATCAGCACGCTTCAATCTTACCAGGGAGCACAAATTTTCGAATGTGTGGGGCTTGGCTCAGAAGTCATTTCCAAGTGTTTTAAAGGCACTGTCAGCAGAATTGACGGGTTAACATTCGAAGACCTTGAAAAAGAAGCATTAATCAAGCATCACGCTGGATTTGAGTCTGACAAGAAATTGTTAGAGGTTGGTGGTTTCTTCCAGTGGAAGAGAAACGGGGAAGCTCACCTGCTGAACCCGGAGACCATCCATTTGCTTCAAAAGTCCACATCTCTCAACGATTACGAACTTTTCAAGAAATACTCCGAATCCATATACAACCACCAATCAAAGAATGCGACACTCAGAAGTCTTTTCGACTTCAAAACCAGACCTTCTATTCCTCTTGAGGAAGTAGAACCTGTTGAAAACATTCTCAAGCGTTTCGCTACAGGTGCCATGTCGTTTGGGTCTATTTCTCACGAGGCGCACTCCACTTTGGCCATAGCCATGAATAGAATTGGCGGCAAGAGTAATAGCGGAGAAGGCGGTGAAGATGAAGTAAGGTTTGAAAGAAAGCCAAACGGCGACTGGGAAAGATCCGCAATTAAGCAGATTGCTTCTGGTAGGTTTGGAGTGACAAGTAACTATCTAAAAGAAGCCGTTGAACTTCAAATCAAGGTTGCTCAGGGAGCAAAACCAGGTGAAGGAGGCCAACTTCCCGGACACAAGGTGGATGAATGGATTGCAAAAGTAAGACACTCCACACCAGGAGTAGGGCTGATCTCTCCTCCTCCGCACCATGACATTTACTCCATTGAGGATCTAAAGCAACTCATATACGACCTTAAAAATGCCAACAGGCATGCCCGTATCAATGTTAAGCTGGTTTCAGAAGCTGGAGTGGGCACCATCGCATCAGGAGTGGCAAAAGCCAAAGCTGACGTGATCATGGTTTCTGGTGCTGACGGTGGCACGGGAGCTTCTCCACTTAGTTCCATAAGACACGCAGGTTTACCTTGGGAAATGGGACTCTCCGAAGCTCATCAGACATTGTTGAAAAACAACCTAAGAAGCCGTGTTGTACTGCAGACCGACGGAAAAATGATGACTGGTAGAGATGTAGCAGTGGCTACATTGCTAGGAGCCGAAGAGTACGGTTTTGCTACTACAGCACTAATAGTGGAAGGTTGTATCATGATGAGAAAATGTCATCTAAACACATGTCCTGTTGGTATTGCCACTCAAAGGCCAGAACTAAGAAAGCTCTTCACCGGAAACCCTGATCACGTAGTGAACTTCTTCACTTTCATTGCTCAGGAACTCAGAGAAGTTATGGCAGAGCTTGGATTCAAAACCGTAAACGAAATGGTTGGCCAATCTGAAGTACTTAAGGTAAAATCTGATCTGGAACACTGGAAGTTGAAGAAAATAGACTTCTCTCCTATTCTGAATAAAGAAATGGTTCCTGAGTCGTTTGGTGTGTATCAGCAACTCGAGCAAAATCATGAGCTGGAAAATGTTCTTGACCGAAAAATCATACGTGATTATTTAGACAAAGGACAGAATCACAGGCTTTACAAGATTATCAATACTGATCGATCCGTGGGAACCATGTTCTCACACGAAGTATCTAAAAAATATGGCAGCAAGGGTATCCAGCTTAACAAAGCCCGAGTTGTATTCCAGGGTTCAGCAGGACAAAGTTACGGAGCATTTCTCGCTCCGGGCATTGAATTTGAACTGCAAGGTGAAGCCAATGATTACTGCGGAAAAGGGCTTTCAGGGGGTAATTTGATCATCAAAGTTCCTGAAGGCAGCACCTTCAATGCCAGTGAAAACATCATCATCGGTAATGTTGCCTTTTATGGTGCTACTTCTGGTAAAGCATATATCAATGGAATGGCAGGCGAACGTTTCTGCGTGAGAAACTCAGGAGTGGAAACAGTAGTGGAAGGTATTGGCGATCACGGGTGTGAGTACATGACCGGTGGACGTGTAATCGTTCTGGGCGAGACAGGCGTCAATTTTGCAGCAGGTATGAGTGGCGGTATTGCTTACATACTTGACCATGATAAAAAATTCCACGATAGGCTAAACACCGAAATGGTAGAGCTTGAAGAGCTCGATTCAGAAGACATTTCTTATGTGAAAGCAGAAATACAAAACCACTTTGATGCCACAGAAAGTGTGAAAGCCAAAGAGGTTCTTGACAACTGGGAATCATTCAAAGCACAGTTTGTCAAAGTCATGCCAAATGACTTAAAAAGAGTATTGGAAGAAAAAAGACAAAAAGAAAAAGTAGCATAATGGGGCAAGTTGACGGATTTTTAAAATTTGACAGAGAATTACCAGGATCAAGAGATCCTAAGAAGCGCATTTCCGACTACAAGGAAATTTACGAGCCTTTCGCTGAAGAGAAAACAAACAAGCAGGCTGCTCGATGCATGGATTGCGGTATTCCATTTTGCCACAACGGCTGCCCACTAGGCAACCAGATCCCTGATTTCAACGACGCAGTTTATCAGGAAGATTGGGAAGCAGCAATTGAAATATTGTCTTCTACGAACAACTTCCCGGAATTTACCGGACGAATCTGCCCTGCTCCCTGTGAAGCTTCCTGTGTTCTCGGTATCAACAAGCCGCCTGTGGCGATCGAGCATATAGAAAAGTCAATTGCAGAAATGGCCTGGGAAAAAGGCTATATCAAGGCAAACCCTCCCAAAAACAGAACCGGAAAATCCGTAGCTGTAATTGGATCAGGTCCGGCAGGACTTGCAGCCGCCTCTCAGCTCAATAAGGCCGGCCACAACGTGACAGTTTTTGAACGAGCAGAACGCATAGGTGGTCTGCTGAGATATGGCATTCCAGACTTCAAGCTTGAAAAATGGACCATCGACAGACGACTGGCCGTAATGGAAGAAGAAGGTATCAACTTCAAAACCAACGCCAACGTTGGAGAAAACATCTCCGTAGAGGATATCAAAAGCGAATTTGACGCCATACTACTGTGCGGAGGCTCCACTGTCCCTAGAGGGCTACCTCTTCCCGGCAAAGACCTCAAAGGCGTACACTTCGCCATGGATTTTCTCAGTCAGCAAAACAATCGGGTTCATGGCTCCAAAGACGAGCTAATCAACCATATGGGAACCAAATTAGAAGCTCCTATTTTAGCCACCGATAAACACATAGTAGTAATAGGTGGTGGTGATACAGGATCTGATTGTGTGGGAACATCAAACAGACATGGAGCTAAGTCAGTAACACAGATAGAGCTACTGTCCAAACCGCCAGAAGGCAGAACCGAGGTGAACCCCTGGCCAGAATGGCCAACCACCCTTAGAACCTCATCCTCTCATGAAGAAGGGTGTGCAAGAGATTGGGCTGTTCTTACAAAAGAATTTGTAGGCAATGACAAAGGCGAGCTTACAGGTCTCAAAATTGTCAAAATCAAGTGGGTAGGCAGATCTTTCGAAGAGATAGAAGGATCTGAAGAGGTGATACCGTGTGATCTTGCGCTGTTGGCAGCAGGATTCGTTCACCCTCAAAAAGAGGGCATGATTGAGCAGTTGGATATTGACCTGGATGAAAGAGGAAACGTAAAAGCCTCAAACTATCAAACTAGTGACAGCAATGTGTTTGCTGCAGGAGATATGCGCAGAGGCCAATCTCTGGTTGTCTGGGCCATATCAGAAGGTCGCGAAGCAGCGAGAGCACTAGACACGCACTTGATGGGGTCTTCACTTCTTCCTTCAAAGCAAGAGTCTTATTTCAAACTGAGCTAAAATATCCTGAGGGAGTTAAGCATACCTTCTTAACTCCCTCAACTCATAATCTTTCCCCCTACCGTACTTGACCAGCTCAGACAGCTGGTAATACTCCAGAGTATTCAGGTCTTTTAATTTAAAATCGTTCCGCCCGACAGATTCCACAATCTGGAACTCATACCTATCCCCAAAATTGATCAACCAGTACCTATGCCCTACCCTCAAACTACTAAATGCTAAACCCGCCATTTGCGTCTTAAATTGATTTTAAATAATAAAATCGAAAATATTGATTCTAAATTTCTATGCAAGCCAAAAAAGCGTTAAAATTGAAAGAATAATAATCTAACCATCTTACGAAATGAAAGTATTTTCCCAATCGGTACTCAATCTTATCCTTGCAGGAGCAATCTCAACTGCCCTGGTTAGTTGTGGAGGTTCTTCTAAAAAAGAATCTAAAGCCGAGGATGTCGCATTCTCAGGAGCCGAAAAGCTTAGTGGCGATATTGATCGCGTTATTGGCGATTTGCCATCACCATCAGAAGTTCCATATACCATGCAGGCTATTGGAGCTGACTACAACCCAACCCTCATCAACGACCTTTCCAGAATCGAAGATTACCAGTCAAATGAAGATGAAGCGGCGCTAAATCTAGGAATCTACGCTACGGACATGGGTTACCTTTCATCTTACCAAAAGGCACAAAAGGCAATGACCTATATGGAAAGCTGTCATGACTTGGCTGAAGCACTTGGTGTTGCGAGCGTTTTCGATGTAGCCACTATGGAGAAATTTCAGAACAACCTGAACAACCCGGAAGAGCTCAACAAAATCATGAATGCTGCCATTTTAGAAGCAGAAGAAAGACTAGAAAGTACAGAAAGAGCTTCTATTGCAGCTCTGGTACTTACGGGCAGCTTTGTCGAAGGCCTATACCTTGCAACTAGGGTAATCGAAACATATCCAAAAGATATCCTGGATGAGGATACTCGAAATTTGATTTTAGAGCCAATGTTCAAGATCGTGCTTGATCAGAAGAAACCTCTTCTGGATATTATTGGAATGCTCAAAGACCTTCCTCAGGATGATATCATAGCCAAAATGATCACAGAGCTAAATATTCTAAGATTACTATATGATGGTGATTTGGCTGATATAGAAGAGAATATCAAGAACAACACTGGAAATTTCATAGTGACTCAGGAAATGCTCATTGACATCACTACAGAGGTAAAAAGAATTAGAAAAGATATTATTGAGCTATAAAAGCCATCTGTCATAATTTTGAAAAGCATTAAAGATATCTTTAATGCTTTTTGTATTTTACGCCCCACATCTAAACGCCTGATACCATGAGTGAAGAGGTCTTAAACGCCATTATTCAACTCTTAGCCATTGTCGCAAAAGAAGACGATGTTACACTCGACGAAAGAGCCTCCATTCACAACTTCCTTGTTGAGAGTTTAAATTCTGAGGAAGCGAATAAATACATGAACCTGTTTGATCACTTGTCCGAAACGGCAACAAATGATCGTAAGCTCGAAAACGAACAAATCAACGAGCTATGCAATCAGATCAATAAGGAACAAACCGCACAGCAAAAAATTGCTATCATCTTAAATCTGATGATCCTCATCGCAGCAGATGGTGAAATCACGGATAGGGAAAAGGAACTTCTATACTATATCAGCGATCAGCTCCATATTTCAAAAAATATCACAGATTTGATCAAAGCATTTGTGATCTACGAGGAAAGAGATCGCATAGTCTCCAGAAATATTCTCATAATTGACGATGGGTCACAGAATATTCCTGATAAGTGTGAACACATTGTCCATGAAGGACTTTCAGGGTTTCTTTTCGTTTTAAGAATACCTGAAATAGATATCTACCTCTCGAAGTATATAGGTGAATATGACCTGGAGCTAAACGGCTCCCCAATGAAAAGTCAGCGGATATATATATTCTCAACGGGTAGTGTGATCAAATCAGCAGACATCTCCCCCATTTACCACAGTGAAATTGTCAATACTTTCCGTCAGGTTGCCAGTGAGCACCTGATCACATTCACTGCAAGGGATATCAATTACAAATTCAAGAACGGAAACATTGGCCTTCGCAACATCAACATAGAAGAATCTTCAGGACAGTTGATTGCGCTGATGGGTGGATCCGGAGCAGGAAAATCAACACTCCTAAACGTACTGAACGGTAACGAAAAACCTTCTAAGGGAAGCGTCAGGATCAATGGTGTAGATATACACACCCAAAAGAATAAAATTGAAGGAGTTATAGGGTATGTTCCTCAGGATGACCTGCTAATCGAAGAATTGACAGTTTACGACAACCTGTTTTATGCTGCCAAACTGTGTTTCAAAGACCTTAGCTCATCAGAATTAGACGAGCTGGTAAAAAAGACATTGGAATCACTAGGGCTCTATGAAACCCGAAAACTCAGAGTGGGGTCACCTCTGGATAAAACAATATCTGGTGGTCAAAGGAAACGCTTAAACATAGGCCTGGAGTTGCTCAGAGAGCCTTCTGTTTTGTTTGTGGATGAGCCCACCAGTGGTCTATCTTCGCGCGATTCTGAAAACATAATGGATTTGCTGAAAGAGTTGTCGCTAAAGGGCAAGATGGTCTTTGTCGTAATACATCAACCGTCTGAGGACATCTTCAAGATGTTTGACAAACTGGTGATTCTCGATGTAGGAGGCTATCAAGTTTATTACGGCAATCCAATTGGTGCGATTAGCTATTTCAAAGAGATTGTTAAGATGGTTGACCCTTCAAGTGCGATCAACCCTGAGCAAATCTTTAACATCATAGAATCAAAGGTTGTTAATGAGTTTGGAAACTTCACAAACCAACGAAGAGTATCTCCAGCACAATGGGCAGAACATTTTAACGAGAGACTATCGATCAATAAGATTGAAGAAACCGATGTTGTGCCTCATAAAACGCTACACATTCCAAACAAGATAAAGCAGCTGAAGATTTTTTCTATCAGAGACCTGAAAGCCAAACTCAGTAACAAGCAATATCTACTTATCAATTTTCTGGAAGCACCTATTCTGGCGCTATTGCTCGCATTTATTGTCAAGTATATCCCTGAAGATACGTCAGTTTATCAGTTTAAAGAAAACATTAACATCCCTGTCTTCTTTTTCATGAGCGTGATTGTTGCCCTGTTTATGGGGCTCACGGTCAGTGCAGAGGAGATTATCAAAGATCGGAAAATTCTAAAACGAGAATCTTTCCTAAACCTGAGCAAAGGAAGTTACTTGTTCTCCAAACTCACTATTCTTTTCAGCCTATCAGCTGTACAAACTATATCCTTCGTACTAATTGGCACCTTGATCTTAAAAATTCAGGGTATCACATTCATCTTTTGGCTTGTACTTTTCTCGGTCTCTTGTTTTGCCAACGTGCTAGGCTTAAACATATCCTCGGCATTCAAATCTGCGGTGACCGTTTATATATTAATCCCTTTACTGGTGATCCCTCAGCTTATCCTAAGTGGCGTGGTTGTAAACTTTGACAAACTACACCCTTCTGTTACCACAAGTGACAAAGTACCCGTAATAGGCGAAATGATGGCTTCCAGGTGGGCATTCGAGGCGCTCGCTGTATCTCAATTCACCAATAACAAATTCGGCCAGGACTTCTATCATTATGATAAGGTCATCGCGCAATCAGAATTTAAAACGATCTACCTACTGCCAAGACTTGAATCTGATTTGGAGTATGTACACCACAAAATAGATGGCGCTACGGCAGAAGACAGTGTTGAAATCTCGCACAAGTTATCTATCATCAGAAATGAGTTGATAAAAGAAGCACAGAGAGTTGCAGGAGCTGATTTTGATGACATTGACTTGCTTTTCATAGAGCACTTTGATGACAAAACTTATGAGTCGGTTTTATCCCATTTCAACAAACTCAAAAACTACTACAACAAGCGGATGGCTGCCGCCAACAGGGAAAAACAAGAACTAATGAAGGAGTACACTTCAACTCCCGAATTGAAAAAATGGTTTCAGCAACTGAGACGATCCAACGAAAATGAAGCGATATCACGACTCGTGAAAAACATAGCCACGCAGCACAGAGTAATTGAACACGACAATGGGCTCATTCAGAAAATTTATCCAATCTATTCTGACCCTGAGTTTCCGGATCACCTGTTTGACTTCCGTGCCCAATTCTACTCACCGCAAAAGCACTTCGCAGGAATTCTGGTTCCTACCCCAACCTTCAACCTGTATATTATTTGGGGAATGACGATATTTCTCTTCGTCGCGCTGTACTTTGATTGGCTAAAGAAACTTTTGTCTTTATTCTAATACTCACATGAATGCGTTAGCCAAGCTGTTTCATGCGATTTAAGGAAAGATCCGTTTTGACATTAAATATCAGTAGTTGGTGTTTTTCGTAATATCGAAAGTCTTGAGTTTCGCAACTGCTCCACTAACGTGGATTGTGGGAGGCTTTCTTTTAGGCGTATTCAAAAAAAAATCATGGGTTGTAAACGCATCTCTGGTAATTCTTATTGTACTATCCAACCCATTGCTATCTCGCATAGCTCTGGAGAAGTGGCAGTACCCCCCTGTTGACAAAGCCAACCTTCACCTTTTCGATGTGGCCATAGTGCTTACGGGAATGACAAAAACCAACATGAGTCAGGCAGACCAACTCCACTTCTCTGATGGTGCAGACAGGATAACCGAAGCTATCGATTTATATAAAAGTGGAACCGTTAGAAAGATATTGATCTCCGGAGGGTCTGGATCTTTGCTTTACGATGAGGTTGAAAGCAATAAGCTCAAAGAGTTTGCCATTACCTGCGGAGTAAAATCCAATGATGTGATTGTGGAATCTGAATCCAGAAACACATATGAAAATGCTTTCTATACCAAAAAGGCCCTCGAACAGCGAAACTATATGGATAGAGAACTGCTGCTCATCACGTCTGCTTTTCACATGCCTAGAGCAATTCGGTGTTTTAATAAGCAGAGCTTAACCATCACTCCGTTTCCGGTGGACTACCGATCCAGTAAAATCAGCCTCGACCCGGCCTTATTTGTACCTTCAGCCAGGGCTCTCGACAACTGGGGGCTTCTTTTTAATGAGTGGGTTGGTATTATCGCCTACAGGCTTGTAGGTTACGCATAAAAAAACCCGAATATTAAATTCGGGTTTCCTATTTATTTTAAATCTGATTTAGCCAGACCTTATTCTTCTTCTTTTTTCTTCTTAGCAGGAGCTTTTTTCTTAGCCTTAGGCTTTTCTTCCTTTTTTGCCTCTTCTGCAGGAGCAGCTTCGGCTTTTGGAGTTTCTTCTACTACCGCTTCCGCTACAACTTCCTTAACCTCTTCTTTAGCAGCCTTCTTTGGAGCTGACTTTTTTGCAGGCTTTTTATCAAACTCAGCCTTAATTGCCTCAATATCAACATTTTTGATAACAGGGCCTGAGTTCAATCGTTTGATTGTATTTACACGAGCTTTTGCTCTTGATTTATTCTTTCTACCTTTTCTTTCTAGTCTAGTTACAGCCATTTTCAGATCATTTCCTTTAAACGAGGTGCAAATGTACGTGTTTAGTTAGATTTGCGCAAAATTTTTATATGTCAAGTTCAAAACCATCTATACCCAAAGGAACGCGTGATTTCGGGCCTGAAGAGTCGGCCAAAAGAAATTACATCATGGATACTATTAAGACCAACTTTATAAAGTATGGTTTTAACCAGATTGAGACACCTTCCATGGAGAATCTGACCACTCTTATGGGCAAATATGGAGATGAAGGAGACCAACTTCTCTTCAAGATTGTAAACTCCGGTGATTACTTATCCAAAACCTCAAAAGAAGATTATGAAGAAGGCAGCAAAGCATTGCTTTCGAAAATCTCAGAAAAAGGACTAAGGTATGACTTGACAGTACCTTTTGCAAGGTTCGTTGTTCAACACAGAAACGACATCAGTTTTCCCTTCAAGCGATTTCAGATGCAGCCAGTATGGCGTGCAGATCGTCCTCAAAAAGGCCGATATCGAGAATTTTATCAGTGCGATGCGGACATCATTGGGACAGACTCTATTTGGAATGAAGTAAACCTCACCATGCTCATTCATGATGTGTTTGAGGATCTCAACTATCTTAATTTCACTCTGAAAATCAATCACAGGGGTGTGCTCGAAAGCCTGGCCAGTTTTGTTGGGCTACCAGACCAGATGATACCTTTCTGTGTGGCAATAGATAAACTGGATAAAATTGGTGAAGATAAAGTTCAGGAAGAACTGTTGGCTCAAGGAGCTTCTGCTGAAAAACTGGGGGCATTATTCGAAATGTTTGGACGGAGCAGTGAGCCTGAATCCATGTTAAACATGTTGTCTGAAATGGTTGGCGAGAACAAAGGAATATCAGAAGTGAACGAATACTTCAGATACCTAAAAAAAGCAAATAGACATTTCAGTATCGAATTGGACTTTAGTTTGGCCAGAGGGCTCACCTACTACACGGGGATGATTTTTGAAGTGAAAGCCAATGACGTAAAAATTGGCAGCATTTGCGGTGGAGGAAGGTACGACAACCTGACAGGAGTATTTGGCCTTGAAGGCGTATCTGGAGTTGGTATCTCTTTTGGCCTTGACCGAATATACGACGTGCTCACCGAGAAGCAGCTTTTTCCAGATCAGGTTGCAAAATCTCTGGATATTATCATTTTGCATTTCGATCAAAACTCATTTGAGCATGGCATGGAAGTGTTAATCGAACTTCGTGCACATGAAATCAAGTGTGATATATTTCCAGATCAAGCTAAAATCAAAAAACAGTTCAATTATGCCGACAAGGTTGGAGCTCAATATTCTCTGGTTATAGGTTCAGATGAAGTAGCTTCGAAAAAGTACACTCTAAAGAACATGGAGAGTGGAGATCAAAGCACACTAAGCTTACCTGAGATTATTAATCATTTGCAGGGCAACTAAAATCAGGATTGTTTTCGTTGTGTGTACAAAGATTGTAGATTTTGAAATTCACATGGATTGTCATATTCCTGATTCCCATAAACCTTCTTGGTCAGCATTTTAGCAAGGAAGGCCGATTTTCTATTGACTATGACCAGGGCTGTGCCCCCACTACGATACACATCACTCAATATCAGCATCTAGAAAAGCCAAGGTCTTTTCTTTTCCTTGAAGAAGGAGACTTTGTGGGTGATACCAGTTTCACTTACACCGACCCTGGTATTTACAATATCGTTCAGTTGATTGGTGAGGACATAAGTCCGAAAACTGACACCCTCACTTTTACTGTATTAAACCCAGAACAACCCGCTTTTGAGATTTATTCATGCAACAGCAATGGTATAGAAGTAAACATTTTAGACACCTACTATGACTTTTACCGCATTTACTTCTCTCCCACTGACTCTATTGACATATCACCCGAAGATCCGAACCCTCAGTTTTCATACTCAGATCCTAATGTTACAGTAAGTGTGAAAGGGCTTTTTGCAGATTCATATACCGCATCTTGCGGCATGACTACAAAAAGTATTCAAATCGAATCATCTTCCTATGCTGCCACCATAGACAGTGCCTACTTTTCCATGAACTGTGACAACACTTTCTCCCTTGCACTTCAAACCTCCAATACCTCCAATTTTAAATATGAGATTGTCATGTCTGATAGCCAACAGACTGAAACTATTTACACCGGGGGGCTTACTTCTGAACTGAATATTTCGGACTTGCTGATAACTGAAGAATCGGAAAAGTGCATTTCCATCAATACCATAGACCCTTGCGATGGAAGCTCCATCGGCGACACCCCATATTGCCTTACTCCTAATTTGATCAGCCTTGGGAATTTTTACGGAGCTTATGCCTCCCATGTAAATGGTGGCATATTTTTAGACTTTGGAAATAGTGATAATGAAGAAGTTAAGATAGAGCGTCAAGATGCTAACGGGAATCTGACAAGGCTCCCCAACCAAATAACTGCAAGCACAATTGACCCAACATCTTCAACACGGGTGTTTACCTATGACATTTCCTTTACAGGAACAAACTGCGACACATTGGGAAACACCGCTGAAATTAGGGCACCATATATATATATCGCATCGAAAAGCCTGGATAACCAGGTTTCGTTAAACATAACCTCCCCTATCAACAAATTAGATTCCAGTGCCGTTGAGACAACTGTCCTGTTTTATAGCCTTGACAGCACTCAAACCACCACCATACCTTATGATGGCACATTTGCATTGCAGCCTTCAATTGGCCGACTTCAAAACATAAGACTGGCCTACAGCTATCAAAATGATAATACCGTGGTTTTTTCCAATGAAATCAGAACCCGAATAAACTATGTCGTTCACGTGCCCAAGGCGTTTACCCCAGACAATGGAGACGACCTCAACAACGACTTGCTCTTTTTTGGCTTACCGACCAATGAGGGTTTCTTGCGCATATATAACCGTTGGGGTGAAGTAATTTATGAGTCAGCAGATATAAGCATTGGTTGGAATGGGCGATCCAAAGAAGGAAAAGCACCACAAGGAACTTATCGCTATAAATTGAGTTTTAGAACCCCAGAGGGGGAATTAAAATCCCAAGTTGGTACATTTGTTTTGATAAGAGAATAAAGAGACTGATATGTTTGATATGATGAAAATGATGGGCAAACTGAAAGAAGTTCAGGAAAAAATGAAAGTGGCCCAGGAAGAATTGAAAGACATCACCGCAGATGCTGAATCTGGTGCGGGAATGGTGAAGGCAGTTGCAAATGGGCAAAAACAAATCATCTCTTTAGAGATTGATCCTTCTATTATAAACAGTGATGATGCCGACATGATGAAAGATCTTGTAGTAGCAGCCGTGAACAAAGCAATAGAAGGCGCTGAGGAAAAAGCAAAATCGCATCTTGCTTCTGCCACTCAAGGCATGATGCCAAACATCCCGGGTTTCGACCTTAACAATATGGTATAAATGGCTAAAGTCGCCGTAGTAATTCTCAATTACAATGGAGAACAATACCTCCGGGATTTTCTACCTGGTGTAATTCAGCATTCTCCGGAAGCTGAAATAGTTGTCGCCGATAATTGTTCTTCGGACAAATCCCGACAACTGATTAAAAGCCAGTTTCCTTCAGTCACGTTAATTGAGCTCACAGAGAATCATGGTTATGCAGGAGGTTATAATCAAGCACTCAAACAAGTTGAAGCACAGTATTACCTATTACTCAATTCCGACGTAGAGGTCACAACTCGCTGGCTCAATCCGCTCACCTCTTACCTTGACAGCAATCCAGATTTCGCTGCAGTTCAGCCTAAAATCCTGGACTATAAAAACCGAGAGTATTTTGAATATGCAGGAGCAGCCGGAGGATATCTCGACTACTTCGGATACCCTTACTGCAGAGGACGAGTTTTTGACACCCTCGAAAAGGACACTGGACAATATGATAATATAGCTGAAGTTTTCTGGTGCTCCGGTGCTTGCTTTCTAATCAGGTCAAAGGCCTTTCATGACATTGGGGGATTTGATGCTAGCTTCTTCGCTCACATGGAAGAAATTGATCTCTGCTGGAGACTTAACAATTCAGGTCACAGACTCGCCTGCAATCCGAAAAGTGTCGTTTACCACGTAGGTGGAGGCACTCTCAACAAAACCAGCTCGAGAAAAACATATCTCAACTTCCGAAACAATTTAATCATGCTGGCCAAAAATGAGCCTGGCTCTAAACTGCTTTTCTTATTACCCCTTCGGTTGATTCTTGATCTATTGGCCGGACTAAAATTTTGGAATGATCAGACATTTGGACACTTCCTGGCCGTCTTAAAAGCTCAAGTACATTTTGTAACCCACAGGAAAAAGCGAATCGGAACTTTCCGATCAAGAAGTGGCGTGAAATTATTATATCAATATTATATGAAGAGGAGAAAAACCTTTAGAGAAATCAATTATACCAAATAGTATTATTTCTTCGGCGCAGCATCTTTCTAAAATTCATTACGAAAGCCAAGGCCAAATAAATTAAAATTGGAGATCCAAAGGTTAAAAAAGAGGTGTATATGAAAAATAATCTAATGCTTGAGGTTGGGAGCCTCAGCTTCTCACCCAAACGGGTGCAAACTCCAAAAGCATATTTCTCAACTAGTTCCTGCATTTTATTCAGCGTTAACTCTGAAAACAAAGATAACAAAACTCCTTGCACTTTGTTTAGATAGCATTTAGTATAAAGTATATTTTTCCGTATTATTGCGGTGAATTATATGGTTAAAACCATTAATCAATTTATAGAAAAGCATAAAATAATGATCCACATGAAAAAACTTAACCTAGCGATAGCGGTTCTTGCGGGAACGGTCTTCCTTTCAGGTTGTACCCTGAGCAAGATGATCAAGCTTGCCGCAGATCAGGATTTACAAGTAAATCCTAACCCTCTTGAGGTTCACGGAGGAGAGGTTCCACTAGAGATGTCTGTAGTATTGCCTCCAAAAATGTTGCCTACTGGCAAAGTTTACACGATTAACACTATCTATAAGTATGGTGACAAAGAAGTGAAGGTCGGTTCTGTGGAGTTTAAAGCAGACGAGTTCCCTAACAGTAGCTCAACAACTTCTAGAAAATCAGAAGAATTTACTTTCCCTTACCAGGATGGAATGAACCCAGGTCAGCTGATGATCGAAGGTGTAGCTTCTGACCCAAGAAATGGCAAATCCAAGACCTCTCCAAGAATGAGAGTAGCTAAAGGTTTGGTTATGACTTCAAGCTTTGCTAAGCCTGTTGCATTCACATCTTACGCTGATCATGGATATGTTGAAAGAGAAGAGCTGATTCCTACTAACGTAGATTTCTTCTTCGAGCAAGGTGTTTCCAGACTAAACCCTTACTTCAAAGTAGATGGTGACAACAACAGAACAAAAAGCAACAATCTTTCTGCTTTCATTGCAGAAAAGAATGTTACAAGAACTGTAACTATCACAGGTACTCACTCTCCTGAAGGAACTGAAACTATCAACAGCAACCTTGCTGAGGATAGAGCCAAAGCAATCGAAAACTTCTATAGAAGACAAATGAGAAGATACGATTACAAAGGAATGGCTGATTCTATTAAGTTCATCATCAAGCCTGTAATCCAGGACTGGGCAGCTTTAAAAGCCGCTTTGAAATCATACCAGGGAATTCCAAGTGATCAGAAATCACAAATCACAAAAATCATCAACGGAACTGGTTCTTTCGAGGATAAAGCCAAGGCTATTTCAAATCTTTCTTTTTATGATAAAGTTTTGAAAGAAGTTTACCCTGGTTTAAGAACAGCACAAACGCAAATTTTAACAGTTAAGCCTAAGAAGTCAAACGCTGAAATTTCTGTTTTGGCTAAGCAAATAGTTGATGGAAAAGCACCTTCTGACACTTTGAGCGCTTCTGAACTATTGTTCTCTGCAACACTTACTCCGTCGCTAGACGAAAAAGTAGCTATCTACAAAGCCGCTAGTGCTTCTGGTAGCTGGGTTGCGCACAACAATCTTGGTGCTACTTATCTTGAGCAAGCAATGCAAGCTTCTGGTTCTGATGCCAAAGACTTAATCGAAATGGCAGTTACTCAGTTTGAGATCGCTAAGAAGAAAAACGATAAGTCTTCAGAAGTTTTAGCCAACACAGCCGCAGCATATATGCTCCAAGGCGACTATGCTAAAGCATATGACGCTACAGTAGCTGCTGAAGGTGCTTCTCCTTCTAATGACGTGAAAGGAAAAGTTAAAGCTATGAAAGGTTCTGTTCAGGTTATCAAAGGTGAATACGCAGCAGCTAAAGCTGCATTCACAGGAGCACAAAAAGGTGAAGTTGTAACATTTGATTACGGTTTAGCTGCGCTTTTAAATGGTGATTACGAAGAAGCCAAAGGAATCCTAAGCAAAGTTGATGGCGAGGAAGTTGGAGCTGAGGCTGCATACCTGAGAGCTGTAACTGCAGCTAGATTGAATGACACTCCAGCTGTTATTGCTAACTTGAAATCAGCGGTTGAGAAAGACCCTGCACTTAAAGATAAAGCACTAAATGACCTTGAGTTTAACAAATATGCTGACGCTGTAGCGCAAGCAGTTAAATAAAAGACTTAAATCTTATTTCAAAAGCCTTCCAATTATGGAAGGCTTTTTTTATTTATATCGACTGAATAAATTAATTTAGCGAAGCAAAAATCACAGACTTAAAGATGCGAGAGATACAATTTAGAGAAGCACTCAGAGAAGCGATGAATGAAGAAATGAGAAGAGACGACAAAGTGTTTCTCATGGGTGAAGAAGTTGCCGAATACAATGGAGCATATAAGGTAAGCCAGGGTATGCTGGACGAATTTGGTGAAAAGAGAGTAATTGACACTCCTATCGCTGAATTGGGATTTGGCGGGCTAGGAGTTGGTGCTGCCATGAACGGACTTAGGCCTATCATTGAGTTTATGACTTTCAACTTTTCTCTGGTTGCCATAGATCAGATTATCAACAGTGCAGCGAAAGTAATGTCCATGTCAGGTGGTCAAATAAACTGTCCAATTGTATTCAGAGGACCAACCGGAAATGCTGGTCAATTGAGTTCTCAACACTCGCAAAATTTCGAAAATTGGTTTGCCAACACATCCGGACTAAAGGTAGTAGTGCCTTCAAATCCCTATGATGCAAAAGGCCTTTTGAAATCATCTATCCGGGATAATGATCCGGTAATCTTCATGGAGTCTGAGTTGATGTACGGAGACAAAGGAGCGGTTCCTGAAGAAGAATACCTGGTGCCAATAGGACAAGCAGAAGTAGTGCGAGAAGGTAACACCGCAACACTGGTTTCATTTGGTAAAATGATGAAAGTTGCCAACGAGGCTGCTGATGAAATGGCCAAAGAAGGTGTGGATCTTGAAGTTATCGACTTGAAATCCGTTAGACCAATAGATTATCTAACTGTAATTAACTCTGTAAAGAAAACCAACAGATTGGTTATAGTAGAGGAAGCATGGCCACTGGCTTCAATATCGAGTGAACTTAGCCATCACATTCAAAAAAATGCTTTTGATTATTTGGACGCTCCTGTCACAAGAATCACAAACAAGGATCTTCCTCTACCTTATGCGCCAACGCTCATAGAAGAAATCTTACCAAATGTTAAGAGAACGATAGAGGCAGTCAATGCCGTCTGCTATAGATAATAAGACAAAAAAACCAACACCAAAAAAGGCCGATTTACGAAAATCGGCCTTTTTATTTTGTGCGTGAAGACTATTTCCAGATAAAAAAAACCCAATTGTTTTTCCGTTGGCGCTCACTCTTTCAAAAATTTATGCCGATTAACCATACCTACCGGTTTGCTCATCTATCAAAATCAGCACATAGGCTTCTTCCCTTGGCCGTGCGCATAAAAAAGTAAACAACAACCCATCAAAACCAGACATAAACCAAAAATAGCACCGAGGAGAACCCCGATGCTATCAAATTATTTATCCTTGTAAAACTTTAACGTTTATCAGGCCTAGTCTCTTTTCTAAATCGTTATTCGACCTTAAGCAATCTATGAATTTCTTTTTTACCATTCATTTCTGTTTGCAAGAAGTACATACCCGATTTGAAACTCTTCATTGCAATTTTAATCATATGAAGACCCCCTGTTAAGTCATCCTCGTATAGTGTATCGATAACTTTTCCATCAAGACTCATAAGTGTAGCCTTGAAGGTTGTAGCTCTCTCTAAGGATATGTTGACAATAAATTCAGTGCGAAATGGATGCGGATGAATTTTCACATCTGACTCTCCTTCATTTTTTTCTTGAGTGGCCTCCTCCGTTCCTGAAATACGAGCCGATGAGCCAGTACACGTTATGACATTGAGTGAATTATTGTACGTCAAAGTGCCATGGGTCACGTTATCCACACACAAATCAACCAGAACGCTCCCCTTAGCCTTACCAACGGTTACCAGGATGACGTTTCCATTTAAACCAGTCGTTCCAGAGATCGTTTCCGAAAAGGTACCAGAAAAAGTCCCTGTAACAGCAGCATTTTCTGCCGGATTCCCAATATTATCAAATACAGTCACTGTGGCTGTTGCATGCTTATTCCCTTGGCCAGCGCTTTGCGTACCTGTAACTATACTGTTAACATAGACATCCGTTGCTGATCCCGTGCCTCGCCCGGTGATATTGACCGTAGAAGAAGTAGTACTAGCAGACTCATTGTCGGTGGCAACTGCTGAAAGAGCATATGCCCCTACCCCTATGGTCCAATTCATAGAAAATGGATACGTGGTATCCGTTCCAATGCTATTGCCATTAACAAAAAACTCAACATTATCCACTGAACCATCTGCATCTGTTGCGTCTGCAGAAATGGTTACGTTCGTCCCATCGTTGAAAGTTGAACCATTTGAAGGAGCGGTAATGGACACAACCGGCGCTTGATTTCCTACAGGCCCTGCCATCCACTTAAAGGTTGCCGCAGATTCCTTCGGTAACGAATAATCAAAGCTTTGACCATTGAAGGTAACCGTAAAGGTTGTAGAGGGCTTTTTCAAAGTATTGGAAACAATCAACACAATGGAACCATCTGAATTTTGGAATGCTACATTTTGGATTCCATTATCATAGGTGCTTTCAATTCGCACCGCACCCACGTCTACAAACTTACTCACATGTCCTAAAGCATAATATTCAACTTCCCTGATATAATCTCCAGTATTGGTGTTTATGGTGACTATTCCACGGCAGTCAGAGCATCCGCCATTTGTCGGCCCATCATTCTCGTCAAGGGCAAGGTTCCACATTAATAAACCTTTGGCCCAATTTCGGGTGGCTCCAATAATCACATTCCTCATGGTCCAAGTCAGGTCCACTCCAAAATAACTGCCATTATTCTGGCCGGTTATTTCGGTAAACCAAATCCCCTTATCTGGGTGTGCATTATGAACATCGCTCTGAGCAGAAACATTGCCAGCGTACGCATGAAACCCAGTTCCAATGGTATAATTTCTTGCCTGAGGATCATTTAATACCTCAATCGGAAAATCCGGACGATCCCAATTGTGGTCGTAAATGATCACACCAGTGTTTAATCCCGCATTGGCCATCGCTGGACCCAGATTATTCTTCAAAAAAGATATTTGATTACCGGCATCCATTCGCATACTGGGATAACTGCTGGTTTCATGGAGAGGCTCATTCTGGATCGTAATTGCCCATACATCCAATCCTTGAGTACTATATTCCTGAATGTACTTGACTAAATAATCAGCGTATGTCTGGTACCACTGTACATCTAACCAACCGCCGTTGAGAGCGTGTACTTCCTTCATCCAAGCAGGTGAGCTCCAGGGAGAACCCATGATTTTAACGGAGGAATTAACTGCCAGCACCTGCTGCAAAGTGGGCACCAAATAGTTGAGGTCATGACCCAGACTAAAATTCGCCAGCGAAGGATCAGTTTGCCCTGGTGATAAGTCATTATAGGTGTAGCTCGATAGGTTAAAATCAGAAGCACCAATGCTGTGTCTGACCATACTCAGATTGATGCCGCTTGAGGTAAAAAGATCATCCATCAATTCATTGCGTAGGGTGCTGTTCAATTCAGATTGAAATAGGTAAGCCGAAGATCCCGTCATAGATGCTCCAAAACCATCCATCGTCTGATAACTTATGGAGGGGTCAATATTAATATTGATTCCGCTGGAACCAGAAGCTCCAAAAGTCTCGTTGGCTTGCTGAGACAACTTACTGGTTTGATCGGCAGTTGTGAGCCAGACTTCTACGATCTGACCATTAGCATCTATAATAAATAAGCCAAGAGAAATTAACATTAGAACCGGCCACTTTTTAATAAGATTGTACATATGATTTTGGGTTTAGTGTTTGTTTATTTTTGCTTATTCTATTCGTAATCTTATCTAGGTTATGACCCCAGATTGGAATATGAACATTCACATCTTGTCTTTTATCCACACTTTTCACGCTGATCACTTGCTGTATGACGAATCTCGTTTCAAAAATTTATAACGATGATGTTCCCCTCTTTGCTCATCTATCAAAATCAGCACATACATTCCTGCGCCGAGCCTCTTCAAGTCAATGATCCTCTCTTCAGGTAAAAGACCAGAAAGGATTTGTGATCCACCCAACGATACAATCACGAAACGATCATGAGGAGAGTCAGTCACATTGATATACCTTAATGAAGGGTTTGGATAGACAGCCAACTCTTGAATGTCAGTTGTCGTTGCTAGGATTTTTTTTTTCGTAAACTTTATCCAATTAACATTGAATTCAGGATCTGTGATCGTCAGTCGCAATACCCAACGGCCTTTATCCAAAATCATTTCACCGTCTTCTATCGTTTGCCAATCTTGCCAGCCTCCGGTAACAGGTACGTTTACGGTGGTTTCATTATTCACAGAACCAACTTCAGCGATCTGTTGCAATCGAAATTTACCAGGATTACTATCACACGCAATTCGAGATTCTATTTTATAAGTCCCACTGTCCAACACACTTATGCGGTATTCCAGATAGTCTCCAACATTGGTATACCCAATATTAAAGCCGCCACCCGTATCACTTGTTTCTTCTAATGCCAGTCCTTCATTCACGAAGAAATTTTCGGCCTGGATTATACCCGGAATTTGATAGTGGATTGGTAATTGGTTTGTAACCGTCAAGTCGGTAATCTCTTCCAGCGCTACACCCGCAATGGCTGAAAGCACCCTCTCACCGGAATAACGAATTTTGATATCGTTATCATCATACATTCGCTGTGTTACAGTAAGTCTGATTTTGCGCGAATCTACAACTGATGCGACCGCAGGTAGTACCTCCCCATCGACTATCAGTTCAAAACCATCAGCACCAACCACCGATAATGAATCCGCAGGTTGGTTCAGATCCATCTCCACATCATACCCGGACATACCCGTATTTCCTGCTACACCTTCAAAGGTCATTGACTCCAGACCTCCTACTCGATTGAGTGTGTAATACCCAATATTGACACCCTGATCAATATATACTCGAAGTTTGGTAGTACCACTTTCCAGCAGCAGATTCCCAAGTGTAGCTGTGGCATAACTCTGCCACCCTCCTGAAGCGGACACTTCTAAAGATGGAGTTGCTACAGCTCCATCGATACCCACTCGCAATTGACCACTACCTTGACTAGCATAGCGCATGTCCATTCGATATACGTCAGTAGAGTCCACGCTCAGCGTGTATTGCATCCATTCTCCCGGCTCGGTCCAGCCAACATTAAATCCATTTGATTTTTCATCGTCATCGCCCGTAGGTTCTATGTCCACACCGTCATTTCGATAAGACCATCCGGTATTCCAATCGGTGAAGGTCCCTGTAGAACTGTGATAATCAGCGGTATCCAAATCATAATAAGCGTAATTATTTCGGCCTAAATCAAAATCAGTGGCATGTATCACCAGTGCATCATCTGACAATTGTCTTGCCACAAATGGTAGAGTTTCGCTGGAGTGTGGCTGTCGGGTTAATGCATCAGGAACGTCCTTGTGATAGATGGCGTTTTCGAGTTTTGTTGCTTCAGCAAGTTCCATAAGTCCGTCATACGCATCCTGCACACCTGGTTTTGGCTTGCTGTTGTCACCCCAATAATCAAGTATGGCCTGATATTTTTCGTTACGAGGGATCTCCAGGGCATTGTTCAGCCCTAATTTCTTTAGTGGCCACCATGCCCAGCCAATATTATTGCTTTCTAATGCACTAACCGTGTTGGTAAACCATGTATTTGAATTTTCGCCTGTTTCACCCAACCAAACCGGAACGCCTCGGGATTCCCTCATGTTTACAGCAGCTGAAACATCGTTTTCGTAATTCCAATATTTATGGAAGCTGATCACCATGTTGTCATCCCATAATTGTGGCAAACCTGCATAATTGTTACCCCAGCAATTGCCTTCTATCACTACAATGTGGTTGTTATCAACCTCACGGATAGCTTCGGTGATGTCTTTCTGCAAATTCCAGAGTGGCGTATTTTGAGATTCTGCACATCCATTGGGATCACTGGCATGATTCTGAAATCCCCAGTTGGGTTCGTTAATGAGGTCATAGGCCACTATCGTTGGTTCATCTGCGTAGCGCTCGGCTAATTTGCGCCACAGCGCTACCGTCTTTTCTTTGTTTAGGTCACTTTCCCAAAGCGATGGCTTGCTTCGATCATAATCATTTATATCTGCATTTTCACCCTGACCACCTGGAGCGGCGTGAAGGTCAAGAATGAGATATAGGTCATTGGTCTTGCACCATTTTACGAGCGAATCGGTCATTGTGAAACCCCTGTCGAGCCAGGTGACCTCTCCCTGAACCGGTTCATCCTCTATGGGTGGCGTATACAGTTTATAGTGCATCGGGAGCCTGATCATGTTGAACCCCCAGGCAGCCACTGAATCTACATCAATTTTTCGCATGTGATTGGCCCACCAGGCTTCATAGAATTCATCACGCTTTTCCCGACCTACCAGGGCATCAATTCGTGCTTCTAATTCGTGCTGCGGACCGTGTGTTCCAAGCATATAGCCTTCCTGCAACATCCAGCCACCCAGGCCCATTCCCCTCCATAGCACGTCATTTCCATTTGCATCGACAATCTTGTCTCCGTCGGTGCGCTGGAATTGAGCAATTCCTTCAAAGCCCAAAGCGACTAACAGAACAGCAATGAATAGCAACTTTATGATGATTCTATTTTTCATATTTAATAATCTTCGGATCCCACTAGGAAACCCATCAATATTTGTTTGTATTGATTCAATTAATCCAATGCGGAATTTACATGATCACAACTGTCTGAATCGATCGCGGTTTGATCGTCAGTTTTGACTCAACATCCCCTATATACAGTGAGTAATCGTGTTGTTCTTCTGTATCATTCATCACGATGGTCACGATTTCTCCATTCGCGTTGATCCAGGTAGTGCTCTCAAGGCTGCTTTGGCTTGACGAAGTGCTGACTCTTCTGGCCCCTGGTCTGATGAATTTGGAAAAATGACCAAGGTAGTAATACGATGGTGTATAAATTAACTCGTCTGTTCTTACATCAGCATGAATAGGCGCAAAACAGAAATTCTTTACATGATTAGGGCCGCCATTTTGATCCAACAGAATATTCCAGTCTGTCCAACCCACCGTACCATTATTGAAATCGTTGATCATGGATCGACCGTACCTTTCTGCATTGGGCCAATACTGATATTTCGTTGAATCAAATCGCTCATTGCATCCTTCTGTAAACAGTAGGTTTTTGTCTGGATAGGCTTCATTGATGAGCCCTAAGTTGTCAAATTTAGGCTCACCTCCTGTCCATGTTTCGTACCAGTGAAAGCCGATTCCCCAGGCGTACTTGGATGCTTCCGGATCACCAAAAATGGTATTCGCCCTGTTGGTAATCAAATCCCGGTTATGATCCCAAACCACTATGTTTTTTTCTCCATATCCTGCTTGCTCCATCACTGGCCCAAGATGATTCTTAAGGAAATCACGCTCTTCTTCTGCTGTATAAACGCATGACTCCCATCTCTGGGTAGCCATCGGTTCATTTTGAATGGTCACACCCCAAATGGGCATTCCTTCAGCTTCGTAGGCTTCAATGAACTTGACGTAATACTTAGCCCAGGTATCAAAATATTCCGGGAGGAGCTTTCCCCCTTCAAGCATGTTGTTATTCGATTTCATGAATGCGGGTGGGCTCCATGGGCTCGCATAGAAAACAGCCTCTTCTCCAATCATTTCAAGAGCTCTTTTAATCATGGGGATTCTGTATTCCCTGTCCTTCTCTATGGAGAATGTTTTTAGTTCTTTGTCGCCTGCTTCGATATAAGTATGACTACCCGTTCCAAAATCAGCGCTATGAATAGACGTTCTGATTACATTATAGTTGATACCTCCTTCACCAAAATAAGCGTCTAACAGTTCCTGTTGCTTACTCGAAGATAATTTGGAAAAAACGAGAGAAGTTGCGTCTGTAATCGCACCACCTACTCCCAGAAATGTTTGAAATTGTTTGTTGGGATTGATAAAAATTGATTTTTCCGTTTCCAGTGCCTGGTCTTTAGATGTAAACTCAAACCCGCCCACTTTCTCCAGACGCAAATCTGTGTTTTGGGCTGTTTCATAAACAACAGCCAGTTTTGGGATTAGTGGGTATTTGATTTGGTTTGGGTCAGGTTTCTTCTGGGTAGAGTAACAACCTGCCAAGGCAACAGATAAAAAAGTAAATAGTATTGTTAACCGATTCATAGTGTACTTTGTTAATGATGCTTAATTATGAATTATTTCCTGAATTCATGCTTGACCCAATCAACTTCCATTACCCACTCTCCATCCATTGGTGAATCTGTGATTTTTGCAAAGTTGAGAATTGCAAACATCGGCTCAGGGTATTGATCACCCTCGCCTACATTTCTATAAACTTCCTGCCCATCCAATCGATAGACCAGGTCACTACCCGCCCATTCAACAGAATACTCATGAAATTCGGCAATGGTCGCTTCCAAATCTTTTCGTATGCTCCACCAGTCTCCTTTGCCGCACTCATCTGGCGCACCTGTGTTTTTAATGGCTCCTGCAGTGTAAATATCTTTATGATGATCACCATGATGTTCGAAAATGTCAATTTCGCCCGACCCTGTAGCTGGCCAACAAATGTTTTCATTATCTTCCTGAACCGGTGGTTCATTGTTTTGAGCTCCCAAAATCCACCATGCCGGAAACATGCTGGGTTCCCCTCTGGTATGAAGTTTCAATCTTGCGGTCCATTTACCTTTGGTGAATTCCTTGCGGTTTTTAGAACAAATTCTACCAGCGACATATTGAGTTGCGGGATGCACATTCCCTTGCTTATCTAAATTGTCACAAGGCACCTGCTTTCCTATATTCACCACCTTGATTTTTAAGGAGCCATTACTGACTTCTCTTGTGTTGTAGGCTCCATCTGGTACGTAGCACTGAGTCTCATCATTCACCCAAATTCGCTGATCCTGCCAGTTGTCAAGATTAAACGAATCGAAATCATCAAAAAAATCCGTTTCCCATGTATCATTTTGATCATCAGCTTCGTCAATTTGAGGGTTGAACCCCTTTGTCATAAGTGATACAGTAGAAAGGAGTATGAGTATGCTGATTTTCATTTAATCGTGATCAATAAGGTTCGATAATAAGTGCAAATAGACCATATATAGAAGGACGATTAATGATCGCCCTTCTATCTTATACATGCTAAAGTCTATTGCTTGAGCATAGATATATTGTCAAATATGACACCATCTACAGGAAACGTGATTCCTCCAGAACGAATTACTACATAATGGGTGCCTGCAGTTAATTCGATCATGTTGCTGTCTTTACAATTATCAGCTGCAATTGAACCTGTATGATTCGCGTGATCAGGGCAATCCCAAGTATTGAGCGCCAATACGGCACTTGCTCCATCATCGCCATTGTAGTCATCATCAGCCAATGGCTCATCACTTCCAACCCATACTTCTGCCCAAAATTCATCCGCACCAACAGTTGTCACGTCCATGTCAAAAGCGTATGTACCGGCTTCCACGGTAACAGCTTGCCAAACGCCACCGTGGGCTTCTGCACCCCAGGTTACATCCGGGTCTACCTCAGAGATTGTAAGTACACCATCAGCAATAGTCACTGCGGCATTGTTGTTGGGATTAAACTGTTGAGCAGTCCAAGCCGAATCATCTTCAAAATCTCCGTTGGATAATTCATTTACTGCTTCATTGCTAAGCACAGTTATTGTTTCTGAATGTGCGTCATCTCCGCCTGCATTAGTAGCTGTCAGTACCACGGTATAGGTGCCTGTAGCTGAATACGTATGAGAAGGACTCGCCTCGGTGGAAGTACCTCCATCACCAAAATCCCAGCTGTAAGAATCCGCTCCTTGCGAACCATCTTTAAAATTCCAGGTAAGATTATCCGATGCATCCACTTCGGCTGTAAAGAATGACAAAGGCGGATCAATGGGATCTTCGTCTTCACTACATGAAGTAATAGCCACTATCGCAAGCCCCAGGCTAAAGAGCATAATTGATTTGAAGTAAGAATTCATTTTCATTTTAGTAATTGTTTAGTGTTAAAGAATATACACGCATTACAGAAAGCGGTACGTTTGCTTTTAATTAATATGATCCTTGTTGCTAAATGATCTTTATGAAGAGATCTTCAACATTCTGAATCAGGGAATCATTTTTTATGCATTATCCCCCACCATAGGCAGGCACAAACTGCTTTAATTGTCCATCGTTTGTAAGTCGAATTTCTGAAGCTGGAATTGGAAGCATTCCCCAGGTGTCCGTTCTGAAAACACCATTGCTGAATTCTATGGCATTGTCAATACCGTCCGGAACCACAAAGGATTGATCAACCATTGTTTTCGTGTAATCAAGGCCTCTGCGAAGTAAATCCCATTTCCTGTGTCCTTCGCAAGCCAACTCTACCCTGCGTTCATGATAGATATCGTCCAATGTTATACTGTTTAATCGAGCGGACTCTCCCATCGCTCTCACCCTAACTTCGTTTAAATAGTCAGCTGCCAAAGTGGGGTTACTTGTCAAGTGGAGTTCTGCTCCGATCAGGTACAATTCTGCCAGGCGCATGTCCTTATAATTCACCCTCCAGTTATGATCCGGTATACCACCATCAGTTGATCTATATGCCGTTCTGGGCATATATTTCGCATTGAAATATCCGGTGTTTTGATAGCCAGGAGCGTAACTGATCAGATTGGCGTCAGCATCATAAACGGTAGCATTTAATCTCGGATCACCTGGTTCGAATTCATCATAAAGTGACCATGATAACGTGTTGAAGCTCCACCCTTCGCTGATATCGGGATCACCCTCAGGAGTTCTTGGCCCAAAAAACACAACCGCGAAATTGCCTCTGATTCCCCAACCTCCCCAGTCTTCGGAAAGCGCATTTTCAGAGTATTGCCATTCAAAAATGGACTCTGCATTGTTCTCGTTGGTCCAGTCGAACACATCATTATAATCGGGCAACAAAGAATACCTTCCACTTGCAAGTATTTCATCTACAAGACCTTTCACAAAGGTTTCGTCGATTACCGTACCATTGGAATCCTGCCATCCATTGGTAATGCCAAACACAGGCTTAAAAAATCCTTCATGATATAAATAGATTCTGGCAATAAGCATGTTTACCATATCTGCTGTTACCCTACCTTTTTCTGCCTCCGAGGCTATATTTGGAAGGTGATCTACAGATTCCAATAGTTCCGTGGCTATGAATGTCAGAATCTCATTTGGTTCTACCTGAGTCACTTCTTTAGCGTCCTGAAAACTTTCAAACTGAGCCGTAACAAGCGGAACCCATCCATAATGTCTGACGAGATCCCAGTAAAAATGAGCACGCAACACCCTGACTTCTGCCTTCATCCTATCCTGCAAGCCATCTGTAGTCCATTCGATACCTGCTTCTTTTTCCAGATACACATTCGCCCGATAAATGCCGGAGTAAAGCTTGTTCCATAAATCAATGGCCGCAGTGTTTTCTGGTGTTACGGTTGAGTTCTCCTGCTCTTGATATTGCAACATTCCACCACCAGGCTCACCTGCTGTAAACGCATCATCACTGAATATGTCGGATTGCATTGGGACATGAATCCATGGCTGCACTGTAAACGCATGGTAAACGGCCACCATCGCCTGGAACGCATCGTTTTCATTTTGATAGGCGTTATTCTCCAATTGATCTACTTTAGATTCCAATTCCAGAAAACTGTCAGAACAGCCAGCAGCACCTATCAGGAAGATTAAAGTCAGTATTTGATATATGATATTTTTCATGATTAAGTCCTTTTAAATCAAAATGTTATGTTCACTCCAGTCACAAATGTTTTTGCCTGCGGATAGACACCATAGTCTATCCCCATGCCTAGTGCGCCCCCTCCAACTTCTACTTCCATTCCGGAGTATTTGGTTAATGTCAGCAGGTTTTCAGATGTGACATAAAACCTGACAATGGATATTTTTAGTTTCCCCGTCAGGTTGGTGGGCAGTGTGTACCCAAGGGTGATATTTTTCAACCTGAGATAATCGGCATCTTCCAGATAAAAATCAGATGGATTTCTCCATGATCTGTTGAGATCCGAACTTGTAACTCTTGGCACATCAGTGTTTGTGTTGTTTTCAGTCCAGCGATCTAAAACAGTGGTTGGGTAATTGGATACAATAAGGTCTGCTCTCCTGGTTGCATTCCAAATCTGATGTCCCACTGCAGAATACCAGAACATTGAGAGATCAAAATTCTTGTAATCAAAAGACAGATTCAGTCCCATCATCAGCTTAGGATATGGGGTGCCTATCTTCTGTTTATCCAGATCATCCAGTGTTCCATCTTCATTGGTATCTACAAATATTAGATCTCCCAGCTGAGCGGAGGGCTGATGAGTCGCTTTGCCCAATTCTGCCGGATGATTAAATATTCCAGCGGTTTTATAACCCCAGAAGTAACCCAATGGCATGCCTACAGTACCTCGCACAATGGTGCCCTGACCATGTCCACCCGTAGCTCCTAGCAAATGGTCTGTACCTTCAATGATTTCCGTTACCTCATTTTTGTTGGTAGAGGCAGTGAAACCCACATTGACCTTTAAATCTTTTGAGAAATTTTCCTGGTAGTTGAGTTCAAATTCATACCCTGTATTTTTCACTGCACCTGCGTTAATTTCAGCCACGAGGTTTCCAAGTACTCTTGGGTAATTTCCGGTTCCTGACAAAAGCCAATCTTTATTGGTCTTTTGATAGTAGTCAAATGTTGCTGAAACCTTTCCTGCAAACAGGCTTAAGTCCAAGCCAATGTCGAGCTGTTCAGAGGCTTCCCACCTTAAATCAGGGTTGGCTATAAAGGCAGGCTGAATACCATTGTAAAGCGTCTGATCTGTACCGAAATTGTAATAATGCCCTTGAGATATTAAAGACGTGAATTTGAAATCACCGATGTTTTCATTTCCGTTTTGTCCCCAGCTGGCACGAATCTTACCAAAATCGAGGAAACTAACATTAGGAATAAAATCCTCCTCCGTAAATACCCATCCGACAGAAACGGCAGGGAAGTACCCATATCTGTTATTTTTACCAAACCTTGAAGACCCATCTCTCCTAAGGACGACTTCAGCCAGATATTTTTCATCATAATCATAGTGAATTCTCCCAAAGAAAGATTGTAGGGTGTGTTCCCAAAAGCTTCCCGCCACATCACCCTGAACCTGCAGAGAGTTGTTGATGTAAGCTTTATCAAATGTTTCGAATATTAAACTGTCTTTCGATCCCCATAAACTTTCAGAGTATTCTCTGAATCTGGTCGAACCTACCAAGAAGGTTAAATTATTTGATCCAAAGGATTTTTTGTATGTCAGGGTGTTTTCCCAGTTGGCTTTCACATACAAATCAGAACTCTGTGAGACTGAATTGATCTCGTTTTTGTTGGTGGCGTTGATTCTATAGACCGGAGTAAAGGATCTGTTTTTAACCTCCGCAACCTCTCCTGAATAGGCCGTTTTGAAGACAAGGCCATCCAAAATTTCCAGCGAAGCGTTAACCCCTCCTATGCCCTTGAATGTACCGGACTCACTATTGACATAAGATAGAAGAGCTACAGGGTTTACTATTTCCTGCATAGAAAGTCCAACATCTTCGGGTATCCCCCAGGATCCATCTTCGTTGTTGACAGGAATGATTGGTGGCATGTTAATCGCCTGGTTGATTCCACCACCATATTGTGAATTGGTGTCAATTCCCTTTGTCTTTATGTGCGCAACATTGATGTTGGCTCCAAGTTGTAATCGCTGGACTTTCCGGGTTCCATTTATTCGGAGATTTACTCGCTCAAAATTCGACTTTCCCTTTGCAATAATCCCGTCTTGTTCAAAATATGACAAAGACGATGAAAACGACCCTAACTCACTCCCACCGGTAATCCCTACATGGTGACTTTGTTTAGGTGCATTTTTGTAATACATGGCATCCTGCCAGTCAGTGTTTGGCAGCACTTCGTTTCCATCAAAAAAAGGAGATTTGCTGTCATTGACGTATGCTTCATTGATAATTCGCACATATTCATCGCTGTTCAGCACGTCCTGCCTGTGCCATGGATTCTGCACCCCGTAAAACCCCTGATAGGTAATTACGGGTTTGGAATTCTTCTTACCCGTTTTAGTGGTAATTATCACGACACCATTCGATCCTCTTGCACCATAGATTGCGGCAGCAGCAGCATCTTTTAAAACTTCCATGGACTGAATGTCATTTGGATTAAGGATATCCAAGGCTGAACCTCCTACTGGAAGACCATCAATGATGTAGAGAGGCTCTGCTCCGCCAGGTGTACCAAAACCACGAATATTTACTGTCCATCCGTCTCCTGGCTGGCCTGAGTTACTCATAACCATCACTCCAGGAGCAGCTCCTTGAAGTGCCTGCTCCACTCTAACTGTTTTGACACTCTCCAGAATGTCTTCATCAATCTTTGATATGGAACCGGTCAAAAGACTCTTTTTCTGAGTCCCATAACCGACAACAATAACCTCATCTAGTGATTTCAGATCTATTTCAAGGTTGACATTTATCGTCGTACGGCTTCCAACAACTTCTTCTACGGTGGCAAAACCAATAAAAGAATATACAAGGATCGGATTTTCCAGATCAGCAGGTATGCTGACAGTGTAGTTGCCGTCAAGATCAGTGGCGGCCCCTGAATTCGTACCCTTGACAAGTACTGTAACTCCAGGCAAAGGTTCATTCGCCTTTTTATCAGCAACCGTTCCGCTAATTGTCCTGGATTGAGCACTAAGTTCAGAAATGGCCATGATTGAAAAGACCATAAGCAGTCCGAATCTGGCACGTGTTAAAAATTCAAGTAGTTGTTCTTTCATATATAAATAGCTTACCGATGATTTTGATGCAAGCTATCTTAATGAAAAAGGCAGTGGTAGGGCTGGTAGCCAAAAAGTGGACTGATAACTAACCAATAAATTCCTTATCGATTGATTACCAGTAAGTTAGATTAAAATGAAAATATCGTAAAAGTGGACACTATAAGACAGTTGATAATTAACAATATTTTAAAATGAGTCTATATTTTGAACCATTTTTTCAAAATCATCCCTATCTACTTTGGCCTTATTCTTAATTTTCACTCTATAGTTGTAAATAGTATTGACTGAATACCGGAGAACCTTCGCAATAGTAGAACTGTCGACGACCCCCAGCCTGATAAGTGCAAACACCCTTAATTCGGTGTTGAGAAGTTCTCCTTCTGAGAGTTGAATAGATTCACCTTCTTTTAGTAGTTCATTGAACTGAGAAATAAAGCCCGGATAAATTGACAAAAACGCCTCATCGAAGGTCTTGTAAAACGCTTTGATCTCAGCATCTACAAATTGTCCCGAATTGATCTGATCCAACAACTGGTCAAACTTACGCCCCATCAGCATCCTTTTTACCAGCTTTTGGTATTTGTCTATCTTATCAATGTACTCCGAATGGATATTCAGGAAATTGGCAATGTAATGCTCCTTCACAAGGTTTGATTCTGACAAATCGTGGTAGAGTAGTTCTTGCTTCTGATTAGCATCTTTTAGTTGCTCATTCGTTGTGTTCAGTTCTTCCAAAGACTTGTTCAAATCAATTCTAGCAATAGAAAGCCTTTTCATCTGCCTATAAATAAAGAATAGAGTAACCAATAATATCAGTCCAAGTATGCTGATAATCATGATATTCAATTCAAGCCGCTCCCTCTGGTGATCCGACAGTTTCTGATAAGACCTGGCTATGGGAGCCAGGGTTTTTGAAATAACCTGAAATCTTAAACTAGAATTAAAATCTATGGCATCTTCATAGGCACTTTGAATATAAAAATATGCTTTCTCAATATCGTTCTCTTCGTAAAGAATAGAGGCGAGGATGGTCAATGAAGCATTGTCTTTGACCACAGCCCTGATATCAGAAATAGCCGAGAGGATGAAATAGATTTTTTGTTGATTATTGTCACCAGACCCTCCGTAGATAAGCGCCCTCTGGAATGTAACGAGAGAATACCTAGGCTCACCCATTCTGGTTCTTGCTAACCTTCGTTGGTTTGTATTCAAACATTTATCCAGGAGCCATTTATCCAAATACTCCTTTTCAACCAAGTCCAAATAAATATCATGGTCTTCCGGAAGGATTTTCACCAACTCTTCTCTGTAATGATCATACCTCAAACTATAATGGCTTTTTGCTTCCTCTGTTGAGGCATAAAACCAGAGGTCTTCAAAAAGTTTTCGTTGAACATTAAAAAACCTAATTTTCTGATCCTTGTTGAGTAGGGTTGAATCTACGGATTTGAGAATATCATCAGCTTCCTTTCGTCTACCAACATTGTTCAAATTGGCACCAAGCGATACCAGAGACTCATTAAAAAGCTCTTCGCTACCTAATGTCTTCGCTATTCTTAGATTGGCCTGAATGTAAAAAATCGCTGAATCAAAATTATATTTCTCATATTCTGCGACCAATAGTTTATTGTATCGGAACTTCTCCAGCGCATCCAATTCCGGTTTCTTCAGAAAGTCGCGGATAGCATCAATTCGGCTTATTTTTATTTGCTCGTATTTAGACTTGTTTCTAATTTCATAATCCAGCAGTGACATCAAAGAATCAAGCTTGCTCGATCTTGCTGCAAAAAATGAAAAGAAAAATGCTAGTAGAATTATTAATCGAATCATTCAGTAATGATAAATGATTTGTAATGTACTTGGAACCTTCGTGGCAACAATGTCCTCTTATTAAAAGGCGACACAAATTCATCAAAAAAACTGAAACCAGTCAGAATCGCCCCTAAATCATATGGGAGTGCGACTATTTCAGCAGACCACCGAGAGCCTTTGCTTTTTAAGTAAGGCTACCCGATCTTTTAGTTCGTTCCTTATTCAAGAAGGTCAATTTTCATCATCCATTTCCTCCACTATAGTCAATAGCACTACTATACTTCCAATGTTCCGCTTCCGATACAAATCCCTAACTAGTAAGGCTTCATTTTCGCTTCTTTTTATAGAATAATGAACCACCTCCAACCAACCGCATGCAGCACCTCGGGCAACCTGACCTATCAGCCCGAAGGACTTGAGGTACCCCCCCCATACGTCCGGTCGTTCGCAGGCGAGGGACTTGAGGTTGCCCCCCCCTAACGACCGCAGGTACAAGACCACACAACCTGTCCCTCCTTCCAATGTGAAAAATATCACAAAATCTAAAGCCATCTGCACTTATCGCCGCAATATTGCACGTTAATTTATTTTTCCCTTACCAAATCCAAAAGGATACGAGGCAAAGCCTCGCGCCAACTGTCATATCATTCGCTCGGACTAGCGGGGACTTAACTGAATCGTCATTCCGGTTTTTGTAGCGGAGCAAAGAAATACCGGAATCTCATCATCTATGGAAATCCAATAATCCATTAGTGCTCTTCATTTTTTGCTTGCCCAAAAAACGAAGCAAAAAAAGGCACCACCATCAAAAACGCCCTTCCGCGCTAAACGCTCAAGCCCGCCCTGCAGGTAAAATATCTCCGATCAGGTACTTGTAACCCTTGAATTAGATTTTCCTACATCTTGTTTTGAAACTTGTATGTTGAGATATTTTAAAAGCCGGCCCTTGCACTGGCCTCATGGCGTTCACACTGATGGTGGAACCACAGCCCTCCTTGTGGCAGAGGGTAAGCTTGATGGGATTCTCCGGTATCACATCTGATCCATACCAAATAGACACGATTTATCAAGTGATCCGTGGAATGACGTGACTTAACCGAATCGTCATTCTGGTTTTTGTAGCGCAGCGGAGGAAGACCGGAATCTCATCATTTATAGTAGACCGAATAATCTTTTCTGAAGTTTAGAACCACCATGCAAAACATGGCGGGAACGGAGGGACAGACCGGGCATAGTTAGTGGAAAATCCGCGCCTGATTGGTACTATTTCATGTCGATATAACACGAGCTACAAGCTCGCGTTAGCTGGGGTGCAAATTTTAACAAGTTCCATTTCACGTCTTTTTCTAAATAATTTTAGTTCCCACGAATTTGATCTCTTAAATATTGAATCACCAACATTGATATTCTTTTTCAAACATGTTGAGTAGTAACCCAAATATATATTCACTCCTTCAATTGTCACTGTACAAGAACCTTTAGAAGAGTACCGAACCTCATCGACGATACCTTCAATTTGCTTGTCCACAAAATCTTCGCTCATTAACCGAGACCTATAGAAAATAAAAATTGTAGCTAAAAGAAAGCAACATAGTACTGTTAACCCAATCTTTTTCATCACTTCGGTTCCAAAATTATACTCGAATAACCTACACCAGCGGGAAGAAAAAAAGCTTTGAATAAAAAGCACGAATTGCAAATCCTCGCCAATTGGATGAAGCCCCTTTCGCTAGTTAACATTAGCTCTCAAATAGATTAAAACGAACATTAGTACCATGGAAACTAACCCATACATAAGAGCATTTCTTGCCCCTGCCCGACGTTGTTCTAGTGGTTTTTCTGAGTACTCCTGTATTGTTTTTTCCTGTTTACTTTTTGGAAAAAAATATAATTCATCAACACCATCAACAAAAAAAAAGGAATACCAACCTCCTTTTTAGCCACTTTTTGAAACAAAAAATCAAAACTAAATGGAAGTAAAATATCAACAAATGCTACTAGACCCACTATGTTAACCAATTGTATAAAAGCTAAAACGAAAAGAGTAGTTCCGCTAGATGCAGAATGACCATCCCCTTTCACAAGGGACTTATAAATATGATAGAACCCTTTCTTATAAAAATTCATTTTTCTTCAATTACTGCATCAGTTTTTAATTGTTCTATTTCATTGCCCGAACTACTAATTTTCACAATATTCTTATTGTGAACCAATATTTTCGATTGAGTTATAAAGTAATTATGATTGCCGTCCACTTCAATATTATGGACTTTTATAGGTTTATTCAAATTCAAAATTGAAGAGACTTCAATCAAAGAGCCTTTGCAAATCTGAAGTAAGTCCCAAGCTGGCGCGAGCTTGTAGCTCGTGCCAATACTAATCCAGAAACTCTATTTCCAGTAGGCCCTTGCCCCCTGAATAATCAACCGCACTACTGTACTTCCAGTATTCAGCTTCTAGCACAAAACCGGCCTCCACCGGGTTTTCATGAACATAAGTAACTTTTTGATCAATAACATGATTGCTCCATAACTCAATTGGTTTATTGTGTTGCTGCCAAAATTGCCTATTTTGGACATTACTGTTTTTCGTGCCTGCTCTTTTCATCATCCACATTAAAAATTCCTTTCGACTTTCCTGAGGATCTTCCAAAATCATTGACTGCATCTTTTTGGAAGTAAATGTCTTGAAAGATTTGATTAGGTCTCCTGGATTATAATTGGTGGCACTAAAGATCAAATGAACATGTGAAGGCATTAGGCAAAAGGCATGAATCCTCATCCCCAAATGCTCCTGACAATACCTAAAACTCTCTATTAGTACGTTAAAGTATCGATCCCGAACAAACACGTCCAACCAATACACAGTGGCAAAACTCACGAAATAAATACCCTCTGGATTTAAGAATTTATACTTCCTACTCATCAAGCTAAAAATAGAAAGATTTATGTCTTATGTGCTGCAAAGGGCGAGGATTAAAGCTCACGGAAGTATCTCTCGTCTAAGACAAAGTGAACCAAATCAGCACAATACTTTTTATTTAGCCACGAGCTACAAGCTCGAGCTAGCGGGGGCTATTTACAACCAGCCATGAATTTTTTTTCATATATCTCTCCATTCCGCAACCTTCTGATTACATAGAATTCCAAACTACCTGAGTCCTTCTTTATAATGTCGCCAGACTTCACATAGTCAAATAACCCACTGTAATCAAAATAATTAAGTGTAAACTCTCTCCCATCCGTTAGAACAATCATTGGGTAAGCATTGTCTTTATGCTTATATTTTTCACGAATGGAATCCCTTATTTCCAAGGGAGACACTATTTGTTCCATGTATTGATCACATGTCCAAATACAGGACTCACAGCATAGAATCATCAATATAATTAATAATAGCCTTAACTTATCCAAAATCTGATTAGTCAACTTCTCGGTTTCCAAAATCATAAATAACATATGATCTACCCGAAGTAAATGATTTGTAATCCACTTGGAACCTTCGTGGCAACAATGTCCTCTTATTAAAAGGCGACACAAATTCATCAAAAAAAAACTGAAACCAGTCAGAATCGCCTTTAAATCACATGGGAGTGCGACTATTTCAGCAGACCACCGAGAGCCTTTGCTCCACCCATCTTGTTCATCGTTTTCATCATCTTGCGCATCTGATCAAACTGTTTGATCAACTGATTCACTTGATTGATAGAGGTGCCACTTCCCTTGGCAATTCTCTGCCTTCTTTGACCATTGATGATGTCCGGGTTTTCTCGTTCCACGGGTGTCATAGATTTTATGATTGCCTCAATGGGTTTAAGCGAGTCATCATCTATATCAATATCTTTGATGGCCTTTCCTACCCCAGGGATCATCCCAAGCAAATCCTTCATATTGCCCATCTTCTTGATCTGCTCCATTTGAGAAAGAAAATCATCAAACCCAAATTGATTCTTTTTGATTTTCTTATTTATCCGCCTCGTTTCTTCCTCATCAAAAGTCTGCTGAGCCTTCTCCACCAAAGAAAGAACATCTCCCATTCCAAGGATTCGATTGGCCATTCTATCCGGGTAGAAAAGATCGATGGCGTCCATTTTCTCTCCGGTACTGATGTATTTAATAGGTTTCTGAACCTCATTTCTGATCGAAAGTGCAGCTCCACCACGTGTATCACCATCGAGTTTGGTTAGAACCACGCCATCAAAATCAAGACGCTCATTAAAGGTCTTTGCTGTATTGACTGCATCCTGCCCTGTCATGGAATCTACTACAAACAAAGTCTCTTGTGGCTGTATTTCTTTCTTAATGGAAGCTATCTCGTCCATCATCACTTCATCCACAGCCAAACGTCCTGCCGTATCTATAATCAGTGATTTCTTACCTGTTTCTTTTGCATGTTTTACCGCATTCTTAGCGATTTTCACAGGATCCTTTTCATCTACTTCAGTATAGACCTCCACTCCTATTTGTTCACCCAGAACCTTTAGCTGGTCAATAGCGGCAGGCCTGTAGACATCACAAGCAGCCAAGAGCACTGTCTTCCCTTGCTTCCTAAATTGATTGGCCAGTTTGCCGGTAAAAGTAGTTTTACCAGACCCTTGAAGTCCTGATATAAGAATTGTATTAGGGTTTCCAGACTGATCAATCGGAACATTAGTTTCACCCATCAAAAGCGTGAGCTCCTCAGCCACAATTTTGGTCAATAACTGACCTGGAGAAACAGCAATAAGTACATCACGTCCCAGCGCCTCCTGCTTGATTTTATCTGTGACATCCTTAGCCACTTTATAATTAACATCAGCATCTATTAAAGCTCTTCTTATCTCCTTTACAGTTGCTGCAACGTTAATCTCTGTTATACTTCCTTGTCCCTTTAGCGTCTTAAACGCTCTATCAAGTTTTACACTTAAATTATCAAACATGTTCTATTGATTATTCCTGCCCGCAAAACTAATTAATCAGAGGAAGACGCAACTTAATTTTTTAGATTCAGTATTATATTATAAGTAGTACCTTGCATAACATAGTAACAATATCAGACTTATAATGAAAACCAAATTCAATATTACCATTATCGCGCTTCTCCTTCTTTTCTCTTTTGATTCAATTGCGCAGGAGCGAGTAAAAGAGAAAGACATAATTGGAAACTGGAAACTTGTAATTGAAGTTGATGAAGCTTTTGACGATGCAAAAGAAGAGCTGGACGATGACGAGAGTATATTAGGTCGTATGATCCTATCGTCGGTTTCTGGATTTGTAGATGAAATACTAGAAGAGATTGATATCTATCTGGAATTTAAAAAAGGAGGCGAAGTAGAAGTACTTGTTGATGCATTCGGCGAAACCGAAACGGAATACACAAAATGGGCAATTGACAACAAAGGCCGTCTTTACATAGAGGATACCGAGCATTTCAGTTCTGATCACGACTACTGGATGATGAAAGACGGAATACTCATCGATGTGAGTGACGAAGACGCAGGCAAATATGTCTACATGGTAAATATGGATAAGTAAATACCCAAAATAGGGTATTGTATTTTTAACTAAATTGCCTTCTCTTTGAATAAAATCACTTAAATGATTTTATTCATTGCAAACATTTCAACCGGAATCGTTTTCGAACTATGAAAGGCAAGAAATTCACTCAGACAATATTTATGGGATTTATATACGTTATCCTGTTATCCTTCTTTGGATGCCAGGAGGGTTCTTCCCCAATTGACCTGGTAAAAATGAGTACGAATACCGTACAATCACTCTCCTTCCTACTGCCTTAAGTTGCTAGATTGGTCTTACTATCTCTTAATAATCGGCTCCAATAAAGCCGGAGAATAGTTTATTGATTTCAAAGTCTTATCATCACCTTTACGGTAAACAAGAAATTTACCATCTTCCTCTTTGAAGTAGGCCTCTGTATCCTTTTCCTTTTTATAGAATGCTATTGTTTCTTCGGCCTCTTGTTGCGAAGAACACGCCTTGCTCATATTTGAGCGTTGTACTTCATTGAAAAGCTCAACAAATTTATCTCCAAGGCCAAACTCCAACACTGCACCTGACAATACATACTGAATGTCACAAAGTGCATCCGCAACCTCAACCATATCATTGTCCTGAATAGCTTCCTGAAGTTCTTTTAGCTCCTCTACGATAAGGTCAACTCGCAAGTCGCACCTTGCTTTACTAGGTATCTGAGGGGTAGATAGTATTGGGTGCTTAAAAGTTTTATGAAACTCCGCTACCTGATTTAATGAGTCTATTTTATCCATATTATTTTTCTGAATTGGCTTTTTCCTTTTTGATTGCCAAAAGTAAGAAGTAGAGAAACCCTCCGAAAACAAGAGACAGATTAATTACCATGCTAATTACACTGATTGCATTCATAAATTCAATCTTTACAAAATTTTCGATAGAGAAATTTATTGATAATTAACCCCAAAAGAAGGACGGACCCCCACTGAGTGACTATGGTGGCATTGCTATATGTATCTAGCACATTCCATGCTCCCGATGGGGTAAACCAGGGATGCTCACTATACCCTTGAGACATCCACCAGTAAACCAATATGACACCAATGAATAGGTTAACAATAATGGAATACTTAAAATAGGCATCAGGGACTTTAAAATCTGAGTCCCCATCAATGAACTCATGTTTGAAGCGGACTGCTCCATATTTGGCTGTTGCAAATGCGATAAATAGTCCACTAATAACCAACCCAATCCCCCAAACCCAATCCTGGTTAGAGAAAAAATCAAGTGAATATGCTGACGGGAAACCAAAAATGGTAAAAACTATAAACAGCGAAATCATCATTGTTTTACCACTGACACCTGCCTGTTCAAGGTTACTTTTCAATAGCTGTAGCATAGGCAAGAAAGAACTAAATGCAGCTAGCGTCAATGCCAAAAAGAATACGACTGACATAAAACCGCCTCCCGGTATCTGACTAAACAATTTGGGGATGATCGTAAATGTAAGTGCCTGACTGCCAGATTGAAGAAAAGAGACAGCCTCACTCTCGGTTGATGCCAATGCAAATACTGCCGGGAGGATAGCCATTCCAGCAAAGAGAGAGGCAGTATTGTTGCCAAAAGCGCCAATAAAAGTATTTAGCGTCACATCTTCTTTGGCTCGAGAATAAGATGAGATAGTGATCATCAGTCCCCAACCTGCTCCCGTGGACCAGGCCGATTGCGATAACGCCTCTATCCAAACAGTAGGGTTTTTGAAATGATCCATATTGACAGAGAACATATAATCAAGTCCCTTAAAACCATTTTCCATGCTTAGGGCAGAAACCGCCACGATCGCCAACAAAATAAACAGACTTGGAATCAAAACTTTGTTAGCTTTTTCCAGACCATTCTTAATGCCTTTTCCCACTACTATCAGCCCAATAATAATTATGAGCACATAAAGTGAGACGGTCGTAATACTTTTATTGGAAAGTTGATCCCACTGCTGATTGAGATAGCCGGGGTTATGTTCGAGTGTTTCTTTCAGGGAAAAATCACTTACCAGGCTTTGGAATAAATTCGATATGGCAATACCAAGATACTCAATGGACCAGGCTGTCACCACAGAATAATAAAAGGCGATACCCAGAGTACAAACGGTAATAAAAAAACCAAGCCACGTGAGTTTTTCCCCTGCGAGTTTACCGTAAGAGCCAATGACTCCACTTTTAAACTTTTTCCCAATAGAAAACTCAGCAAGAAGTAATGGTATAGACCAAATGAGCAGAAACAAAATCCATAAAACAATGAACGTGCCTCCGTACTGGCCAGCCAGGCGAGGAAACCTCCAAAGGTTTCCAGCACCTATTGCCATTCCCAATGACGCCAATATAATCCCCCACCGGTTGCTAAACTCCTGTTTATGAGGCATTATTAGTCGTCCTTTTTCTTACTTACCGAAACAACAGCAGTGTATAGATAGAATAAGATAAAACCAAGGAGAACCAAGCCAAGAATACTACCTCCAACTGGAACCTCAGAAACTGAAATATCCAGCCCCATAGTAACCAATAACGCTATTAATATCCCCATCAATGCTTCACCGGTAATCAGCCCAGACGCTATGAGTAACCCTGCGTTAGACGCTTTGTCCCGGATGGTTTCGGTAATATTATTTTTGTTGAAGTTCTTCTGAAGTAACCAGGCAATCACACCTCCAATGAATATAGATGAATCTAGCTCAAATGGTAAATAAAGTCCGACAGCCACAGCCAAAACTGGCATTCTGAAATTCGAATTGATTTTCTTGAGATATTGATCCGCAATGATGATAGCAACGCCAATTACACCACCTATGGTAATAATTGTCCACGGCAACTCACCTCCGAAAATCCCTGAAGCCACACTCATCATTAAGGTAGCCTGAGGGGCTGTCAATGGATCTGGGTGGTCGAGTGTAGGACTGCCTATACCTTTTGATTCCAAAAGTAGGTTTAGCACTGGAGCAATAAGCAATGCTCCTGCAATCACACCAATCATCTGCATTACCTGCTGATTTCTAGGTGTGGCTCCCAGAACATGTCCCGCCTTTAAATCCTGCATGTTATCTCCGGCAATTGCCGCGGCACAGCAGACCACTGCACCAACAAGAATGGCACCAGCTGCACCTCTGGCTGGATCAGATGATCCCATTAGGAGAAGTAGCATTATGGCGGTAGTCAATATTGTAGCGATCGTAACTCCAGATATGGGGTTGTTTGAACTCCCAACCAGACCTGCCATGTAACCCGCAACTGCGGAAAAAAGGAACCCGGCAATAACCATCATCAAAGCCATGAAAAGCGTAACTGGGATATTTTCTATTATGGTGAGGTAAATGAAAAATATAGGAATCACCATCACTCCTATACCAACCAAAACCCACGACATTGGGGTATCCAATTCTGTTCTAAGCGTCTCTCCTAGTTTCGAAGATCCTTCTTTGAAAGCTTTTATGCCTGAAGTGAACGCAGTTGAGAGCGCAGATCTCAAATTGATCAACGCCCATAGACCTCCAACAACCATAGCTCCTACGCCGAGATAGCGCATTTTCACACTCCACAGTGCTCCACCAAGTGCTTCAGCAGATATTTGACTTACACTGTCAAATTTCCCAGCAGCCACTAATTCCGCACCTACTGCATCAAACCCATTCATCCACACATAAATTGGAATACCAAACCACCAGGTGATTACACCACCCATAAAAACCAAAGTTGCGATGTTCAGCCCAACAATATATCCCACAGCAACCAACGCAGGTGAAAGATTTAAACTGAAGTACAAATATGCTTTTTGATTTAGTACTGTAGCCTTTTCAAAGATCCCGTGCCATAAATTCATGGCTTCATTACCAAACTTAAAAAGGCCTCCAATCAAACTTCCAAACACCAAAAACTTTACAGATTTTCCGCCACTCTGACCGGTCTTAAGCACTTCAGCTGTGGCAACACCTTCCGGAAACATTAGTTTTTCTTTCACAATAAGTGCATTGCGCAAAGGAATAGTGAAGAGAACCCCGAGAACACCTCCGCTGATAGCAATGAGTGTCGTTTCGATATAATTAAACTCTTGCCAGTAGCCCATAATAACCAATGCAGGTATGGTAAAAATCACACCTGCTGCAACAGATTCTCCTGCGGATGCGGCAGTTTGAACCATGTTATTCTCCAGAATATTAGAGTCTTTGAATGCCTTTAATATGGCCATAGAAATAACAGCCGCAGGAATGGACGCAGATACTGTTAACCCTGAAAACAAACCAAAGTAAGCATTGGCAGCTCCAAGAACGGCCGATAAGACTGCCCCAATGATGATGGAGCGAAAGGTCAGTTCATTAAGTTTAGTTTCAGGAGAAATGTAAGGTTTTGACATGGTTAAGTGTGTTGTTCAAACAGAAAGCTAACAAAAAATATTAAGATGCTTTAAAAAGAAAAGGTGATGTCTCCATCACCTTTATCCAATTTCAAATTAAGTTATTTTTTTGTGTTGTTGTGTGGTTTCAGAATCATTTTCCACAAAAGGCACCAAACTCCAATAAACGGATCAGCCCACTCCCTGTCGAGACAGCTCAACCAACAATTTCAGTCCTTCTTTTAAGTATGGATCCTCTGAAAGTTTATCTTCCACTTTTTCCTCTTCGTCAACTGTGGTTACTTCACCATCCTCGAGAGATGTTGATAGTTCATCTACCTTATCTTTTTCTTTCTCAGATTTGCGCTCGTTATAGTTCAGAGAAATGCTGTTTTGTTCCCTCATTTTCTTCACCTTCTCAATATCTTCTACTAGTGCTCTGAGATCTTCATCGTTTTCTAAATCTTCCATATACACCTTTCTTAGCTTGCCTATCAGCTCATCCGAAACCTGATTGGTAGGCCTGAATTTAGAGCTCTCAATCTCATCCCAAGGCAATGCATTTGGACGGCTGCCCTCTCCTACATCAGCAGGATCGTAAGGTGATGGGAAATCAATATCCGGAGCAACACCCATGCGCTGTGTACTGCTACCTGTTACCCTATAAAATTTTGCGAGAGTGAGTTTTAGCTGACCTACCGAAAAGTCGCCAGAAAGAATCCCGCTTCTCATCGCGACCAGCTTTTCCATTTCTTCGTCATCCAAATTCTTTCTTCGGATCTCTCTGTTTATTTCGTTCGCCACGTTCCTCTCCAGACCAATCAGGTTTTGTACTGTCCCTTTTCCAAAAGAATTTTCACCAACTATAATCCCCCTCTTATAATCCTGAATGGCTCCAGAGAAAATCTCAGAAGCGGAAGCGCTATAACGATTCACCAATACTGCCAAAGGCCCATCGTAAAACACATCTCCATCATCGGGATCTTCATGAACGTCCACCATATTGATCGGGTTTCTGACCTGAACCACTGGGCCATTCGGGATAAATAGCCCGGTCAGTGAGATTGCTTCATCCAGAGAACCACCTCCATTATACCGCAGGTCTATCATCAGACCATCTATACCTTGCTGTTTCAGGTCTGAAATAAGATTTTTCACATCTCGAGTTGTACTCTTGTAGTCCTTTACGCCTTTACCCCGCTCTTCAAAGTCAATGTAGAAGCTTGGCAAAGTAATGACGCCAAGACTGTAGGTCTTATTCCCTTCAATTATGGGGATTATTTCAGCTTTCGCTGAAGATTCTTCCAGCTTTATCTTGTCCCTTACCAACCTAAGCGTATCTGGCAAAGAACCTAGCTCTTCATCTCCTTTGAGAATTTGAAGTTGTACTATAGAACCTTTCGGCCCTCTGATTTTTTGTACCACATCATCAAGTCTCCAGCCAATTACATCTTCAAACTCACCGTCCTCGCCCTGTGCTACACCTATGATTTTATCATCTTTCTGAAGATACTTGCTCTTATAAGCCGGGCCACCAGGAATGATATCTGCTACTACCGTGTAGTCCAGTTGCTGAGTTAATCGAGCTCCAATCCCCTCTAGAGATTTGGACATTTCTATTTTAAAATTGTCGCGATCCATTGGTGAGAAAAAATCCGTGTGTGGATCGTACGCGCTTGTGAATGCATTGATGTAAGACTGATACACATCCTCACTATTGTATTGTCTCAATGCTTTTTCGATTCTGTCATACCGCTTTTTCAAAGACACTGCTATATCGTCCCATTCCTTGCCGGCCAGTTTGTAGCTTATGGCCTGATTCTTAATAATCTTTCTCCATATCTCATTGAGTTCTTCTCTGGTGGTGGCATAGGGCTCTTCAGACCGGTCATTTTCAAGGTATTCTTCCTGATCAAAATCAAACCCCTTCTCCAGAAGCGTATACACGTAATCGATGCGCTCTAGCGCTCTGCCCCGATAAAGCGTAAAAACCTGATACCCAAAATCCAAATTACCATCCAAAATGGCGTCATCCAGATCATTGCGATAGCGCTCAAAGTACTCCAGATCGTGGGCTAAAAAATATGACTTATTGGGATCAAGGGACTCAAAGTAGTTATCAAAAACCACCGATGACAATGAATCATTTATGAGTATCTTTTGATAATGATAATTGTTTAGCAGACTGACAATAACTGTTGTCTCTATTGGGTGCTCTGGTTTTGGACTCAATACGCGAAGTGAGTCCATGCCCGCAAAATTCAACTGCACCCCAAAAACTAACTGTTGTGATGATAATAGAAACACCCCCAAAAACCACAATACCTTTCTCATACCACTAATCTTTTTCATTTAAAATAAGTTGCTAGAACCCACATAAGCAACAACAATACCGAATTACACCTATTGATTTAACGTTTTTTGTGCCTAATTGTGTTCTGAGCTTTACAGCAATGGTTAAATGTTGTCCCAAACAAGAGCTCCAGCTCCTAGAATTGCTGCATTCTTTTTCATCATTCCAGAAGGCAACAATTTCACCTTGCCTTTGTACACAGGAAGTAAATTTTCTTCCATGTGTTTTCTGGCAGGATCAAATATCCATTTTCCCGCTTTGGCCAATCCCCCTAGTAGAAAATATGCCTCAGGATGTGAGAATGTAGTAAAATTGGCCAACTGCTCCCCGAGAATACGTCCTGTCATTTCAAAGGCCTGAATGGCAATGGGATCGCCATCCTCAGCAGCTTTGGTAATCATCTCGCCGTGTAGTTCATTGTAAGAGTAGTCTCTCAAGACACTATCTTCCATGGAATCGCAGAGCATAAAAAACACCGTCCGCTTCAGGCCTGTGGAAGAAACATATGCCTCTAATCCTCCTCGCTTATTGAGCCCTGTCCATCTCCCATTTCTATCGATCACCACATGCCCCAGTTCGCCAGCTTGTGAGTCGTGACCCAAAATCAGGTTGCCATTAGATACAATACCGCTTCCCAGCCCTGTCCCCAGCGTGATAACCATAAAGTCCTTCATCCCCTCGGCATCTCCAAACTTCATTTCTCCAATAGCCGCAGCATTGGCATCATTCGTAAGATATACCGGCACGTCTATTCTCTTTTGGATCTCCTCTTTGAAGGGCACAATTCCTTTCCAATTCAGGTTTGGCGCATACTCAATGGTACCCCGATAAAAATTCGCGTTGGGTGCTCCTACTCCTATCCCCATGATCTCATGATCAAAAGAAATATTAGAAATCAATCGGTTTACTACCGAAATCAACTCATCTAAAAAAGTTTCAAACTCCTTGTGTTGAGCTGTTCCAAAGTCTGTGTGCTCAAAAAGCTCACCTTGCTCATCTACAAGGCCGACTTTGGTGAGTGTGCCTCCAATATCAATTCCTACAGCAATTTTTTTAGACATATGTGATATGTAATAGATTCGGTCTCAAATTTCAAAGATATGAATATCCCCCATATCATGGGGCTGAATACCACCCAAAGAAGTTTGAATATGTTCTTTCATAAACAACTATTTTTTAAATTGATATGACATCATATCAAAAACACTATGAAAATCATCTTTCGTATCATTTGCGTTGTACTGATTGCAGTCTTCCTTGTTTGGGCATACTTACAAAAAGAACATGTTGAAGAAGCTATGATGGAGGCTAAATAGACAAACAAATTTGGCTCAGGAGGCTCATAAAGATGCTGAGCGCCTGGAAGAAGAAGCCACCAGGCTCGCAGCAGACGCCTTAAGAGAAAAACACAAAGCACAGGCGGCAAGGGAAGAAGCAGAAACTCTAATGGAAGAACTACTTAAATGTCAGGGCAAATAAAAGAATACCTTTTCGCCTATGGGCTTTTGAAAACAGAATATCGTTCTAATCCGAAATATCAGGTTCCGCACATGAATGTGACTTTCGTCTCTTCTGGCACTTTGTCTGGAAAATTATACCACATCTCCCACTACCCCGGTTTTGTATTTGACGAAGCTTCACCTAAAGTCTACGGAGAGATATTCCAGATCAATGACCCTGATTTTTTCACAGATATGGATGAATATGAATGTGCAAAGCCATTGTACAAAGGGTCGCATGAATACGTACGTAGGAAGAGGAAGGTGGAGACCACTGACCATCATTTTGTGGAATGCTGGGTATATGAATATGATAAACCCATAGAAGGTTTAGAAATCATCATCAACGGAAATTTTAGTCCGACTACTCAATCATAATCTTAGGGAATTGATTAAATTGTTTGGTACAACAATATCCAAAACTGCCTAACATGTCAGACATCAAGCTTCACAAGCTCCACTGCTTTCTCAATGATGAGACAGACTCAGATGAGGTCTTTTTGAAATACAATCAACAAAAAATTTGGCCACTCGGCTTCTTCAAATCCGTAAACTCCGGAGACATCAAAAAACTGGATGTGACTTTGCGTCATGAAAACCCAAAAGAACCTCTCGTTATTGAACTTTGGGACTATGATTTCTTGAGTAGAAATGACCTTATTGGTACCTTTACACTTAGAATAGGAGATGAGACTTCTGGCAGATTTCAAGCCAACATGCAAGCTTCCGATGGTGGTACTGCCTCGTATCTTCTGGATTGGGAAATATTAGATTAAAGATTTATAGTGGCCAACTTTCACGAACTCATCAATCAAAACAAACCAACTATTGTGGACTTTTATGCCGACTGGTGTGGGCCTTGCAAAATGATGCCACCCATACTAAACGAGGTAAAATCTAAAATGAGCGATAAAGTTCATGTGTTGAAGGTAGATGTAGATAAAAACCAAAAAGCATCCCATAAATATGGCATTCGGAGCATCCCAACGGTTATTTTGTTTAAGAATGGAAAAGTGAAATGGCGAAAATCGGGTGTACCCACATCGGGAGAAATCATCTCAGCTGTTCAACGTATTTTGTGAGTTGGGCTGAACACCCTATCTTGAATTCGAATTTAGAAACCTATAAAAAAACGTATAAATGAGTATGCTCAACCCTTGGCACAATGTAAGAATTGGCGCTAATGCACCAGAAGAAGTGAATGGTATCATTGAAATCCCGAAAAATACGCGAGCCAAGTACGAGTTGGATAAAGAATCGGGGATGCTCATACTGGACAGGGTGATATACTCAGCCATGCACTACCCTGCCAACTACGGTTTCATACCACGCACATATTGTGACGATGGTGACCCACTGGATATCCTGATACTAACACAAATCGTTATTGAGCCATTGTGTATAGTTCCAGCCAAAGTTATAGGAGCCATGCAGATGCTAGACCAGGGTGAGAAAGATGATAAAATCATTGCGGTAGCTAGCGGCGACATGAGTGTAAATCACCTTGAGGATATAGCTGATCTGGGTGAGCATTTCGTAAAAGAACTTCAAAACTTCTTTGAGGACTACAAAAAACTTGAGAACAAGACGGTCGTAATCGAAGATTTTCAGGACAAAAAAGTAGCAACTGAAATCGTGGAAAAAGCCATGGCTGACTATCAGGAGAAATTCAAGTAAATTCCTCCTCTCTTTCTTTTCCGCAAATAGTACAATTCACAATACCATTGAGGTTGGCTGTACCGCATACGCTGCAGTTGTAGGTATTGGACTGTATTCGTTCCCCGGATTCGTCCAGATAAACAATGTGATGCCCGCATTTACTGCAACTGTAGTTTTCTATAGAATCGCGCCTCTCCACATGCCCGCACTTTGCACATTTAGATTTGACAGAGTCACGTCTTTTGTTCACATACCTTACCCGATACCAGAAAAATAACGGTATTATGGCTAAAAAAAAGACACTAAATAGCCTATAGCTTTCAAAATCCATTCATTTAAGTTTAAATTCGAGTATCCACCCACCGTTATGAAATTACTAACACTGCTTTTGCTAACCCTTCCATTGCTTTCTTTTGGTCAATCTCAGGTCAAATATAAACTTGAAAACAGTGATGGCTACTATTATATCTATGCCACTCCTGCCCACCCGAAAGGCGTCCTGATTTTATTACCCGATTTTAATGAAACAGAAGAAGATTTGCTGGCCGCAACAGAGCTCCCCCAAGCCGCCTACATTCATGGTATAGTCACCATCATAATTCCAATAGGTAAAAAGGTTTTTGCAGACCGGGAAATGAACAAGGTTTTAACAGAGGTGGGCCGTAAATCAATCAAAGCTTATGAAATCCCTGAAAACAAAGTTGTTCTTGGGGGACATGGTGCCGGAGGCACAATAGCGCTGAAATATGCGGAGTATTGTCTTCAATATAAAGAAGACTACCCTCTGACTCCTGCTGCAGTTTATGCTGTCGAATCTGAAGTGGATATCATAGAAATGTATCATGCTCTAGAACGTGTTATTGCCAGAAACCCAAACTCCAAAGAAGCCGTTGAGGCGAAATTCAGAAAAAGCATAATAGACAGCACAATTGGAAGCGCCCCTGATGAGGACAAGTCTATGTACGAAGCTTTGACTCCTTTCAATAGGCTGGATTCAAAAAACGAAAATATCAAAATACTGAAAGACACACCCATTAGGTTGTATAACGACACAGACATTATGTGGCATTTGAAAAATGGACAAAAGAGTGCTTATGATTTGCCGGCAGTTCCTGCTTCAGAAATGATCAATCAGCTTCAGCTTATGGGCAATACCGATGCTGAATTGATAAAAACCAATGTGGACAACAAGGCTATTGGGGACAAAAAAATGAATACCCGAACTTCTGTAGATGAAAAGGATCTTATCATCTGGATTCTTAAACACCTGGGTATCTCCTAAAAGAGTTTGGCTTTCATCACCGTATCTCGCTTCACTTTGTAAAACTCCTTGTGAATATTAAACACCTCCGTACTTTCGGCTGGCTGATTAGGCGTAAATGATCCGTCCTCGTTCATCGTATAGCTATTCACATTGTCTTTCAGATTGAAAGCCAGGATGTTAATGGCCTGTTGCTTTAGCAAATCATCTTTGATGAGGAAGAGGGACTCCAGCCTTCTTTCGAAACTACGCACCATCATATCGGCACTGCCCGAGTAAACAAGCGGAGTTGCGTTGTTGTGAAAATAATAAATACGTGAATGTTCCAGATAATCACCTACAATAGACCTTACCTTGATATTCTCACTAAGGCCTTGTCTTTCGGGTCTTATACTGCATATTCCCCTTACTATAAGCCTTATCGGAACCCCTGCTTTCGACGCTGAGTATAACGCCATGATTGTATCCTTATCCTGCAGAGAGTTAATTTTAATAACTATGCCGGATGGCAGACCCTGTTTCGCATTTTCTTCTTCATTTTGAATCAAAGCGATAAGCCTGTCTCTCATTTCGCGAGGGGCTGTGATGAGGTGGCGATACTCGTCTGGTACGGAGTGGCCTGTAATTACATTGAAAAATTCCTGCACGTCATTGGCATAGTCTTCATCTGAGCTCATCAAACCAATATCTGTATAAAGCTTTGAGGTGGACTCATTATAATTACCGCTCGACATGTGGACATACCGGGTAACCTTCTCGCGTTCTCTCCTTACGATCAGCAAAAGCTTCGTATGTGTCTTCAGCGACCCAACTCCATAAATCACGAAACACCCCGCCTTCTGCAGTTTTTGAGCTTCTTTGAGGTTGTTTTCTTCATCAAATCGTGCCTTTACTTCGAAGAGCACCGACACGTGCTTACCATTCTCCGCCGCATTGAGCAGGGCATTTACAACCCTTGAGTTTTTGGCCACACGATATATGGTAAGTTTAATGGACAGTACGTTGGGGTCTTCAGACGCCTGATCCAGCAAATCAAGTAGCGGGGCAATGGTGTTATAGGGGTGATGCAGCAGGATATCCCGGTCTTTCAGAATTTTGAACATGTCCTGATGCTCATAGTCTGACATACTGATTGGTGCCACCGGGAGTGTCTGAGGAATCGCCGATACGCTCAACTCGTCATTACCTACGATTTGCCACAGTCCAGTATAATCCATAAGAGCCTCATCCGGCACCTCTATGACATTTTCAGGTCCTATTTCATATTTACTCATCAGCTGCCTTAGCAACCATTTGTCATAAGACGATTCTATCTCAAGGCGCACTACCCGACCTGTCTTTCTCGTCTTCAGCTTTTTCTTTACCTCCTCTATAAAGTTAGCCTCATCATCCTCGGACTCTTCCAGGGTAAAATCACCATTTCTTGTTACTCTGAAAAGTGTAGCAGAGACAAGTTTTACATTCTTGAAAAGCTCAGCTATATGAGACCTGATGATCTCTTCTATTGGCACGAAAATGATTTTGCCTTTTCTATCAAATTCGAAAAATCGCGGCAGGTTCTGTGGAATCTGAATGAAGGACATTTTCTTTTTTTCCTTCTTGTCCTGTGTTTTTGTTACCACACCAAAAATTAACACGTTATTTACCAAAATCGGAAATGTGTGGTAACTATCATAAACCATCGGCGTGAGCATAGGGAAAATGATCTTACGAAAATAGTTTGATACACGCTCCTTCTCCCGTTTCTCCAGGTTGTCAAACCCCTGAATCAGAAACCCATTTTTTGTAAACTCTGGCCTTAATTGCTCCTTATAAATACTGTTTTGTTTGGTTGCAAACTCCTTAAAACCGCTCAGCAGTTTCATTTTGAAGGGTATCGCTCTCAAACCTGAGTAGTCAATTCTATCCTTTCCATAATCGAGGTAGTTGTACAAACTGCCCACCCTGATCATGAAAAACTCATCTGCATTAGATGCGGTTATAGCAAGAAATTTCAGTCTATCCACAACTCCTCTTCCCTCCTTTTCGGCCTGATCAAGCACACGATAATTAAATTGCTGCCAGCTCAAGTCTCGGCTGATAAGCTCACTTTCGTTGATCAATTGTGTGGTTTTATCCGTCATGTAGGTACGACTTTCTATTTCTTCGAGAAAAAAAAAGAGGCTAAGAAGCCTCTTTTGTAAATATATTTTATTGTGAAATCATATCACGCTCATCTCCTTCAAAACATTGTTCATATTTCTAACGGCATCTGCGCTTGTTTTGAAATTTTCCTTCTCTGCGTCAGAAAGTTCTATTTCCACAATTTTTTCAATACCCCCTTTACCAATAATAGCTGGGGCACCCAATGAGATATCAGTCTGTCCATACTCACCCTCTAACAATACCGAGCAAGGGAACATTTTTTTGGTATCACACGCTATGGCCTGAACCATGGCTGAAACAGCGGCACCCGGCGCATACCACGCCGAAGTTCCCAATAGTTTGGTAAGAGTAGCACCACCCACTTTTGTTTCTTCTTTGACATACGTCAATTTATCTTCGCTTAGGAATTCAGAAACAAGAACGCTATTGCGAGTAGCCAAACGGGTCAATGGAATCATACCCGTGTCACTATGAGCTCCAATCACCATTCCGTCCACATCAGATTGAGGGCATCCCAAAGCTTCCGCGAGTCTGTATTTAAATCTGGCAGAGTCTAGCGCTCCACCCATTCCGATGATTCTGTTTTTAGGGAGACCAGTAGCTTTATGAGCCAAATAGGTCATGGTATCCATTGGGTTAGAAACCACAATGATGATTACCTCCGGAGAGTGCTTGATCAGATTCTCCGAAACGCTTTTCACGATTCCCGCATTCGTGGAGATCAGCTCTTCTCTGGTCATTCCGGGCTTTCTGGGAATTCCCGAGGTGATTACCGCGATATCGCTACCTGCTGTTTTTGAGTAATCGTTTGTTGTTCCTGTTATTTTAGTATCAAAACTATTCAGGGAAGCTGTCTGCATCAAATCCATGGCTTTGCCTTCAGCAAAACCCTCTTTGATATCAATCAAAACAACTTCAGAAGCAAAATCTTTAATGGCGATGTACTCCGCGCAACTAGCACCAACAGCACCTGCACCTACTACGGTAACTTTCATTTTTGTGTATGATTTAATGTTAAAATCTCCGATCATGAAACTCAAAATGCTTGCATTTAAAGATTCAAATTCAGAACTAATTTATTTGAAAACCAGAATTAACCAATGTGCCGAAAAATCCTCCCGACAACCGATCAGTTTGGCGATTTTTGTTCAACTAGAGCGTCAGATTGACATGGCTAAATTAGCATCCAGAGGTGGAATAGCCAAGCTTTATGATAGCTGATATCAGGAATAAACTGTGTTGAGATCAAAAAAACCTCTACTCTCCTTATATGTCTCAAATAAGCGCTGGGTATATTGATTATACAGATCGGCAAAGGCACTCATGATTTTGGCTTTGATGGCCTTATCGTGCTCCATGATTTCGAATATATTGACCTGGGGAATAACCAGCAGCTCTGCTCCATCGGTGAGAACAAAAGCAGAATAAATTCTTTTGGTCTTTTCCAAAACAGCATTGTCGCCGAACACAGATCCGTTCCTCAAAATCATCAATTTCTCAAAATCTCCTTTCATCTCAAGGTTAAGCGAAACGACACCTTTTTTTACAATATAGAGCGCGTGACTTGGATCACCCGTGAAAAACACAACTTCATTTTCTCCATAGCTTCTGTTATAAAGATATGGCTTGAACTTATCCAGCTCATCATCCGTCAGGCTCTTAAACAGAGGATTTTTTCTCAAAAAGTCAAACAACTCCTTCTCTTCCTCTGAATATGATTTTTTAAAGTATCTAAGCATGACCTAGTGATATTTTGAGTGTGTGTGTTGTCTTATTTGATATCTTAAACTCTTCGCTGATCCGGTGACCCATGACCCAGGCGATCTCTCCTCCACTGATCAAGACCAACACATCACCTTTCAATGATACTGGAATTTTGGTGTCGATCATAAAATCGCTTACCATTTTTTTGCCCTTCATCCCAATAGGAACAAACCTATCGCCTTCCCTCCACTGACGGACTTCCAACGGCCAAACTATTTTATCAGAATCCAGATAGGCTATATGCGGCTCAAGACCATAAACCGGTTTATTTAAAGCTTCCAGATGGATTGTTGTGTCTCCAATCTGAGCCTTACAATCAGCCTCAGCAATCAATATTGATTCATTCTGCAAAGACTTACGTTCAACAATCACAACCGCATCTCGATCTACATTGAGGGTGAACCTCTGTGTTTCGAACAGCTTCCCTACTTCCTTCTCCAAAATGCACCTCATCATATCTCTGCTCTGCCTGAAGTTGAGTCCATAGTCCCCCATAATCTCAGACAGCAGCAGCAGGTTCTGATCTCCTGACGAAACCCACGATGTTTTCAATGAAAGCGATGATTTTCCTACCTGGAGATGTCCTTCCAAAATTGACTTTTTTGTTGCTTCCAGTAGCTGCGCTGCGCCGTTCATTCTGACCAGAGTATCTTTAAAAGTATCCTGTAGCGAGGGGTTGATTTCCTTCAATACATCCGTCACTTTGTGCCGCACAATGTTGCGTTGATATTCTGTTTTAGAATTGGAAGGATCTTCTCTCCACTTGATACCATAGGCCTTAGCGTAATCCAAAATTTGCTGCCTGTATGCAAACATCATAGGACGGATAATGTATCCGTTTGTCACTGGTATCCCCCGCATTCCTCTAGGCCCTGTTCCCTTCACAAGGTTCAGCAGCACTGTTTCAAAAGAATCATCTATGTGATGAGCAGTTGCAAGTTTGGTATAACCATACTCTTCACAGAGTTGATCAAAAAAATCATATCTAATTTCACGGGCTTTCATCTGAATCGAGTCTTTAGATTCATACTCCACCTTCTCCACCTCCCGCACATGGATTTCTATTTCGTTTTCTTTTGCCCAGGCTACCACAAAATCACGGTCTCCGGTGGATTGTGACCCACGTAAATTATAGTTTACATGCGCGATCGAAAAAGCTATGCCCGCATTGAGAAAAAGCTGGGACATCACCATAGAATCTATCCCCCCGCTTACAGCCAGAAGGAGTTTATCCTCATGGGAAAACAGATTTTCTTCTGTTACAAATTTTAATAGTGACTCAACCATATCATTCAGATGGAACTAACGTTGTTATTGTTAGTTTTGCGAACCCATGTTGAAGTTACAATATTATATATTCCTTTTGACCGTTCTGTTGATCTCAGGCCAATCTTTTGGTCAGAGTAAAAAAGAGAAAATAAAGTATAAAGCGGATATAGGGGAACGGATAAAAAAGGATGGAGAGAGAGTTCAGAAACTGACACATCACGTGGTTTTCACCCAGGAAAACACTACGGTGTATTGCGACAGTTCCTATTATTATCGAACTACCAATGTAATGGAGGCCTACGGTCATGTCAAAATCGTTGACGATTCGACTACAATTACTTCCGATTTTCTTATCTACAATGGCGATTTACGCACAGCAAAGCTCCGGGACAATGTCATCTACCAAAAAGGAGAAAAACGTCTATACACGAATTATCTCGATTACGACCTTGACAATGAAATAGCTCATTATTTCAACAACGGAAGACTCGTTGACTCAACGAACACCCTGACAAGTAAAATAGGTTACTTCTATAGTCAGGAAGATTACGCCATCTTCTGGAAAAAGGTAATTCTTGATGCTCCTGATTATGATTTATACTCAGACACGTTGAGGTACCAAACTGAGACCAAAATCGCTTACACGTTTGGCCCAACAACAATCATCAAAGAAGACAGCACCGTGCTGAAGGCTAACAAAGGTGAGTTTAGGACAGAAGTAGATCAATCGCTTTTTGCTCAAGGTAGAATAGAAACAGATGAATATTATATGGAAGGCGATGATCTGTTTTTTGATGATATTGAACGCTACTACAAAGCAATCGGTCATGTGAAGTTGACCTCAAAAGAAGATAGCATTATCATAGTGGGTGATGAAGGCTACTACGACAAAGAGGCTGGAATAAGCAAAGTTTATGGGGGCAGGCCAATCATGAAACGGCCAATCAATAATGACACGCTCTATCTTGTGGCCGACACCCTCGTGGCTGTAGAGAGCGATTACGATTCAGCCAAACGAATCCTTGCCTATTATGATGTGAAGCTTTTCAAAAAAGGACTTTCAGGAATTGCTGACTCCATGGCATATTTCAAAAAAGATTCACTACTGGTTTTTTACGAAGATCCGGTGATGTGGAATGCCAAAAATCAAAGCGAAGGTGATACCATCAAGCTTTTGCTAAAAAATGAACAACTGGACAAGATGTTTATCAATTCTAACGCTTTTATGACATCTGAAGACACCCTCGTCAATTATAACCAGATAAAAGGCAGGAATATGACAACCTTCTTTATTGATGGTAAAATCGATCATCTCAACGTAAATGGAAACGGCGAAATGCTCTATTACAGTCTGGAGGAAGGAGACTCCACACTTATGGGCATGAATAAGATCTTTTGCAGCCACATGCGGATCGAATTCAAAGATGACAAGCTGATAAGATTCAAAGTATATGTAAACCCGGACGCAAACTTCATTCCACCACATGAACTTACGGCAGACATACAACGACTAGATGGCTTCCAGTGGCGCATAGAAGAAAAGCCAGAATTATTTGACGTAGCGCACTATCTGGATAGCACGCAAATACAGCTACCTCCCGAAGCTATGCTCCCAGTGGATTCCATTCCATCTATAAATATCGACACTGAACTCAAATTTGAAGAAGTACAAGAGCCACCTTCACCTGCAAATGCTCCAAAGCCTGCTTTTGAGAAAAAACCCAGAGAGTTTACCAGACCAACTTCTGATTCTGTTAAAAAATCAAAAACGAGTGCACAATGATTTGTACTCAGTTTCAGTTTAGAAACCAAAACGTTTAAGTTTGCGGTCAATTTTTAGATAATGACAAAAAGAATCCTTCAGGCAATCCCGCTTTTTCTCATCATGCTTACACTTGTATCTGCGTGTAAATTCAGAAAAATTCAGAAAAGCGGAGATTGGAAAGTAAAGTACGAAGCAGCACTCAAATATTACGAAGAGAAGGATTATTACAGATCTGGAATTCTACTAGAAGAAATCCTTCCGATCATACGGGGAACAAAAGAGGCGGAGCTGGCCAACTTTTATCATGCCTATACTTATTATTATCAAGGCCAATTCATTTTAAGTGCCCATTACTTTAAAAACTTCACGCAAGTTTATGGTAGAAGTGAATATGTAATGGAGGCAAATTACATGTATGCAAAGTCACTTTACGAGCAATCCCCAGCAGCCAGCCTTGATCAAACCAGCACATACGAAGCGCTAGCAGCACTCCAATCTTTTTTGAATCAATACCCCTACTCGGAATATGCCGAAAAAGCAGATAAGCAAGTTGATGAGCTTCAAATCAAACTAGAGAAAAAAGCCTACGAAAATGCCAAACTCTACCACAGGTTGGAACGATATAAAGCGGCCCTTGTAGCTTTTGACAACTTCCAATTTGACTATCCGGATAGTAAATACAGAGAGGAAATAGCCTTTTTAGCGGTAGAGACCATCCATGATCTGGCCAAAATCAGTATAATCTCAAGGCAAGAAGAAAGATTTAAGGACACCATTGCCCGGTACGAAAAATTTGTAGACCGCTATCCAAATAGCACATACATAAAACAAGCAGAGAAATATTATGCGGAAAGCATAGAACAATTACGTATCTTTGCAGATCAAAAATCGAAGGATAATAACAATAATTAAATGGCTACTAACGCATCAATTGTCACAAGAGATAATGAACACATAGCTTCTCCTACCGGAAACGTGTATGAGTCTATAGCTGTTATTGGTAAAAGAGCAAGACAAATCAGTGCTCAGCAAAAAGAGGAGTTAAACTCTAAGCTTGCTGAATTCGCTTCTTCTGTTGATAATTTGGAAGAGATCTTCGAAAACAGAGAGCAGATAGAAATTTCTAAATTTTACGAAAGAATGCCTAAGCCTTCTACAGTAGCAATCGAAGAATTTCTAGATTCAAAACTTTCGTTTAGAAGTCCAGACACAGAAGATCTGGAATCATAAAATCCGCCCATGCTGGCAGGAAAGAAAATCTTATTAGCGGTTTGTGGCTCTATAGCAGCGTACAAGACCGCTTTTTTTGTGCGCTTACTTGTCAAAGCAGGAGCTGAAGTCAAGGTCATCATGACCGACAGTGCCAAAGGGTTCATCACGCCCCTTACCCTTTCTACTCTGTCAAAAAATCCGGTTTACTCTGAGTTCGTCAAAAATGAGGAAGGCGAATGGAACAATCATGTTGAGCTCGGCATGTGGCCAGATCTCATGATTATCGCTCCCCTCAGCGCCAACACGCTGGGCAAGATTGTACAGGGCATCTGCGACAATCTGCTGATGGCCGTTTACTTATCTGCCAAATGTCCGGTGATGGCATCACCAGCCATGGATCTGGACATGTACAGTCATGAAACAACACAATCCAACCTCGAAAAAATTCGTGAATTTGGTCACATAGTGATCGATGCTGAAAGTGGAGAACTGGCGAGCGGCCTTTCCGGGCAGGGAAGAATGGCAGAACCCGAAATACTCTTCACCAAAACTGTTTCTTTCTTCAATAAGCAACAGCAATTCAAGAACCAAAAAGTACTTATCACGTCTGGACCAACACATGAAGCCATAGATCCGGTAAGGTTCATTGGCAACCACTCCACCGGCAAAATGGGAAAAGCCATAGCTCTGGAATTGGCCAACCGAGGTGCAAAGGTCACATTCGTTTCAGGGCCAGTCAACAGCTACCCTACTCATCCGAGTATAGAATTGGTAAAGGTGACCTCCGCTCGCCAGATGCTTGGAGCAGCAGAATCTGTGTTCCCTGACAGCCATATTGCGATCTTCACAGCTGCTGTTGCTGATTTCAGACCGAAATCCATTGCTCAGGAAAAGATCAAAAAGCAAGACTCTAGTCTAAATATCAAACTTGTGGCCAATCCGGATATTGCCAAAACTCTGGGTGATAAGAAAACCAACCAATTCACCGTAGGTTTTGCATTGGAGACCAATAATGAAGAGGCCAATGCTTCGAAAAAACTAAAAAGTAAGCATTTAAACCTGATCGTCCTGAACTCTCTCAAGAACGAAGGAGCCGGCTTTGCCCACGACACAAACAAGGTCACTATATTTGACGCAGAAAATAATACTCACGATTTTGAGTTAAAAAGAAAAGAAGAAGTTGCCGTTGATTTGGTTGACATCATATTCAAGAAAATAAATGCGTAAATACGTTTCAATCCTTTTCGTACTTATATCAACAGTATCCTGGTCACAGGAACTCAACTGCCGGGTGATCATCAATGCGCAACAGATACAAACGCAGGAACGCAGGATCTTTGAAGATATGGAGACTGCCTTCACGCAGTTTATCAATGACCGGAAATGGACCGATGATGAATTTAAGCTGGAGGAGCGTATCAACTGCAACATTATACTCACCCTGGATCCAAATGAGTCTGAACCAGGGGTCGGCAGGTTTGGTGCCAGCGTACAGATACTTGCTTCAAGACCCGTGTACGGAACAGATTATCAAACCATCATTTTCAACTTTGCAGACAGAGACTGGCAGTTTAACTACCAACAATCTCAGCCACTTCAATTCAATTTGCAGTCATTCACCTCAAACATAACCTCCCTTCTCGCTTATTACGCCTATACCATCATTGGTATGGACTATGATACTTTCAGTGAATTGGGCGGTACCAGGTACTTTCAGGCGGCCAATCAAATAGTTCAAAATGCTCAAAATGCAAATTACATTGGCTGGACGCAATTCAATAGTGTAAGGAATAGGTACTGGCTCAATGAAAACCTGATGAATGCGACATTTGAGCCTTTGAGAAAGGCAATGTACGGTTATCACATAAAAGGGCTGGATATATTTACCAATGAGCCAGAAGCTGCAAGAGTCAGCATTTTGGAAGGCCTAAAGGGCATTCAGACCAGCAATCGATCCAGACCAAGGTCTATCGTCACGATCAGCTTTCTCGATGCTAAATCAGAAGAGATCACCAAAATATTCAAAGAAGGCAACCCAAGCGAAAAGAAGCAAGCGTACGATATACTTCGCAATATTGACCCAGCACGCACGGAAGTATTTAAGGCTATTCTAGACTGATGAGCAAAAAACAAATACTTGTCTCAAAACAGGAGGTTGCAAACTATCTCTCTCAGGAAGAAGTGCTTAATTTCATCATGCTCAACTCAAGTGTGATTCTGGCAAGGCCTGTATCTATCAAAGAAGATATTTTGAAAGTGAAAAATACCAGAGGTCGAAAGATGGATTTACCTTTGTCTGAAGTCCGGGAGATCTGGGCTGAAGAAAAGATGCCGATCAGGCCTGTCTGATATGATCAAATCGCTTTCCATTAACAATTATGCGCTTATCAAAGAGCTGGAGATGTCACCATCTCCTCATCTCAATATTATAACCGGAGAAACTGGCGCTGGAAAGTCAATCATGCTCGGTGCTGTAGGACTACTGGTCGGGAACAGAGCGGATACAAAAACGCTATTTACAGATAAAGAAAAATGTATTGTCGAGGGCGTCTTCTCCATTGGCAGCTACCACCTCGAGGGCTTCTTCGAAGCAAATGAACTCGACTATGATGAGGAGTGTATCATCAGGAGAGAGATTAGTGCTGCAGGCAAATCTCGTGGCTTCATCAACGATACTCCGGTTACTCTTGATGTTTTAAAGTCCCTGGGTGAGAGCCTCCTGGATGTACATTCACAACACGAGACATTAAAGCTTGGCAACAATCATTACCAACAAAATATACTCGATTTGTACGCGGGCAACAGCGAGTTGCTCAGCGACTATCAGTCTACCTACAGCGATTTTGTAAGGCAACAAAGCCACTTTGAAACACTGAAAGCCACAGCACAGCAAAGCTCAGCCGATTTAGACTACAAACAGTTCTTATTCAACGAACTGGAAGAGGCTAACTTGCAAGCTGACGAGCAGGAAGATCTTGAGAACGAGCTTCGCGTGTTGGAACACGCCGAGGATATCAAAACCAACCTCGCGCAGCTGACCCATTTGCTGGACGAATCAGAGTTTGCCATCAACAATCAAATGACTGAAGGTCTCTCACTATTATCATCATTAAAAGACTATTCAGAGCCTTTACAGTCATTTTTTGAGAGGATGAATTCGGTCAACATAGAACTGAAAGATTTGGCTGCTGAACTGAGCAGAGAGCAGGAAAGTGTTGAGTTCGATCCGGAAAGGATACAAATGGTAAAAGACAGGCTGGATTTGATATTCCGCTTGCAGCAAAAACATCAGGTAGCTACGACGGAAGAACTTATCACTATACACGGGCAGTTGGACGAAGAACTCAGCACTCACGCCGGAATGGATCAGCAGCTCGAGGGTGCAGAGAAAAAACTAAAAGAGCTTGAAAAAGAAGTTTTATCAAAGGGAGAAAAGCTCACTGAAAGTAGAACCGCGAACGCAAAACCGATTTCATCTGATATCGAAAAAATAATCCACAAGCTGGGAATAGAAAATGGCCAGGTGGAAATCAAAATCTCAAATACCACAGCCAACCAAAACGGGCTTGACAAGGTTGACATTCTGTTTACTGCTAACAAAGGTGTAGCACCTCAAGAACTAAAACAAGTGGCCTCAGGAGGTGAATTTTCCAGATTGATTTTTGCTGTAAAATACCTTCTGGCTGATAAAACTGCCCTTCCCACATTGATCTTCGATGAAATAGACACAGGTGTGTCGGGCGAAGTGGCGCTGCAGATGATCGAGATGATGAAGCAAATGTCAAAGCGACATCAGGTGATCTCTATCAGCCACCTCCCGCAATTTGCTGCCGGTGGTGACGCACATTACTTCGTTTACAAAGACCACTCAGAAGAAAAGTCTGTGAGCCGAATCAAAAAGCTGGAGGATGAAGAAAGAGTTCTTGAAATCGCCAAGATGATTGGCGGAAACAACCCCGGAGAACATGCCATGACCAGTGCCAGGGAACTTCTGAATATTTCTACCTAGAAGCTTATATCCCTTGCAAAATAGACGGGATAGTGGACAGAGCGCTGGCCTGCGGGGATAGCCCGAATATCAGAGCTATGAAACGCATACTCTTCTCTCCGACACAACTATACACAAACTCACAAAGATTTGGTGACGGGTTTCACAGGATTTGGCCTATTTTTGAGGCTTCAATATGAAGTCCCTGTGGACGACAGCTGAGAAAAGTGTGAAGTGATCGGTTGGTATATTGAACAAATTAGAATTAGGAAGTACTTACGGAATTTATCAAAATCGAATAAACATGTCCAATAATCTATTACAAGGAAAAAGAGGAATCATATCTGGAGCGCTTGACGAAAACTCTATCGCGTGGAAAGTAGCCCTAAAAGTACACGAGCAAGGTGCAAAATTCACCCTGACGAATGCTCCCATAGCCATGAGGATGGGCGCCATCAATAACCTGGCAGAGCAGACTGGGTCGGAAATAATCCCTGCAGATGCTACCTCAGTAGAGGAATTGGATAACTTATTTTCGAAATCAACTGAGATTTTGGGTGGGAAAATAGATTTCGTACTTCACTCCATCGGGATGTCTCCAAACATCAGAAAAGGGAAATCTTACGGCGAGTTGAATTATGACTGGTATCAAAAATCTATAGACATCTCAGCTCTGTCGTTTCACAAAATGATGGCTGTAGCTGAAAAACAAGATGCCTTGAGCGAGTGGGGTTCAGTTGTCGGGCTTTCCTATATCGCAGCTCAGAAAACCTTTCCATTCTACACTGATATGGCAGATGCCAAAGCGGTGTTGGAATCTATTGCGAGAGGGTTTGGCTATAGGCTAGGCAAAGCAAAAAAGGTCAGAGTAAACACAATCTCGCAATCTCCTACCAAAACCACCGCTGGTTCTGGAATCGGAGGTTTTGATTCATTCTTCGACTTTGCAGATAAAATGTCGCCACTAGGAAATGCCTCAGCAGAATCTTGTGCTGACTACTGCATCTTTTTGTTCTCAGACTTGAGTAAAATGATCACGATGCAAAACCTGTATCACGATGGCGGCTACTCTATGACGGGTATCTCTGAGGAGATCATAGAGCAAATGGCTAAATAGTCCAAAGACAAAAGGTGAAAGCGGAAAGGTCTCCTCTCTCTTTCACCTTTTTACTTTTCGTTTATGCTCTGCTTTCCTAACGCCAAAATCAATCTCGGACTAAACATAGTCTCAAAAAGGCCAGATGGCTACCACAACATTGAGACTTGCTTCTACCCTATCCCATGTCGAGATATTTTGGAAATAATCCCTTCTGAAAAACTTAGCTTCCACCCGACCGGCCTTGACATACCCGGAACCCCTGAAACCAACCTATGTTCAAAGGCTTACAGTTTGGTGAGGTCAGAATATGATATCCCTCCTGTAGATATTCATTTGCACAAAGTGATCCCTATGGGGGCGGGTCTTGGTGGCGGGTCAGCAGACGGGGCTTTTATGATCAAGCTGCTCAATGATAAATTTGGGCTCGGGATGCATACTGAAAAGATGGAGAGTATGGCCAAAAAACTGGGAAGCGACTGCCCTTTTTTCATTCAAAATCAACCTCTTTTTGCTGAAGGTACAGGGACAATTTTTAGTGAAGTTGCGCTTAACTTAAAGGGTAAGTTTATTGCGCTCAGGCATCCAGACATTCATGTATCTACTCAGGAAGCATATGGTGGAGTAAAACCCAGCCAACCTTCAAAATCTATCAAAGAAATCATCAACCAGCCCTTAGAAACATGGAAACATGAGTTGATCAATGACTTTGAAGCATCGGTTTTTTCAAAACACCCAGAACTCCAAAACCTGAAAGAACAATTTTATACTGAGGGCGCAATTTATGCTGGCATGAGCGGCTCAGGCTCATGTGTTTTTGGAATTTTTGATGAGGAACCCATCAACCCTGATTGGAAGACCTTCCTGCTCTAGCTTTGCATACTGCTCAATAGGCCGATTTTGCTCAGGCAAATTTGGAACCCTCTGAGTAATGCAACTCTTTATTTATCTCCTAATTTCCTGATTAGTGATCTGGTTTCAATCAACGTGATGGTGCACAGAGTGGTCAAAGTCACCCCAAGAAAGGTAAGACCAAGTGAAAACAGCAAAGGTAAATCAAGCCTAAACACGAAAAACCCAACAATAATTAGGCATACTCCGAGCACCGTAAGTATTATATTCTCCGTTTGAATTTTTCTAATTTTTCGCATATTTCTTGTGTTTAACCGTAACTAAGTAAGGTAATTATTGAACACATTTCAATAAAGAGAGGTAATTATTACAACCTAAGTTCTTAACGGTCAAACTATTTCGAAATTGTCAGAATTGAGTCAGAAAATGCTCCGATTATTGACAATTACGCTTTACGAAAAATCAGTCAAATGAGTGACTTGAAGGAGTTTAATGCAAAAGCAATATAAAAACTGACTGGACGAGTTGATTATAATTTAACGCCATTTGCCATCAGCACAGCCAAAAGCGGTATCAATCCCAACACCGTGAGTTGCAGGATAATTAGCTTCCTGATTCTGGCGGGAACCTCAACTATATCATTGGGAGCTCCCTTCCTGTTTTTAATGTAAAATACAGTTGGAGCTATTGAAATCAACCCAACCACCAACGCCAGCCCCACTTTAACATGAAAAATGGGATTGTTATAAAAAGCTGCTGGTTTGCCGACCCCAAACCAAAGCATAAACCCTGCACCCACTACCAATACAGAAGCTAATCCATAGAGTCCGTCAACCTTACCAATTAGTGATATTTGACTTCTGGTGAGGCTTTTTTTTACCATCACGAGTTCCGCAACTAAAAAAGAAAGCATCCCGAATATGGAAAGGAAATGAATGTATTTGACGATGATATATGATGTCACAGGTGTTTTTTTAGTTTGTTAGCGCAATAATATTGATTCTATCTAGCATGATTTTTCTATTATTACCTAAATGTCAAAACTGACATGACAGATTACAATATTTTTGTCATGTAACGAACCACCCATGAGTAAAGCATACAAACCAGGGGGCTATAATTCCCTTTCTCCATACTTTGTCATCACAAAAGCAGCCAAGTTCATGGCCATGCTTGAGCGAATCTTTCATGCTGAGGTATTGAGAAAATATGATCTACCAGATGGCTCTATCATGCACGCCGAGATGCGAATAGATGATTCAGTAATTATGCTGGGCGATGCAGGGAAAGGTTTTAAACCCAATAAGCTTCATATTCATATCTATGTCAGTGATGTGGACGAGGTGTTTTATAGAGCCCTTGATGCCGGATGTATAGCTATAGAAAGACCAAATCAAAAAGAAAATCAACCAGACCGGCGTGGGGCATTTCGGGATTATGGTGGGAATGTGTGGTCAGTATCTACGCAAATAACAGAGTCAAACTAGCATCAACATTAGTGAAACCTCCGATTTCCTTTCCAAAGCTTTGCTCAGTACTCACTCCCATTATATTAATTTAATATGACTAGAAAAGTAATTTATATCCTACTATTTTTTGTTTCCTTGCATTCTTCAGCTCAGCTAGAATATTTAGAAGGATTTATAATTACAAACGACAAAGATACTCTCAGAGGGCAAATTCTTAATCAGACCAATATTGCTTTGGCTAAATCCTGTCAATTCAAAAATGAAGAAGGAGTAAAAACTTATTCACCTTCTGAAATTACTGAGTTCGGTATTGTCTCCACCAACAGGCTTTTTAAGTCTTTTGAAGTAACTATTGACAGCCTAAACCAATCAGTTTTTTTAGAATATCTCGTCGATGGAATTGCTGACCTATTCTATATGCATTATGAGAACAAGGAGTATTACTACCTACTAAAGTCCGAACAACTCATGCCTCTGTTAAACCCACAGAAAGAGGTTCAAACTAATTCATCAGGTTCTGTGAAAACGCATGTATTCTCTAAAGAGCTATACAAAGGCACACTCAACTATGCTTTTGATAATCAGGTTTCTTCCGTGGAGATTAACAGTGCCAAATTCAATCCTAAATCTCTAATAAAACTCACTTCCATGTATCACAGTGCTGTTTGTGATTGGGAGTGCACTGTTTTTAGGAAAGAAACTAAGCGACCAGTTTCCATTCTTCCTTATGTGTCCATTGCCCCTACAAAACTGCATTTTGCTTCTCAACAGTCCGGTAAGGCTCAAGAACTGAATATTAATGCAGGAGTACTATTTAAAATTGGATCTTATAAGTCAAATTTTATCTCTCTGTTGTCTGGGTTGGAATACAGATCAACAGATTTCAAAGGAAATTTTACAGGCAAGGTTCGGTTTAGTTCATCTAATACTGACAGTGTTACCATCTTACAGAACATTATTACGATACCCGTTATCCTGAGATGGGAAGTGTTAAAAAACAATAGGTTTCAAGTATATATCTCCCCTGGGCTTACTAATCAATTCATAATTAACGGTACATATGCCATATATGAAGAATACTACGCGCCAGAATACCGCAATTATCGTCGTTTCCAATTGGGGGTCGTTTTGAGCGCAGGGGTCACCTACTGGCTCACAAATGACTGGGGTATTACACTTAACCCCTATTATGAAAAAACGCTGATTCCTATGAATTTTGGAAGCTATTTTGACAGGTTGAGGTTTACTACCGTTGGTATTCAGGCAGGGCTTGAAATAAGGCTTAGATAGAAATACGTGGAAAAGCTAAACAAAGAAATATCTGATTGCATTATATGCGCTGACCACCTGGAACCAAACCCTGTCCTTCAGGTTTCTGTAAAAAGTAAAATATCCATCATAGGCCAGGCACCCGGAAGTGTGGTGCACCGAACAGGCATTCCCTGGGACGATCAAAGCGGCAACAATCTCAGAAAATGGATGGGGGTAAACAGTGAGACCTTTTATGATGCCGATCAAATCGCGCTCATACCTATGGGCTTTTGCTACCCTGGCAAGGGAAAAAGTGGTGACCTCCCTCCCCGCCCTGAGTGCGCTCCTCAGTGGCACGAAAAGCTTTTTGCTAAAATGGCTCAACCCAAACTGACGATTCTTATTGGCCAATATGCCCAAAAGTATTATTTAGGTAATCGCACTGAAAAAACATTAACAGCAACAGTTCAGCGCTTTGAATCTTATCTACCAAAATACTTTGTGCTTCCGCACCCATCACCTAGAAACAATATCTGGCAAGCGAAAAACCCGTGGTTTAGCAATGAAGTATTGCCACGACTCAAAGTACTCGTGCAAGAAATTTTATAATATTCCTAAAAATGAAAATCGAACACATAGCCATCTGGACCACCCAACTTGAAGAGCTGAAAGACTTTTACTGTCAATACTTTGGCGGAGCATCCAATCAAAAATATCGAAATAAGAAGAAGCAATTTGAAAGCTACTTTGTGTCTTTCGACAATGGGGCAAGGCTGGAGATCATGAGCCGCCCCGACATTCCAGCCAATCAAAATGATACAATCAACACTCAGCATTTGGGATTGATCCATTTTGCTTTTGAGGTGGATACTATGAAAGAAGTAGACGAATTGGCCAAACACTTCGAAGCGTCAGGCATACCCATATTAGGTGGCCCAAGAAAAACCGGAGACGGATACTACGAATTTGAAACACTTGACCCAGACGGAAACAGACTGGAGGTAACTACAAAATATGTAAATTAGTTTACAAAAAAAGAGCAATCATGGGAGTAAAAGGAGATAAAGCCACATCTGAAGCAGCCCTGCAGGCCGAGCTATTTTTGGAGAAATTAAGTTCCCTGGACGGCATCACTGGCAAGAAAATGTTTGGTGGTCATGGCATTTTTTGCGATGAAAAAATGTTCGGAATTGTAGATTCCAAAGGGCAATGTTTTTTGAAAGTGGACGACTCCAATAAAGCTGATTTTGAAACAGCGGGAGCCAGTAGTCATGGCAAAATGTCCTACTACACGATTCCTGAAGATGTTTTTGCTAACAACGATGCGTTGATTCAATGGGCGCAAAAATCAATTGCCACAGCTAAATAATCCTAGTGTAAGGAAATAGTATTGAAAATACCGAGAGGTGAAAACCACCCCCCGGTATTAACATTTTTGTCTGGATCAAGCTCTGCGTCTCGACTTCCTATAAAAATTTCTCTTTGGTCTCCCGCCTTGAGATTGTGATCTGCTATTTTCTTTCGCCGCTTTTGGTACTCGCGTTTGTCTGTTGATCGTTTGGGCAGGCTCAAAACCTTCTACCGTTCCACTCGGAATCTGAAGCTCGATAAGTTTCTCTATACTGTTGAGGTATTCTACTTCGTCGGCACAAACAAATGAAACAGCCTCACCACTGGCTCCTGCTCTACCTGTTCGCCCAATTCTGTGTACATAATCCTCAGCTACATTGGGCAACTCAAAGTTGATCACATGCGGAAGCAATGGAATATCCAATCCTCTGGCAGCAATATCTGTAGCCACCAACACCCGCACAGACCCATCCTTAAAACCGGCAAGAGCTCTTGTTCGGGCTCCCTGCGTCTTGTTTCCATGTATTTCCGCGGCTTTCAACCCGGCCTTGGTCAACTTTTTCCCCAGCTTGTTTGCGCCGTGTTTTGTTCTGGTAAAAATCAAAACCTGATTCCAGTCGCCTTCTGATATCAGTTTGATAGCAAGGTTAGTTTTCTGTCCTTTATCAGCAAAAATGACCCTTTGCTGGATCTTCTCAACAGTGGTGTTTTCAGGAGTAGCTTCTACCGAAATTGGACTATTCAGCATTCCCTGAGCCAATTTTTTAATCTCCCGGGAAAAAGTGGCCGAAAACAATAGGCTCTGTCTTTTACGAGGAAGTAAGTCCAAAATCTTGTTGATATCACGCTGGAACCCCATGTCCAACATTCGATCGGCCTCATCCAAAACCAATATTTCTACCTGGTCTAGTGAAACAACACCCTGATCTTTCAGGTCAAGCAACCTACCAGGTGTGGCGATAAGTACGTCCACTCCGTTTCTCAAGGCTTTAATCTGAGGAACAGCACTAACCCCTCCAAAGATCACGGCTGATCTCAGGTGAGTAAATTCGCCATACGCTACTACATCTTCATGTACCTGCGCGGCAAGCTCTCGTGTAGGTGTCAGGATCAAAGCCCTGACAGCCGGTCTGTTTCTTTGGTTGCCCTCTGACAATATCTGCAACATGGGTAGTGCAAAACCAGCCGTTTTACCCGTTCCGGTTTGGGCTGACGCCAAAATATCTTTTCTTTCCAACACATGCGGAATCACCTTTTCCTGAATAGGCGAAGGTTTCGTGTATCCTTTTTTGCTGACAGCATGCAACAGGGATTTGGATAACCCTAAACTTTCAAATGACATATAAATTGATTGACCCGAATCACCCGGGGACTATTTTGAGCGCTGGACGCACTCGGCCAGTCGTGTGATTGATTAAAATTTAGTGAATTTGCTGACGGTAAACTGATGTTACCAATCGAATGCGTTTCAAATTCAAAGCAAAGGTAGGGCTTATTTCCTCCACCAATAGGTTTTTCTTTTAATCAAAAACAAATCACTCCATCTGAAGCACATAAAGATTCTCAACCCCAAGTTGGGTCAGTAGCATCCAGGCCTCATGGGCTTTCAGTGGATCGTGACCCATTATGATCTTGGTATTATCGCTTTTGAACAGCTTTTGATTCTCCTCGCTTAGCAACGAAGGCAATGGCACATTGAGGCTTCCGTCTTCATGGCTGACCACATAATGTTCCTGCTTTCTGATATCGATCAATTGGTAGTTCGACATTTTTACAGCTTGCTCGCTATCAATTACATACTGCCTACCCAACACCTGCTCATGCAGTTGTTTAGCACTCATTTTAAAGTTGCTTTTATGTGCATAAAAACTTACGATCAACAAGAACCCAAAGAGCGACACCATGATTATCTCCAGGGGTCGGATATACGGTTTCCATCTTTTAATTTTATCAGCTACAGCCACCTTGAACACGTTTTTTCTTTTTGCCCCTAACAGGAGCAATTGGTTTAAAATCAATTTTTGGTAAAGCTTTGGCACCAGTAAAAAACTGTCTGGACGCCATCCGCTTTTCATACAACTCGAAAGCCTCATTAGAAGCCGAGGACTCTGGATATTGCGGATCTAAAATATCTCTATTCCAGGCGTTCAGCCCTCCCTTTAGCAGATAATTGTTGGCGTACCCCATCTGTCTGGTCATCATCCAGACCTGCACTGCTAATTGATCATCCTGAGCGTAAATGATGTTCTTCGTCATCGATTGATCAAAGAGATAAGCATAGTTTTCGGCGAAAATACTATCAATAGGAATGTTGATGGCCCGTGGCAATGGTTTCTCAAATTGTATAGCGGGTCGTACATCAATCAGTCTGATAGATGGGTCTCCATTGATGAGCAATTCTGCCAATTCATCTACAGAAACATGGTTACTACCGAGGAGCATTTCCTGTAGTAATTCTGTCTCATCCAGCGCAATCGAATCATTTTGTCTAGCTGGAAACATGGCGGCCGTAAGCCCAAAAACCATAATTACAATTGAAATTACTTCTCGCGATTTCATAGTTCCTTTGTTATATCAGGTCTTTTAAATTCCTCTTCAGCCCACTCTCCTATCCAAAACATGAGCACTGCCATGCATACCACACCAAACACTACAGCCCCATCCGGAACCCCTAAAGAAGTAGATAGCTTGATCCCACCGAGATAGGTGGCCATGTAGATATCTTTCCACCAATTGTAGGTTTCTCCAAAAATGAAAATCCCAAGAAGTGAGCCTCCGAGATAAGCCATCGCATCAATCTTGCCGATGGCTGCAGCGCAAACGCTGGTGCCCGGACAAAAACCTCCTACAATAAAACCAACACCCATGATTACGCCACCAATGATGGCAGAGACCATATAGTACTCATTGACATAAACGATGCTCATGTCTATCAGCTCGAAATAATTGAGAAAAATGAGCCCAATCATGGCCACAATAGCCGCTGTAAAAAACACTTTCAAAACCGTAGTATCGTACCCGTAAAACATACCGGCCAGTTTACGACTAGATGAAAACCCAGCCTGCTCAAGAGCAAAGCCGAAACCTATACCTATGATAAAGGCAATCAGGAAATTGAGTTCCTGAGAAATCTCGAATATTGGAATAATAGGTCCCATATCAAATCCAGTTTTTTCTAAAGAAATAAGCAAATACATAGGCCGTCCCGAAGATGGCCATCATCGTCACAAAACCCGCAAGGGATAGAGTGGCCATACCACTCAATGCAGCTCCACTCGTACAGCCCCGCCCAAACTGAGAACCAAACCCGAATAGAGCACCTCCTGCTACGGCCATTATTATGCGTTTCCTGGAAGTAATGTTTGGTGAATGTTCCGTTTTGAGTTTCAGCCTGCCGGCCAGTGCTCCAGATAAAAAACCACCTACCAATACTCCCAACACCTCAAAAACAAGCCAGCTTTTCATTGGACTGTGCTCGTATGTCAAGTATTTTGAATAAAAAGATGACTCCTCAGCCTTGTCATGACTCACGACCTCTACGGTACTCACTACGACACTTTTCATGGCGCCACTAGCACCCAATCCTCGCCCGGTGAGATAAAAAGAGAGCAAGAGTACCAACCCAAGAATGACCCCAGCCAGATAGGGGTTCATGTACTTATTATTTTGCGTGATGTAATTATGATGTGACATCTTCTTTTTGGTTAATAGGTGAAAGTGTCAAGATCAAAGTGCCATGTTGTTCACTTTTCTTCTCTAATCTCTCATCCTCAATCTCTATTCAATACAAATATCTACTCGCCTGTCCTGCATAAACGATGATAAAACGAAGCATCACATTGCCAAACAGAATGAGCACTACAGGAATGATCACTGGAACTCTTTGTCCGCGCATTTCCAATACCTCCAGCACAGCCGGAACTACCATGCCGATAAAAACCACAAAAATCCAGAAAGGCAAAGTGTACTGACCGCCAAGAAATAGCCTGGCGGCTTCAATCTGCACTTCTGTGCTTGCCAACAACCCCATGAATAGGTGTATGATAAAAAACAATTCCGCTGCGATGATGACAAGATCTATTTGACTGAAAAGCTTACGCTCCAACTCAGTTTTACTCATACCCATGATCACTGCCGCTCCTGCTGACAGCCCTGAAGCTAAAAACAACGGACCGAGAATAGAAGTATTCCAAAGCGGTCGTGCATTGAAGGCAGAAAGTAAAATACCTGTGTATATCCCCAATATGATAGCGTAGAATATCATAATCCAGGCCAGTGCTTTTCTATGCCGGATAAAATAAGTTTCCATCCTGTAGATCCATTCGTATTTCCAGTCGAAATTTGGAAAAGCTTCTCTTAAGTAGGTTCCACTCCAGATCAAAGACAAAGGAGTAACCACCATCAGCGTCCATGCTCCCCATGACATAGGAGATTGCAGCCTAATGGCTGTGTAAAGCCTCCAGAAGTATAATTTATGATGTAGGTCTAAAAACAGTGCGCCCAGTCCCAGTACAAGGATAACCGGCGCTATCATTGGCGCCCATTTGACGGCTGTAGGATAGACCCGCTCCTTTCCTTTCAGATAATAAAATGAAGCAAAGAAGAGCAATCCGGCAGCCAGGCCGCCTACAAACAGGTAAAAGGCGATCTCCCAACCCCAAATATGGAGTACAGGATCTACCTTAAAATTCATCCTTCCGCTAACAATAATTTCTTCTTCCATGATAGTCAGATTAAGAAGTATAACTGTGGGTCTGTTCCAGCTTCGGTTTTCAACCTTTTGTATTTTCTGGTTTGGATCTTTCTCGCCACCTCGCTATTTGGGTCATCCAAATCACCGAAATACAAGCAATTTGTAGGGCAAACTTCCACGCAAGCAGGCTGCTCACCTTTTCTTACTTTGTGAATACAAAAAGTGCATTTATCCACATATCCATCCGGATGCGGGTATCGGGCATCATATGGGCATGAAGCGATACATGCTCCACAACCAATACACATATCCGGAGTAACTAAGACTACCCCGCCCTCCTCTATATGGCTCGCTCCTGTAGGGCAACATCGCACACATGGAGCATTCGCACAATGGTGACATCTCTCTGATCTAAACTCAAGTTCCAGATTAGGAAAAGTGCCGCTTGTAGTTTCTACTATCCAGTCACGGCAATACCCTACCGGAACTTTATTCTCTATCTGGCAGGCCACCACACAGTCACTGCAGCCCACACATTTTTTGGTATCGATGGCCATTGCGTATCTCATGATGCTGTTGCGGTTTTAGGTTCCTCAGTTAATATCGTCACGAAGTTTTCTCTCATGCCTGTTCCTCCCATGATGGGGTCGTATTTGACATTGCTTATGAGTTCGGTATCACTGGCTCCCTTGCCAAAAGCGCGAGAAAGCTTCTTATTAGAATGGCCAAACCCATGCACCATATAAACAGAGTCCCATCGTGTACGTTCGGTTATGCGTACCTTGATAGAGAATGTAGAGACGATATCATCTTGATTTTTGAGCCATACTTGTTGCCCCTTTTTCAACCCCCACTGCTTCGCCACTTTTGGGTTAACCCAAAGTTCATTCTCTGGCATAATGTCAACAAGATTTGGATTGTTTGATGTTCGGCTAAACGTATGAGCCGGTGCACGACCATAGTTTAATCGATAGAAACCCGGCTGTGGCTGAGCGTGCTCCGTATAAACAGGAAGCGGATCAAAACCCGCATTGGCCAATTCAGTAGAATATAATTCAATTTTGCCGGTGTTCGTATTGAATTCAAAATCCTGACCATCCCTCATATACAAATCGTCGTACTGCCTTTTAAACTTCTTGACACCCACTTTCTTCATCTCGTCGAGCGAACTGCCTACTTGCTGAAGTTGCCAGTTGAGCACCTCCTCAATATCTTGATATTTGAAAAATTGATCTAACCCTAATTCATACCCCAACTGCTGAGCTATCCACCAATCTGGTTTCGAGTTGTATTTTGGCTTCACAGCTGGCATTCGCAAAGAAATAACCGGTTCTCTGTGTGGAGAATTTCGAATAGCATCGTACCTCTCCAAATAAGTGCACTCAGGCAAAACAACATCGGCATAACCTGTGATCTCCATAGGCATGGTATCGATCGCAACCAGCAGCTCCAATGACTCAATGGCTTCAAGTGTTTTCTTTTGATCTGGTAACGTATGAATGAGATTAGTCCCGTTCACTATCCAGCCTTTAATGTTACAGTCCCGCTCTGGTGACGGAGTAGTCACATCGCACAGCCCATTGGAAATCACTTCTGTTGCCAGACTGTATTTTCCATCCAGCGCATCCAAATAAGACTTTTTTGGTTTTGGATACGGAGGGTGAGGAAAGTCCGGAATATCTACTTTTTCAGGATTGTAAAAACCGCCTCTGCGTCCCCATGAGCCAAGCAACGCATTTAAGATCGCCACAGCTCTCAGTCTTTGCGTATCATCCCCGTACCAGGTCACATGCCTGCCAGGATGAATGATCACGGACGGAGAAGCATTGGCCATTTCACGGGCTGTTTCCCTTATGGTTTTCGGGTCAATGGTGGTGATACCATAAGCCCACTCAGGCGTATAACTTGCCACATGTGCTTTGAGTTGATCCAACCCGAAAGTATATTTTTCAACGTATTCCTTGTCATACCATTCTTCATTGATGATCACATTGATCCAAGATAGCAATAGCGCAATATCAGTAGAAGGTTTGATAGGGAGCCAGTATTTCGACTTGCTGGCGGCTGTGGAAAAGCGAGGATCGACAGTGATGATGGTCGCCCCACGATCTATGGCCTGAGACATCTCCTGTACCTGACCATTGTGCATATTTTCACCTATATGAGACCCAATCAAAACGAGACATCTTGTATCACGAATATCTGTTCTTTCAGGAGAAAGTACTCCTTCACCAAAAGTGGCATAAAAGGCAACCTCCCTGGGTCCTCTACACTGAGCAAAACTTGGTGCTGTGATGTGTGGGGAACCGTAAGCTTTCATCAGATGACCAAGAAACTTGCCTCCGGAACCGTGTGTAAATAGTGCCATACACTCAGGCCCGTAATCTTCGGCGATCTTTTTCATCTTATCACCAATAAACTTGAAAGCCTCAGGCCATGAAGCTTTTCTGAAAACCTGCTTCCCGTCCTTTTCTACTCGTATCAGTGGATGCTTAAGCCTGTCTTCATCGTGGTACATACCAACTCCCCCCGTTCCGCGTGGGCACAGACGTCCGTTACAGTGAGGGTCATCAGCATGTCCTTCTATTTTCCAGATATCACCGTCCTCGTTTTTAGTAACCCACCCAGCACATTTCCAAAAGCACACTTCACAATATGTAGGTGTGCGCTCCAAATTTGTTGCTTTAGGAATACTGCCGTTGAGAATTGCACCATCCACAAGATTATATGCAGATCCTGCAAGCGCTACTGTACCGATCCCGGCACCAGAAATTTTGATAAACTCCCTTCTGTTAGTTTTCATAGGGGTGCTTGATTTAGGTCACCAAGCTACCGCCAGAAGTAGTGATCTAACATGATTTTCGTTAGCTCAAACCATGAGGTTTGCTACCAAGGACATCCGTCACAAAAGGTAAAAGAAAACTGAGAAAAAATGGCATAAACTACCCGCCAGAACCCAAAAATGAAAGGTTGCATGATTATAAGGCAACCGGTCCATCACATAAAATATGGCTCCAACTGTGTAGCTCACCCCTCCAAGAACCAGTAGAAAAAGACCACCCAATTCCAAATTTTCATAGAGGGGTTTTGCTGCGATAATAGCCACCCATCCCATGAGGATATAGCCTATAGTTGAAACCACGTTGAATCTGCCCGTAAAGAAGATTTTCAAAACAACACCGACCAGAGCCAGACCCCATGTAATACCAAAGAGTACCCAGCCAATAGTACCGTTTAGAGTAACGAGACAAAAAGGTGTGTAGGTGCCAGCAATAAGCACATAAATAGCCGCATGATCAAAAACATTGAGCCTCTTCCTCCACTTTTTGCTTTTCACTGCATGATACAGTGTGGAAGCCAAATACAGCGTCACCAAACTGGTACCGAAAATACTAAAACTCACAATATGCCAGGCGTCACCATATAGACTAGCGAAAACCACAAGCAGAACAAGCCCTGCCACACTCAAAACAAAACCCATTAGATGGGTAATCACATTGAGTATTTCTTCTTTGTGAGGGTAAAATGTAAGTGGGGTTATGGCCATCTTTAGACAATGAGGACGTCTGTTAAGTCAACGTCATTTTTTCCAAGATGTTGAATGAATAAAATTAAAATATTCACCCCACCAACTATCGGTGAACATCTTTGTAATGATGGTTGTTACCCTATCACGTATTTTAAAATCAAACCTATGTCTTCAATCAAAAATAGCAAAGCACTCGGCTTTCCGTGGGAAACGCAGGATCCATTCATCTTTTGTGCATATCACGCTGATAGTTACCCTGAAGGGAATGAAAAACTCGGACCAAAAGCCTCATTAGAAGGTAGAAATATAGGTCAGGATTTTCAGGGAAAAGACGGCTGGAGCATGTATCACGGCACTACGGTTCCTGGATTTCCTCAACACCCACACTGCGGTTTCGAAACAGTAACAATAGTACAAGAAGGACTTGTGGATCACTCCGACTCACTGGGTGCCGCAGGAAGGTTTGGTAATGGAGATGTGCAGTGGATGACAGCCGGCGCAGGTGTAAATCACTCTGAGATGTTCCCACTTCTCAAATCAGATGAGCCCAACCCATTCCTGCTCTTTCAGATATGGTTGAATTTACCGCGGGCCAAAAAAAAGGTGAAGCCGCACTTCTCTATGCTTTGGGCGGAAACGATTCCTAAAATAAAAATAGGAACCGGAACAGAGATAACGCTAGTAGCCGGTGAGTACGCCGGACAAAAAGCTCCTGCTCCCGCTCCTGACTCATGGGCCGCTGACCCAGCTAACGAAGTTGCCATGTGGGTGATAAAGATGGAACCTGAGGCCGAGTGGACAATACCAGCGGCAGGTACCGGACTTAATCGTTCGCTTTTTTACTTCAAGGGAGACCTGATAACTGCTGACGATGAAGATTTTAGACAAAGGGTGACTCTACAATTGGACTCTACTCAGGAAACGAACATTAAGAATGGCAAAACTGAAAGCCATTTTCTATTTCTGCAGGGGAAACCAATAGACGAACCAGTGGTGAAATACGGCCCGTTTGTAACCAATACTAATGAGGAAATACAGCAAGTAATCCGCGAATACCAACGAACGGAGTTCGGTGGCTGGCCCTGGCCTAAGCATGATAATGTTCATGATAAATCTAAGGGGCGCTTTGCTATCCACGCCGATGGACGTGTAGAGGAAAAGTGATTGGTAAACTATAATGTACTAATGCGCTCCAAGAGAGTTTTGCGATTTGAAGCACTAATCGGGATTATTTTATCCGCGATTTGCAGATTGCCCTGATCAATGTTTTTGATTGCACTCAACCGCACAATAAAAGAGCGGTGCACGCGGATGAAGTCGTTTGTGGGTAATTTTGCCTCCGCATCTTTTAATTTACTGTACACAACATGTACTTTCTCGGGTGTATGCACTTTGACATAATCCCCGTAAGCCTCCAGATATTGGATATTATTTAAATTTAATTTCACCAGCAGAGAATCGGATTTTACATATAAATCCTGATCATCTCCAAGTCCCGTTGGTTTCTTCAGGTTATCAACTGCCCTGTTGACAGCTTTAAGAAACCGCCCAAAATCTGAAATGGGTTTTACCAAATAGTCCGTTACATTAAAATCAAATGCATCCAATGCGAAATCAGATTGCGAGGTGATCATGATGATCTGAGGCTGTTTTTCTAAATTTTTCAGTATGTCAATGCCAGACATATCAGGCATCTGAACATCCAAAAACACAATATCAGGACTCAACTCAACGATGGCACTTGCTCCTTTCACCGAGTCATCAAATGTGGCGACCATGTCCAAAAAATCAATACGGTTGACCAGAGATAACATGATTTTAAGGGCTACCAAATCATCATCAATGGCAATACATCGGTATTTACTCATAAGCGATAAACCGTTTCATGAAGAATAGTATAAACATACTAAATCCTGAAGCTAAGTTAACAAAAACATTGCTTTCGATAATTAAGTTGTTTAACTCCTACTTCCGACTTTAAACCACAAGTGCTTCAATGAGAACTTCCATGGCTCGACGCGATTCCTTCATATAATTTCTGAATTGGCTTTGCAACTTAGGGCCATCCATTGCCAGAGCGGACTCCTCCATTTGTTGCAGTTTATCGGCTATATCCAGCCTTTCTATGTTTTGAAAAGTTGGTTTAAGCTTATGAGCAAGTCGTGCCATAACATACCAGTCTTTGTCTTTCAATGCCTGAGCGAATGCTTCATTTTCTGCTGGAATACATTCCAGAATAAGGTATAAAATCTCTCGCACTAATTGTGGCCCTTCTCCAGTGATACTGAATAAGTATGGAAAATACCTTTCGCTGATATTGATTTCTGAATCCCCTTTTTGTTGAAACCTCTCCTCATAATCAAATCTGAGTTTCAACGTATTAGGGCTTAAATGAGCAATAATTTTTTCTTTTTTCAATTCTTCAATAGTACTGCTTAAAACGGAGGAGGGTAAATCCCCACAAAAATCTACACTCAATACATTACCCTGAACAGATAGTCGGACAGTAATGGTGCATTTATTACTTTTTTCTAATATTAGAAAAAGGCTATAGAAGCAACCGTGAATGATGGCGATCCTATTTGCTGAAATAATCATATTATCAGGCCCTGACTCAAAAAGCAATTTACTTTTACGTTGATCTGCAAATTTTTCAAAACCCAACGTAAGGGCCGATTGAATATATGCCAATTTAAAAGGTGCATTCGTGGCAGAATTCCGAGCAAAATTCATTCCCTTATTTAGGGAAATGGTTTTTAAATAGTCCTCAATTAATTCCAAACCTGCTCTGACTTTCGCACCTTTAAATTCAGGATTTGATGCCACTACATCTGCAAGAAAATCCATCAATAATCCATGTTTTTTCCTATTTAAGTTGCTGATGCCAATATGAATGTTTGTTTGCTTGTTCATGATTTCCCGGATCAACGATTCACAACAACAAACCCAGCAATCGGCTTACTACCATCCCCCAGATCAATCAAATAATAGTACGTTCCTGATGGCACCTCATTGGCTCCAGGTATCAGACCAAAGCTTGACTCACTTCTCCAGACATTTCCCTGATTGTCATAGCCCTTCACTTCAAAAATTCTGTTACCCCAACGGTTGAATATTTGAACCGTATTGTTCGGATAATTTTCAATATCCCGGATATAGAAGAAGTCATTTGTACCATCTCCATCCGGAGTAAATCCTTTTCTTGGTTGTACTTTCAGACAAACATCTTCATCCTGGAAGTTCGGTATTCCGTCATCATCACAATCGTCATTATAAGGATCTCCGTCTTTATTTGTGTCCTCCTGCTTGTCATCAAGTCCATCTCCGTCCGAATCACACGGATCACTATCGAGGTAATTTGGCGTGCCATCATTGTCACAATCGTCGTTGTAAGGATTTCCATCACCGTTCGTGTCTTCAAGATCGTCACTCAAACCATCTCCATCTGAATCACATGGATCAGTATCAAGGAAATTTGGCGTGCCATCATTGTCACAATCATCGTTGGTAGGGTCTCCGTCCTCATCCAGGTCTTCGTCTGTATCCGAAATACCATCGCCATCAGTATCACAACTGTCTGAGTCCTGGAAGTTTGGCGTGCCGTCATTGTCACAATCGTCGTTGTAAGGGTTTCCATCACCGTTCGTGTCTTCAAGATCGTCACTCAAACCATCTCCGTCCGAATCACATGGATCACTATCAAGGAAATTTGGTGTGCCATCATTGTCACAATCATCGTTGGTAGGGTCTCCATCCTCATTCAGGTCTTCGTCTGTATCCAAGATACCATCGCCATCAGTATCACAACTGTCTGAGTCCTGGAAGTTTGGCGTGCCGTCATTGTCACAATCGTCGTTGTAAGGGTTTCCATCACCGTTCGTGTCTTCAAGAT
>JBDVMP010000024.1:0-114488 GCA_039970095.1 Cyclobacteriaceae bacterium
CTACCACCCGCTCAAAGTGATCCCACTCCTCTGCCACCACAGGCGTCAACACCTCAACCAGTTCTTGTTTTTCGGGAAACTGGATAATCAGAGAGATGCAAGATGATGCCGCTTTCTGTTCGCAAAATGCATGGTCTATTAAAATATCCTTGATTTTTTTCTCAGCAATATTGACCCATCTTGGGTCTGTGGGAAGGTTTAGCCCCAATGTTGTCTTTCCTGTTTCCATCAATCGTAAAACATCCAATTAACACCCAACTCAAACAATCTTGGCTCTCCCGGATAATACGGCGTAACGAAATAGCCATCGTTATTTTGCTGATTGACGTGCATCATCTTCACAAATACACGCACGTTACTCACTTTCATATTGCAAAATACATCTGCCGTATAGTACCCGTCAATTAAAAAGTCATCCTGGAGGTAGTAGTGCTGCAATGCAGGAGAATAATCCATGGCGTAGTACGAAGATTTGGCATGTAAATCTACGCCTATCTCCACCTGCATTGTTTTCTTAAACCACGCTCCTCTCCAAAAGAGACGTCCGTTGTAAAAAACCGGAGGCACCCGCATGTTAGATGAAGCTCCACCTGATGTTGTGTTATAATAAAACTCATTCTCAAAATGAATGGCCTCACCCAGCTCTTTGTTTGTGTTGATTTTAAGGTTAAAATCTCCACCCAGTGAAGTCACCACTCCTACTGCCCCGCTTTGTTGCGGCATCTTTTCCTGATCCAGATAAATTAGGTTATTCATAGTCGCAATACGAGCCGTCGGTCGCAGACTAAAGAATTTGGTTTTCACTTTTACACCCCCTTTTATTTCATTGCTAAATGTCGCTCTCATACTGGAGTTCCACTCGTGGTGATTACCAAAATATCGTTCGTAGAAAATAGGCGCTTTTGCCCTGACAGAGGTATAAGAGCCAAAAATCAATTCTGAATTTAACTTACCAATAAGCTTATACTCCCCAGTCTGAAGATACTCCGCATTGGCTTCAATGTTGAAGCGGTCTCTCCAGGTGAACCGGCTGTAGCCACCGATGTAATTCTCAGCAGACTTACTGACTGGATCCCAGTATAGATAGCTAAAGTCAAACGTTCTTCTTTTCACATAAGCTCTATAAAACAAACTAGCCAATTCTCCTTTGATACCAATTTCGTTGATTAGCTCTTTAAACTCTGATTTTTGAGATGTCTCAGTCTCATCGATAAGCGCAGGGCCATAATAATCTAAATTGGTACTTGTGATGTCATCATTATAGCTGTTTTCCTGTTTTCCAAAATCGATTTGGTGATAGAATTGAAGCTGCTTCTGCCATGCATATTCATGATAAAGGTGCACGTTGAAGCGACTATCATTTGCTTTGGCGTCCGATAGCAAAACAGATGATTCCTGATATAAAAACAGATCAGCATTGGTGGCATTGGTGGATACATTTATTCCGCCCACTTCAGACACATTATGATTCATGTTACTCACACTTACCAGTGCCTGATAGGGATGCTCATCGTGCTTATATCGTGTGTATAAATTAAAAACATTTGCCTGCACATTGCGATCGTCTATGCTTGTGAAACCGATCTGCTTACCCGATGTGATTTTATGAATATCAAACCCAAAGCTCCAGTTTTCATCTGCGCTGCGCGCATAAGTAAAATCTACTGTGGAGCGATAGTTACCCCCAAACACCACCTCAACCTCCATAAACGGCGATTTAGTATCATAATATTTAATATCATCGGGCATGTTCATGTAAGGGTCATAGGCCATGTAACCCGGGGTTTTTCCTATCCCTTCCTGCAGAGGATAAAATATCGGAAAAACAGCCGTGCCATTGTTTCCCAAATCTTGATAATAGTGCTCTGTTTTATCAGAAAACATAAAGTTTTCCAACTTGTACAGTGTGGTGTCCGGATGCCTTTCCTTCGGAAAGTTATTCTTAACATCATATTCATAAATGATCTCCGTGGTTTTGGCCGAATAAACCAATTTACTGGAGTCATCTACAATCTGAGCCGTCACCGCGAGACTCATAAAAAATGCGACTATGAATAATGTGTTTTTCAAGGTGGCTAAATTAATTGCTTATCCGCAACGAGGCGCATGGTTTGTGTTTTAATATCATTGCCTTGATAAAACGCATGGCAAGGAAAAAATTTCATCTTGATCAAATGCAAAGCTAAAAAGGTTAAAAATTTCTAGCTTAGTTGTAGAGAACTATTATGATGAAGATAAAAGACGTAGTTAAATATCTGGAGACCATAGCTCCTCCCGTATATCAGGAAACTTATGACAATTCCGGACTGCTGGTTGGCTCACCAAAAAATGATCTGACAGGCATATTGGTCACGCTGGATGTTACAGAGGAAATAATTGACGAAGCTGCACACGAGGGAGTCAATATGATTTTGGCTCACCACCCGCTTATTTTCAAAGGAGTAAAAAGAATAACCGGGGCTCATTGGGTGGAAAGGTGTATCATATCGGCTATAAAAAAAGACATTGCCATCTATGCCATACACACCAATCTTGACAATGTTTCTCAGGGAGTAAACGCTAAAATTGCTGAGAAACTCAACCTGACAAACACCAAAATACTTAGCCCCAAACCGGATACACTTTCTAAGCTTGTGACATTCGTGCCAAAAGAAAATACTGATACAGTTCTGCAGGCGATGTATGAAGCTGGTGCTGGAGAAATAGGGAATTACGACCACTGTAGCTTTAGTTCCGAAGGAGAAGGTACTTTCAGACCCGGAGATCAGAGCAACCCAACATTGGGAAGTCGTGGTGCAGAAGAAACTGTTTCGGAAAACAGACTGGAGTTGATCTTTCCTTCCTTCAAGTCAGGACAAATCATAGCTGCCCTCAAGCAGAATCATCCTTATGAGGAGGTGGCCTATTACCTTTCCAGCCTCGCCAATAAAAACCAGGATGTAGGGTCGGGAATTGTTGGTGAATTAAAAGAACCAATGGACGCTGCATCTTTTTTAAAGCATCTAAAGCAAACGATGCAAACAAATGTGATCAGGCACACACAAATACATAAAGATGCAGTGAAGAAAATAGCCGTTTGCGGAGGGGCGGGCAGTTTCCTGCTTGGCAAAGCCAAATCCGTGAATGCCGATGTATTTATAACCGGAGACTTTAAATATCACGAGTTTTTCGAGGCAGACAATGATATCATAATAGCGGATATTGGACACTATGAGAGTGAACAGTTCACCAAGGAGTTACTTTATGACTCCATCAAAAAGAAGTTTTCCGACCTCCATATTATTGAATCTAAAACCAGCACCAATCCAGTGCAGTACCTTTTCTAATACCCCTTACCATTGACCAACAAAAGACAATTCCGTAGCGCAATTTACCGACGATTGGTTCAAGAATTTTCTGTTTCAAGTTTGAAGTCAAATGATTCCCTTATAAACGGGGTTTGATATGATATATTAAGCGAAAAATTAACTAATATTGCACTCCGTTTGTCACAGGTGGAGACAAACCCAATCAAATACTTGTAATACTGCATGGAAAATACAGTAGCTAAAAAGCTAGAGAACCTCGTAAAATTACAATCAATCGATTCCAATTTAGACGAACTCATCAAAGTCAGAGGTGCACTACCTGAAGAGGTAATGGATCTTGAAGACGAAATTGCCGGTTATCAAACCAGATTGGACAAGCAAAATCAGGAGCTTGCCGACATGGAAACTGCAATCGAAAACAACAAGACTGCAATCAAAGATGCTGAGAAACTCATAAAAAAATATGAGGAGCAGCAAATGAATGTTCGTAACAACAGGGAGTACGATGCGATAACGAAGGAAGTAGAACTACAAAATCTGGAGATCCAAATCCTTGAGAAAAGAATCAAAGAGGGTTACGAAAAGATCGAGATCAAGAAAGAGGAAATAGAGCAAACTCAAAATACGCTTTCAGAAAGAGGAAAGGATCTTGAGTCGAAAAAAGACGAGCTCAAAGTTATCACTCAGGAATCTGAAGAAGACGAAAAGAAACTTCTTAAAGACAGAGACAAAGCAGCGAAAAACGTAGAGGAAAGAGTGTTTAAATCTTACGACAAGGTAAGAAACAACATGAGAAATGGTCTTGCCGTAGTACCTGTGAAAAGAGGAGCTTGCGGTGGATGTTTCAACATCGTACCTCCGCAGAAACAAGCTGAGATCAGAGATAAGAAAAAGATCATCATTTGCGAACATTGCGGTAGAATTTTGGCCGATGTGGAAGATGAGATCGTAGAGGAAGTGAAGCCTAAAAGAAGAACAAAAAGAACTGCTGCTAAGAAATAGTCAGCATTTCAATCACATAAGAAAAAGCATCAACCTTACGGTTGATGCTTTTTTATTTTACCCCCTTCTCAGGGTGCTTGCCTTTAATAGTCCTGTAGTAGCTTTTGATTCTTTCTAGGTCTTCGTCAACATTTCCGGTTGGATAGATAAGCTCAGCATACTCTACAATTCTGTTTTCAAAATCAAAACCCACTACCTGAATCGGCACGTTCGCTTTCATCGCTATTCTATAAAAGCCTGTTTTCCAATCCGGGTTGTAAGAGCGTGTCCCCTCTGGTGTGATCGTCATGACAAACTTCTCTTCCCCTGCAAACAACTCGGCAACCTGATCAACCAGGTTCGTCCGCTTAGAGCGGTCAACACCTCTCCCACCCAAACCATGCACAATCCATCCCACTACAGGTATTTTGGTTATGGAGTTTTTTATAAAAAACCGACTTTCCAGCCCAGAGATACTCCTGGCACATAACCCGACAAAGAAATCCCAGTTGCTGGTGTGAGGCGCAATAATCAGCACATATTTGTCCAGATCCGGTTTCTGCCCCTTCATCTTCCAACCAAACAGCCAAAACCAAAAACCAAAGAAGAGTTTACTTAATGCTTTCATATTTCAATACGTCCAGTACACCTTTATCTATTTCCTCCCTCGCATACTTATATCCAAAATCATAAATCTCCCGAGCCTTGTTAAATGCAAAGACGCTGTACTTGCTAAGACCCGGTGGCTCGAGAAAAACCGAACATCTTTTGCGTTGTGAATATGCAACCTGCGTCATGGTCATCATCATGGTGCGTTCAAGAAGATTTTTCCAGTTGGACAACTCAAAACCCGGATCAATCGGATTACAATGCAAGCCAATAATATGATCTACTTCTTTGCGAATAGAATTAACCGGAAGATTATCCAGCACACCCCCATCTACCAAATGTCTGGTGCCAATCTGTACCGGATCAAAAACGACAGGGATACAGCAGGAAGCCAGAATAGGTTTTATCAAACGTTTTTTCTTGTAAACTTTAGTCTTCCCCTTCCTGATATCTGTGGTAGAAACTCTGAGTGGAATCTTGAGCGCTTCAAATGAGTCCTCAGGAAAATATTTAGCCAACTCTTTTCCTGCTCGGTCCATTCTAAGAATGCTACGGCGATTAAAGGAGAGTTGAATAGTGCTAAGAACTTTCGTGTCTTCAATAAACTTAAGTACTTGCTGTGGTGTATAGCCCGCAGCAATGAAAGCACCAGCTATGGCGCCAGCACTTGCACCTGAAATAATATCAAAAGAGATATCGGCCTCATGCAAGGCCTGAACAATACCCAGATGAGCAATGCCCCTTGCCCCTCCACCAGACAGTACAAGGCCAAGTTTCATGACTTAACTATAAGCTCCCATCGCGGCGAACTTGTCAATCCTCTGAGAGATTCGTTTTTCTACGCTAAGCTTATTCAGATCTTTGATATTGCTGATAATGGCTTTTTTGATTTCATTAGCGGCCATTTTCATGTCCAGGTGTGCACCACCGAGTGGTTCTTTAATCACTCCATCTACCAACTTGTTTTTCATCATGTCCGTAGCTGTGAGTTTAAGCGCTTCAGCAGCCTGCTCTTTGTAGTCCCATGTCCTCCAAAGGATAGCAGAGCAATTTTCGGGAGAAATCACCGAGTACCAGGAGTTCTCCATCATCAATACCCTATCTCCAATACCAATTCCCAAAGCTCCTCCTGATGCACCCTCTCCTATGATTATGCAAATCACCGGCACCTTCAAGGTCATCATTTCTTTCAGGTTTCTGGCGATAGCCTCACCCTGACCTCTCTCCTCGGCTTCAATTCCCGGATACGCTCCTGGAGTGTCAATAAGGGTAACGATTGGTTTATTAAACTTTTCTGCCAGCTTCATCAACCTAAGGGCCTTTCTGTACCCATCGGGGTTGGCCATGCCGAAGTTCCTGATTTGACGCTGCTTGGTGTTTCTACCTTTTTGCTGCCCAATCATCATCACAGATTGCCCGTCAATGTCCACAAAGCCACCAATCATGGCTTTATCATCCTTTACCGCTCTATCTCCGTGTAGTTCTACAAACTCATTGGATATCTCGTATATATAATCAAGGGTATAGGGTCTTTCCGGATGTCTCGACAACTGCACCCTCTGCCATCTGGTGAGATTCTCGAAGGTGTCTTTCTTCAACTTCACAATTTTGTCTTCCAACTTCTTCACAGCATCAGACACATCAACGTCACTTTGCTGAGCCAATTGTTTCATATCAATCAGCTTGTTTTCTAATTCTACTATTGGCTTTTCAAAATCTAAATGCATGGGCTCAATTTTGTTCCGCGCAAAGGTAGAAAGAAATAGTTTTCAGGTATTTTGAAATGTGGATAAATGATTGAAATTAATTTGAAAATATGTGTTGGATTTGACGAAGTAAGGGTATAGTTTTGCATCGCAATTGAGAGGGACGGAGACACAAAAGAGTGTTTTTACTCATTGCAAATAAAAAATGGTGTGGTAGTTCAGCTGGTTAGAATGCCTGCCTGTCACGCAGGAGGTCGCGGGTTCGAGTCCCGTCCATACCGCTTCAAAAGCCTTTGAGAATATCTCAAAGGCTTTTTTTGTTTGTAGTGGTAACTTGAATACACATTAGCCCTATTTCTTAATAAATAAAGCATTCAACACAACCATATCGCGCCCTTCTCTTTCTTGCTATTGATTTGAGATGGCCTTGATTCACATCACCCTCATGGCGTAAATAACTTTTACTTTCAAAAACCAACGGAAACCATCCAAAATATTATTCGGCAGATTATCACCTATTTAGTTATGCCTAAACAACTTCCTAGCTATATTTATCGCTGCAACAGAATTTATAATTCGAGAAACCGAATATTATTTGTGTTGTTAAGCCCTAACATTTTGCTACTACCATGAAAACTTCTAACAATCTACTTTTACTAATTCTCGGCTGTATTACATGCATTATTCCATTGAGTTGTAATGACGATGAAGCCGCACTGAATATCACGAGCATCACTTTGACTTCAGAAAAAACAGCCTTTCTGCTTTCTGAAACCATCGTTTTGCAGGCCGTTAATCAAGCTGACATAGACATAACCGAAAACGTAACCTTCTTCGCTGATGAGGTCGCAATTGAAGGCAATTCATATACACCTAAAGAATTAGGTTTTATTCAGTTCACGGCTGAATACAATGGTATTACCAGCAGGGTGCTGGCGGTTACGATCATCGAAAATATTACTGAGCTGAATTTCACTTCGGACAAAACAACTATTAAGGCAATCGGCACAGATACCTGTTTCTTTAAAGTGACAAACCAATCGGGAGTTGATGTAACATCCACTGTGGATCTTTTCAATGGTGACCGACAGATTTACAATGAGTATTACTTTTCAGAGAATCCTGAAAATCTACAATTTCGAGCAGAATATTATGATGTGGTAAGTAATTCGGTAGAAGTTGTCGTTGAACTTAATCCATCGGAGATTACGCTTTCGGCATCCAAATCCACCTTTGATGCTAATGGATATGTGAGTCCTGAATTTTACGTGATCGATAACGATCAAGATACGCTAACGAAATATGCTGAAATTTATACCGGAGGTGTTTTGTGTAACAATCAAAAATTCACAACAACGCAGCTGGGCGAGTATGAATTTGTGGCCATAATAAACGGCGTTGAAAGCAATACAATATCCTTAACAGCACTTCCGCGTAAGGAGCGTAAGGTATTGATAGAAGAGTTTACTGGAGAGTGGTGTGGATGGTGCCCGATGGCAGCATACAACATTGAAAAGTTGATTGACGAACGCGATGGCATGGTACTTACAGCAGCGATTCATCAAGGTGATGGATTGGAGTATGAAAATGAGAACCTACTCAGAGCAGCATTCGGCATTGGGTATTTCCCGAGCGGGGTCGTTGGCAGAGTGTATCTGGGAGACCAGGTAGGACTCAATGGCCCAACTTTAGACCAAAAAGTAATAGACGAAGTGGATTATCAAATCAACATAGAAGAAGTTCTTTTAGGGCTGGATATTTCGTCAACACTGAGCAATGACGAAGTTGTAGTAGATGTCAATGTGCATTTCTATCAAGATATTGCAGAAGAAGTAAGACTTACTATCTATCTGATAGAGAACAATGTAATTAGCGGCACACAGCAAAATTACTTTAGTGGATACGATGGGTATGAAGGAGCGTATTACTATGATCAGCCGAGTTATATTAACAAGTTCAATCACCAGAATGTGCTTAGAAAAGTTGCCACAGATGTTTATGGAGACCTGATCCCAGAAAGCGAGACTAAGCAAAACAACAGCTATAGTTTCTCTCAAAAGCAAATTAGCATGAGCGGATATGATCCCGAAAACACATACGTGATTGCATTTGCTCATTACTCGCTAAATGGCGAAAACGAGAACAAGAAAATAATCAATGCTCAGCAGGTTTTAGCTGGCCAAAGTATTTCGAACCAGTAAACAATCCTTTAAATGACTTTGAGATTTTCGCTTGCGTTGCTCTGCTGCGCTTTGTATTTCTTTTCATCTGGACAGACGAATAAAAATCTACCGGATGTCTCTCTTGAAAATTTGTCCGGGGAAAGCATTTCAATTGTAAGCCAGATCCAGCCCGAGGGTCCAACAATAATTAGTTTCTGGGCCACATGGTGCAAACCTTGCATACTGGAGCTTTCTGAAATGCATGATTTGTACGAAGACTGGAAAGATGAAACCAATGTTAAAATCATTGCCGTATCCATAGATGATTCGCGTAGTTCAAACAAGGTTAAGGCATTTGCAAATGGTAGAGGTTGGGATTTTGATATCTTACTAGATAAGAACTCTGACCTCAAGCGAGCACTAAACATCAACAATGTGCCTTATACACTCATCATTGATCCGAGTGGTGAAATCGTTTATGAACGAAATGGATATATCCCCGGTGATGAAGAAATTGTGTACCAGAGACTTCTCAATCAATAGCAAATGAAGCTACTGTTTAGTGTGGCGTTTACACTGCTCCTACTTGGAGTGGCGGATGCACAAAATACTTCCGGTCTTGGTACAATCTCTGGTGGTTTTCAAAGTGATATTCAGTTATACAGAAACGACAAGAAGATCAACGCCAATGCTCCTGACGAAAAGATAGCAACTAACAACTATCTCAAACTTGATTATTCTTATAAAACGTTTGAGGCCGGAATACGCTATGAAGCGTACCTACCAGCGCTACTCGGATACCCGGAAGAATTATCAGGAACAGGCATTGTGAATAGGTATGCGTCTTATCAAAATGATGTTCTAAAGGTTACGGCAGGCAACTATTACACCCAATTTGGGTCGGGGCTGGTACTGAGAGCCTATGAAGAGCGATCGCTCGGAATAGACAACTCTTTGGATGGAATAAAGGTGGAGATCTCCCCTATCGCAGGTGTTGACCTGACAGGTGTTTACGGCACACAGCGCGAGTTTTTCAATAAATCAGATGGGATAGTAAGGGGCCTAGATGGCAACTTTTTCGTAAATGATATTTTTCAAATTGAGAACATTCCAAACATCCAACTGGGTGCTTCGGCGGTTAGTAGGTTCCAGCAATACACCGGCCCGGACGGGTATAAAGAAAACATTCAGGCCTATTCGTTTCGTATGGGAATAACCACCGATAAAATTGATTTAAGCTCTGAATATATTGAAAAGGACGTAGACCCAACGATAGCAAATAATTACAATAATCTCAGAAAAGGGAGAAGCTTGCTCGTCAATGCAGGATATAGCCTGAAGGGATTTGGCGTAAACGTAACAATGAGAAGGTTAGAAAATATGGACTTCCGGTCTGAAAGGGAAGCTGAAAATAATAGCCTGTGGGTAAATTACCTGCCGGCGGAGACCCGGCAACACGGATATGCCTTGTCTAACATATACCCATACGGCGCACAAAGTCTTGGAGAAGTGGGCGGACAAATGAGTCTAACTTATAATATCAAGAAAAAATCGGCTCTCGGAGGAAAATACGGAACCAACATATACCTGAATTATTCACACTTCAAATCTCTGAAGAACAACGTGAACCCGGCATTATCATTAGAAGATTTCAACACCAACTTATTTGAAGCTGGAGACTCTACCTACTACGAAGATTTTAGTATAGAGATTAAAAGGAAAATAAACCGAAAGTGGATTTTGACTGGAAGCTATATTCAGCAGGAATACAACAAGAACCAAATAGAAGGTGTACCCGTAGAAAATGTAAAAGCCAAAATTGGTGTTTTAGAATCCTTCATCAAACTACCGAATCGGCGTTCTTTACGAACTGAGATACAGCACCTCTGGACGAAACAGGACAATCAAAATTGGTTCGCTTTTCTGGCTGAATACAACGTGGCTCCATATTGGTCATTCTTCCTGCTGGATCAGTATAATTATGGGGCTGATAAACAGCCTAATTATTATCAAGTTGGTTATGCTTACTCTAAAAGTGCCACTCGCATATCTATGAGCTATGGTCGCCAACGAGGGGGTATTATTTGCGTGGGTGGTGTCTGTAGGTTTGTGCCAGCAGCCAGTGGACTCACGGCTTCAATTACCACTAGTTTTTAGTGTATGATCAGCAGGTCAAACAAGCCTGATATTTAGCTCTACTCAAAAAATAAGCCTTGATCTTTACAAAACAAAGCTTACTTCAAAGGAAAACCCGGTCCCAATCTCGTCAATCATATACAGTTTTCAAGAACCACATACTCCTGATACTGAAATTGAGTGTGAAAGTGTGTAGGTTCTCCAGCACTAAATTGGATTCTGTGGTACCCAAACCCTGGTATTCATACCCGATATTGATATAACCAGATTGTCTCTGAGTTGGCAGACCTATTCCTGTGGTGAGCTTGATCTGATTAAATTTCGTATTATTCACTGCGACGTAATAGTTATTGAAAGACCCTCCAAAGCGAAAAGCCATTCTATCAATATATGACTCAGACCTTTTTCCTCTCACATATTCAGCACCTAATGAGACAGAGTATTTGTCGCGGTATCTATTTGATTCGCTACCCTGGTTCTTACTCCACTTTTCAAGTTCTCCATCCAAAGCCACGCGCCACGTCCCAAACCTTGCACTCACTCCCACCCCATACATTTCCGGTAGATACAAATTGCTTTTGCTATTGGTAACCAGAGTATCATAGCCACCTTCAGAGATCATCGACTCCACACGCTGACTCAACAAGAAGTTGGGTCTGTACGTCGCGCCAATTACCCAGTCATGTGCACTCCGGTCAAATGCATATTGTGCTCCAAAATCAAAAATGGCCTGACTTACACTTGAATTTTGAATTAATTGAATATCACCAATCAGACTGTTGTTTGTTATTGACTGAGTGGAGCCTATCTGACCGAGCAACAAAGACACACGACCTCCCAGATGCAGGTTTTTGAACAGCTCCGTGCCTGCGCCAAAGTATATTCTTGACAAGCCACCTGTGCCATCCACTATCACATCATAGTTTTGCACAACATCTGAATGGTGATACAAGTCAGTGACATTATAATTCGTATTACTGAATTGATTAGCCCCGATCGTGAAAGCAAAACGACCCGAGGGCTTGAACCACAGGTTTATGTTTTGCACTCCTCCGATCATTGTGCTATTTGATTCATCCACAGTTTTTTGAGAAAAACTGGACATGGACATTCCTATATCAAAAATTTGATTGGGGTATGGAATAGAATTTAGTGCTGCAGGGTTTTTAAGGTTAACCATGTTGTCAGACCTCATTCCAATAGACGCATTACCCATACTTTTGAAGGACTCAAGGCCAAAATCGTTTAGCCTACCTACCCCGTAAGCATTATAAACAGAGTTGGGACTGGACTGACCAAAAGCTGTAAGGCTCAAAAGAAAAGCAACAACAAAGCTTAGTTTAGTCGTACTCGTCATACTCTTCATACGGATAAAAGCCCCATATATCATCAAAGTTTTGGCTACTGTTGCTACCTGTGCTAAGGAAACCCACACCTTTCAATGTGAAAGCGGCAGCATTTATTCTAGAAGACCCTTCTAAAGGGTTAATCTCATCATTCCACTCATTGGTGTCCGGATTGTAAGAGTAGAAAGCTGAAGAATAAGCGTCAGATATGCCTGTACCTACATAACCCATACCATCTATCACAAACGAAACGGCTCCATATCTACTCATGGCTCCCAGATAATCCGTGTAGGTATCATCTTCATCATACAACGAAAGATCAGTCCAAGTTTCAGTTTGAGGATCGAATGAATAGAAATCATAAACATAACTTCCATTGTTTCTCCCTGTTCCTACATAGGCCTTGTCTTCTATAACGAAGGCAACTGCACTCTCCCTTTTAGTACCGTACAGGCTCACTGTTTGTTCCCATGTGTTTTCATTGGCATTGTATTTCCAAAAATCCTTAAGAAAGTTGCCGTCATAACCCGTACCTACATAGCCATTGTCCCCAATAGAAAATGCCACTGCCGAATATCGAGCACCTCCACCAAAATCTGCCACCTGACTCCAGCTATCATTCTGAGTATCATACCTCCAGAAATCGCTCAGCTCCTCTGTATCCAAATCGCGGTTATATCCCGTACCCACATATCCATAATCACCAATACTAAAACTTGTTGCAGCTATTCGTCCTTCACCAGGAAAAGAAGCCATTTCCTGCCAAAAATTTCGGTCAAAATCATATCTCCACAAATCATATAGGTAATCATCTCCATCTGTTCCCAGACCCACATAAGCATAATCACCAATCACAAATGAGATGGCCTGAGTTCTGGTTACACCCTCATAATCCGAATATCTTACCCAGTTACCCGGATCCGAACTATCGTCGGAGCTGGAGCAGGAAGTCAAGATTCCAAAAGCCACAAGCCCTCCTAATATGAGATTCAAAATATACTTCTTCATTTATTTAGTTTTTATCGTGTACAAAATCAGTTTACTACCATAATTACCATCTCCCAAAGGCACCCGATCGACAGAAGAACCTATATCACTGTCTTCCACAGAAATCAACAGGGCATAATCATTGGTATTGACATAAGGAGTCAGTAAAAAATCTATCAGATCGCTGGCATCCATATGATAGTAGGAATCGCGACCAAACTCTCGGTCTTCTACCAGAGACAAGTAAAAAGGTGTTTCTAATAGCGTATTATTGGCATTGTCAACCAATGAAGCCTGAAGAAAGCTGGGTAGTGGTGTGTTAGAATAATCTATAGATGAAATAGTCGGTTTGATCTGCAAGTCTGCATAGCTGATGATATAGTCTTCATCCTCAAGGAGGATAGATCTGACATGGGGTATTTCTAAACGGGTACAATACCCTGTGCCTCCTGTCACCAGCGAGATCATATTCAAATCACTTGATGGCAGCTTATCTTCTAAGCTTTCCAGTTCATTATTGAGGATGGCATTGGAGTTGCTTATCTCTGAGAAATAGGGTCTGCTACTGCCCGGAGTGAGATTAACATAAGACTGCTGGACTGGTACTTTGTTGAGATCTGTATAGTAAACCCTCAAAACTATACTGTCCGAATAAAATCCATACATAGGACTTTGGTCTGTTACAGCTGTCAGCTGAAAACCGTGATATTTTTGCTGAAATTCAAGATATGTGGTAGAAGACTCTTCTTCGTTTTGGATATCCGTAAATAATTCAAAACCCAATTCGTCATCAAGGCCAATTTCGATTTCTTCTCCTTCTTCTATATCCTGTTTGAAGGTCTTATATCCAATTTCCAGATTATTAGGGTCATCATACTTTGTGGTGGTATTGTAGAGCAAACCGTCATCACCATACTCCAAATCCTCAGTTAGCTGGCTTACTTTGAGCCCCACTCTCTCTTCCGAATCGTAAAAACTATAACCATTATAAAGAAGGATGAGTGTAGCAGAATCATACCTGAAGTCTCCTTCGCTCAAATCAGGCATAGTAGTTTCAGAAGGATCAACTATGAAATATGCTTTAGAAGTAACCTGTCCGATGATTGAGTCATTATAGTCTCCAACCAAAATCTGTCCATTGGTACTTGTATAAATGGAATCTAATCGGCTCGTGTAAAAATTAAGTGTCAGGGAGTCGATGTATGACACATCAAAACTATCCGTGTCGAGCAAATCATCACCTATAAGTGACGTCTCTTCGCAACTCACGATCCAAGTCCCGAGTATTGCCAGGAGTAATATTCTTATATATGTCTTCAAGTCAATTTTTAAAATTATCCATCGCGACCAGACTAATTAAATACCGCCACAATTGTCTGGCGCGATGGAATAGGTAATCAAAAACAAACATCTCTCTCGGATGCTTTACAAATGTATTTTTAGTGTCCTGTCTGCCAGTATCTATTCAACCAACAGCCCGATTTTTTCAACGAACAACAGCAAACGTGTTTATATTGATTGTAATAGCCGAAAAGCAACAGATATTGAAAAATGAAAAGCGTATGTATAAGAGATTGCTATCCTTGTAGAAAATCTTTTGAGCCACAAACGAAATAGGCTACATTTCCTTTACAAAGTCGCTCTTATGAACACCCGAAAAATTACAGTTCACTTATTGACATGGATAGCTTACTCCATGATCATCTTTTATATGCAGTCTAACAGGTATGAAACAACGAATGCAATAATGGCTACAGGTCATTTGCTAATCTTTCAAGCCGGCATATTTTACCTGAATCTGAATTACCTCCTTCCCCGGTTCCTTTCGAAAGGCAATTATATCTACTACACCTTGCTTATACTCATAGCACTGATGATGTTTATGCTTGCATTTTCGTTCACAGAACAATTTCTTGCAAGGCCTGATTTTGGCCATTTCGGTCCTGATTCTCACAAGCCATTTCCAAGGAAAAGAGACGAGTCTCTGATTTTTAGAATACTGTTTGTGTCACGGCCACTTTTTGCTCTTCCGATATATTTTGTCTCCACACTCCTTTGGGCCGTGGACCAAAACCAAAAACGACTCAACAATGAAATTTCCCTAAAGAATGAGACTCTGAAAACAGAAATGCGGTTTTTGAAGTCTCAAATAAATCCTCATTTTCTCTTCAATGCACTGAATAACATCTATTCTCTTTCCTACACAGGGTCTAAACAAACACCATCCATGATTATGAAACTCTCCGACATGCTGCGCTATGTGGTTTATGAAGGTGAAGTGAAGAAGGTGACGGTGGATAAAGAGATTGATTATATCCAAAATTACATTGACTTTCAGCGTTTGAAAATCGGAGACGACATCAAGGTCAATTTTGATTTTGCAGAGGTAAACGAATCAACACTTTTAGAGCCCATGTTGTTGATTCCATTTGTGGAAAATGCCTTCAAGCACGGAGACTTAGAAAGCAATCCGGATGGTTTTATAGACATAAAATTGGCGATAAAGAACAATGTGCTAAGCTTCACTGTGACCAACTCTACATCGCAGATCACCCACACCAAAGATAAAGTAGGAGGAATAGGCATAGACAATGTCAAAAGAAGGCTGGATCTGTCATATGGCGATGGCTTTGAATTTGATCAAACAAGCACTAAAGAGATATATCAAATTAGTTTAAGCATTTTTGAAGTATGACTTCTTGTATCATAATAGACGATGAGGCTCCTGCCCGGGCTCTGATTTCAGAGTATGTTAAAAAACTACCACACCTTGGCCTGAGGGGTGAGTATAGAAACCCAATAGAAGCATATGACATTCTGAACAAAGAGACTGTAGAGGTCATATTTCTGGATATACAAATGCCGGGAATGACAGGACTGGAATTTATCAAGACACTTTCTCACAAGCCAAAAATCATTATAACCACGGCATACTCTGAATACGCTCTTGATGGTTATGAACTGGATGTGGTGGATTATTTGATGAAGCCCATTTCGTTCGAAAGATTTGTAAGAGCTGTAAATAAGTGCATCTCCAATATTGGCCCACAAAACCCTGACAGTCAGGCCATGCCCTCGAAGCGGGATTATATGTTGGTGAAAGCCGATAGGCAAACGCACAAAGTGTACTTTAAAGACATCCTGTACATTGAGGGCTTAAAGGAGTATGTGTCGTTTATGCTTGAAAATGAAAGGATCATTGCTTTGGAAACAATGAAAAGTCTGGAAGAAAAACTTCCGACTGACAGCTTCATGAGAATTCACAAATCGTTCATCGTAAACACTAGTCGGGTTAAAAGTCTGTCAGGCAACCAAGTACAAATTGGAGATAAGAAAATACCCATAGGACAGAGTTACAGAGAAAGTGTAGTTAAAACTATATTCTGATTGTTTTAGAAACAAAAAACCCTGACTTAGCAAAAAGTCAGGGCTTACAACAAGTAAATATTTTTAAGAATTTATTTTTTTACTTTATCTACGATTGCTTTGAATGCATCCGGGTGGTTCATTGCAAGGTCTGCAAGAGCCTTTCTATTGATGTCAATATTGGCATCTTTCAGCTTGCCCATAAACTGAGAGTATGACATATCATATGCTCTAACTGCAGCATTGATACGCTGAATCCAAAGTGCTCTAAATTCTCTTTTCTTAGCTTTTCTATCGCGGTACGCATACTGCATACCTTTTTCAACCGCATTTTTAGCTACGGTCCATACGTTTTTTCTTCTACCAAAGTACCCTTTGGCTTGCTTCATCGTCTTTTTTCGACGAGCTCTTGAAGCTACATGATTTACTGATCTTGGCATTTCTTTTTAATTTTTAACAATTGGCGTTTGTTATCAAAACTTTCACAAACCAATCATCGGGTTTAATAATTGAACCTAATTAAATATTAAGCATTCGCTTAACATTTGGCACATCACTTTTGTGAACCAAAGTTGCGTGCGTCAAATTACGCTTTTGTTTAGTCTCTTTCTTTGTAAGAATGTGACTTTTAAAAGCGTGCTTTCTTTTGATTTTTCCTGTACCAGTCAATTTGAATCTTTTCTTGGCACTGGAATTAGTTTTTACCTTCGGCATTTCGCTAATTATTTATTTTTTCTTACTTGTTGTCGGTTTTGGTGTTAGAATGATTGACATCCGCTTCCCTTCCAGCTTTGGCAGAAGTTCTACTTTTCCCAGGTCTTCTAACGCTTGAGCAAATTTCAATAATAGAATTTCGCCACGGTCTTTAAACACTATAGTACGACCTACAAAATGAACATAGGCCTTAACCTTTGCTCCTTCTTCCAAAAACTTCTTGGCATGGTTCAACTTGAAGTTAAAATCATGATCGTCAGTATTGGGTCCAAAACGAATTTCCTTTACTACTGTCTTTTGCGCTTTTGCTTTGATCTCCTTCTGCTTCTTCTTTTGTTCGTATTTGAACTTAGAATAGTCGATGATCTTACAAACGGGGGGGTCAGCCTTTGGAGAAATCTCAACAAGATCTAGCCCCTGATCTTTAGCCATCTGGATGGCCTTACTCAGAGAATACACATCTACTTCGACATTTTCACCAACTACTCTAACCTCACGAGCAGTAATTTTGTCATTCACTTTGTAGGGTTCTTCGACGCGTCCCCTAAACGGTTTTCTGTATGGTCTACTAATAGCCTTTTATCTTTTAGTTATCACTTTTTTCCAAACGGAACCGCAAATATCGACATTATTTTGACATTCGCGCAACTGTGAGAGTTTAATTCTTCAGTTGTTCTTCCGTCGTTTTCTTAAACATACTGATGAAGTCTGCAATTTTGAGGCTTCCCTGGTCTCCTTTTCCATGAGCTCGCACGGAAACTGTGCCTTCTTCAGACTCTTTTTCACCTACGATCAGCATAAAAGGAATCTTTTTAACTTCTGCATCGCGGATTTTCTTACCTATCTTTTCGTCGCGCTCATCTACAAAACCACGAATATCTTCTTCCTGCAAATTGAGATACAGTGACTTAGCGTAATCATGGTATTTTTCGGAGATAGGCAAAATTGCCATCTGCTCAGGGGCGAGCCATAAAGGGAAATTCCCAGCTGTACTCTCGATCAATATCGCTACAAACCTTTCCATTGAGCCAAATGGGGCTCGGTGAATCATAACAGGGCGGTGCTTTTCATTGTCGGCTCCCATGTATTCAAGCTCGAACCGCTCAGGAAGGGTATAGTCAACCTGTATAGTACCAAGTTGCCAGCTTCGACCCAGGGCATCCTTAACCATAAAGTCAAGTTTAGGTCCATAAAACGCCGCTTCTCCTGTCTCCACAACTGTATTTAAGCCTTTTTCAGCCGCCACTTCTGCAATTGCACTTTCTGCTATATTCCAGTTTTCATCGCTACCTATATACTTATCCGGATTTTCAGGGTCTCTCAGTGAGATCTGAGCTGTGAAATCTGAAAAACCAAGCACGTTAAACACATAAAGCACCAAGTCAATAACTTTAGCAAACTCATCTTTTACTTGCTCTGGTCTGCAAAAAATATGTGCATCATCTTGTGTAAACCCCCTTACCCGAGTCAGCCCATGCAACTCACCGCTTTGCTCGTATCTGTAAACAGTTCCGAATTCTGCAAAGCGAATCGGCAAATCCTTATATGACCTTGGACGTGATTTGTAAATCTCACAGTGATGCGGGCAGTTCATTGGCTTAAGCAAAAACTCTTCGTCTTCGGCCGGTGTATGTATCGGCTGAAACGAGTCTGCGCCATACTTGGCATAATGGCCTGAGGTCACGTAAAGCTCCTTACTTCCTATGTGTGGAGTAACCACTTGTTCGTAACCGGCCTTAACCTGAGCTTTCTTTAAAAAGTTTTCTAATCGCTCACGCAATACCGCCCCTTTTGGAAGCCATAGAGGAAGTCCTTTCCCCACCTTTTCCGAGAAAGTAAACAAGCCAAGTTCTTTTCCAATCTTCCTGTGATCTCTCTTTTTGGCTTCCTCCAGCATTTCCAAATACTCCGTGAGTTCCTTCTGCTTCGGAAAAGTGATACCGTAAAGTCTGGTCAGTTGTTTCCTGTTTTCGTCACCACGCCAATACGCTCCAGCTATGCTTAATACTTTGGCTGCCTTGACAAATCCAGTATTTGGAATGTGGGGTCCTCGACATAAGTCCGTGAAATTTCCCTGAGTATAAAATGTGATACTGCCATCATCCAGACCATCCAATAGCTCAAGCTTATATTCATCCCCTTTTTCTGCATAGTATTTCACAGCATCAGCTTTGCTGATGTCTTTTCTGACATACTCATTTTTTTGCCTAGCCAACTCCAGCATCTTATCCTCAATTGCCTTGAGGTTTTCGGCATCAAATTCCTGATCCCCAAAATCTACGTCATAGTAGAACCCATTATCAATGGGCGGGCCAATACCAAGTTTTACGCCCGGATAAAGCGCTTCCAGAGCTTCTGCCAACAGGTGAGCTGACGAGTGCCACAATGTAGACTTTCCTTCAGGGTCATTCCAAGTGAGCAAGCTCAAAGTGCTGTCTTCCGTAATTGGTCTAAACGAGTCAATGACAATCCCATTGACTTTGGCGGCAAGCACATTCCTGGCTAATCCTTCACTTATACTCTTTGCTATATCCAGGGCTGTTGAACCACTAGGATACTCTCTCACACTTCCGTCAGGTAAAGTGATTTTAATGTCACTCATTGGGTAATTTTCTTAGGTTTTAATTCAGGGACGGCAATCTGTCTTTCCGCCTCTTTTAAATTCCGCAAATATGCAATTTTTCGGGCAACAATGGCCGCTTTATCAGCTACAATTGAGTCAGTAGAGTCTTGAGTTACCAAAAAATAAAATAAGGAGTACGAGCTGTTGAACCAACCACGCTCATCCAGTATTTCCGCCTTTGTTATCAGTAAGTCTCTTGAGGAATCTTGAGCAATGCTTTTATCCAGATAGTAAATCGCTGAATCGTACAGTTTCTCTTCTCTGTACCACTTAGAGAGCTGTAGGTTTGCTTCTCTTCTTTCATAGTTTTTCAGCAGCGCGATACTTCTATCTATACTATCCATGCCATGAAGCGCCAATGCCAACAGAAAATTTGGCTCAAACTGGGTCGATCTCTTACTTTTGATGAGCATATCATAAGCAAGCAAAAAGTCACTTCTTTCTATCAAATAAGGAACGAAGGACTTTTGCAAAAGCGCATTATCAGGATTGACATTAAACAAATCCTGAGAATAGTTTTCCATAGCCGCACTGTCACCTATGGATTCCGATAGTTGGATCGCAAACTCCAGACTTTCCTCGGATTTGAATTTGGTTAAGTAATCAGCAATTAGCTCTGACGTGCCCGTTTCTCCATTCGCCCGATAGTTAGATAAAACCCGATACTGAGCCAGGTCTTCGTCAAGCCCATGATAAAACTCCCATTTATCAAGCAATTCAATGAGGTCCTTATATTTTTCATTGCTCAAATAATACTGCAGAAACAGGTTCACAATCTTTCTGTCCAAACCATTCTTTTCTAGAAAAATATTCAAATCTTCAATGGCCTCTTCCGGCCAATTGAGCTGCTCATAGTAATAAAGTTTCTGTCTCAGCAATCTATCTGTTGGCTTTTCGGCATACTTAACAGCCACTTCCTTGAGTGCATTGTGATAGAATTCGTCTGAAATATTCGGTGCTTCTATCCTTTGATCCTTACGATTGGAACATGAAATACAAAGGAATAAGCTGAAGATTAAGATTATGCGCACTAGAGGTTGAATTCGATATTAAACTTTAGCCCAAATTTATTCACATTAGGTTGATCGAGGTAGGTAATTCTATGAAAAGCCTGAATCGATAGCACCCGCAAGATATTTTCAACTCCATACCCCAACTCCACATAGGGTCTTTGATCCAATTTGGCAAAAAGCGGAATTTCATTCCCAAAGGAGTCAAGTGGGTTTATACTTAGATTGGCATTTTCATCATTAATCCGCCCATAAAGTATATCTGCACTAGCCAAGGCCCGTAGTTTTAGTTTTTTCAGCAATGGAATTCCATTCAACAACAATCCCTCGAATGAATGCCTCATTCTTAACTCTACAAACCGATCAGTGGAAAACTCAAAGTAATTCATAAGGTTATAAGCAAAATCAACATAAACTGGTGTTTCGTTACCGATAGGATTGTAAAGCAAGGTGTATGGCACAGTTCCTAAAACTGCCCCTGCAGAAAGCTGCAATTCTGAAACTCCCAGAAAGGCCATTTTTTGTCGTTTTTCCACAGAAAACCGAAGCTTGTGATAATCAAAATCACTTTCCATTAAACCATCAATACCGTACGTGTAGTCCATATTGAATGCTGGCCACCTTATAGTTCCAAGGCTTACTCTGTTGTTATCATCAATTATGTAACGTTCATCTTTGGCATACCTCAACGAGAGGCTTACTTCACTAATATTATAACTTGAAGAAATGGTTTGATCCGAAACTGAGGTGTAATATTTGAAATCAGAAAGTGATTCGAATGATTCGTGTTTAAAGCCCAAATCCGCACTAAAGCCAGTTCCCAACTGTCTTGAAAAGTTGCCTCTCCACTTCTCAATCTGAAATGGTTGAGTCAACGTTCCAAATCGACTCAGACCATAAAACAGACCATTAGGGTCAAGGTCTTGATTCAATAGCCAAATTTGTTCGACCTCTCTCATGTATTCCAGAGTCAGCTTAGACCATGGCTGTCTTTTGAAAACATGTTCAACATACCCTCGGTATTTCCATTTTTCATCTCCGAAACCATAACCAAAATGCCCTCCAAGCACCCATTTGTCACTGAAGGCAATTGTACTTCTCGCACCAAAACCAACCCTTGTTCCTTCAATGTTATTTTTTCCATAGAATGTGGTATACGGTCCAATATCCACCTTACCTACTCTATAATAGCCATTGAATGCGAACTTGGCCATATTCATACCGTACTTCACCAGCGGGAAACTCTGAAGTGTGTCAATCATTTCAAAGACATTTACTTCAGTGCTTGTCAACGAATCATGACGCATTTCACTCCAGTAGTTTTCATCATAATCTCTCACACCTTCTGCCATGGAAACAGGGTTTAGGTAAAATTCCCTGGCTTTAGGTTGGTTTACAACATGGTCTTTTGTGGAGACATAAAACTTCGCCAGCATACCAGGAGTCAGCTTGTTGACCTGAGCAGCATCTACGACCACACGGGTTTTGTGAGGCAACCATGCCCCTGCTCGGGTCCTGATCAAATCCTGCTGGATCTTCATTTTTTCAACAAAATTAAGGTTGGCACTTTTAGCAACAGTGGCATCTATCCTCATCAAAGCATAGTCACTTTTGGTAATCCACATAGTACCGAAGAACGCCAGGTCTTGTTCTCTTTTTGGGTAAAAATCCAGGCGATAGCAGAACTCATCAGCTACATAAGAGCTATCGATCAAATCATAATCATAATAGATACGCCAACCATCTGCTATCGGAGACACAAACTCCTTGGAAATGATGTTGAGCCAGTTTTGATAAAAATTATATTGTTGAAATGACGCTCCAATTACTTGAGAGGAAGTAGTTCCATCGGTAATCCCCACCCCACTCACCTTAGTCTTGAGGATATCTTCATGTCTAAAAGTAGGGTCCTTGCGATAATAATATCTGGAAATAGCTTCCGACAAGAAAACTGGTAATAGCGGTTTTCCATCATCACCTGCAATTTGCTCTATGCTATCTAGCACATGGGTAATATTGGTCATTATCTTTCGCTTGGCTACATACTTTGGGATTTTATCTACGTCAAATTCGATTTTGGTATAGCTCTCATATTCATAAGCGTCCAAAGATCGATGGTCGTTTTTACCCTTATTCTTGATGGCCTTCCGCATAATTGAAAATGCAGGGTTTTCACCGGCATAAACGACTACTTCACCAAGTTTGACCAAATCCTCCTCCATTTGAAAGTTGATTGTCTGATGTTGTCCACTCCGAACAGACTTAGCCTTTCTAATAAAACCAATGTATCGAACTTCAATTGAATCAACTGAAGAAGTGGTTTTAGCGGAGAAATTGCCATCAAAATCGGTAATAGCTCCGTCCTGAGTGCCTGTAAAGATTACATTGGCGAACGGAATAGGCGAACCCGTATCTGCCTCTGTTACCTTACCGCTAACGACGGTGATTTGAGCACATAAATCTGCGCTCAAAAGGAGCAGTCCCAACACGTAAACAACCTTTCTCAAATTCTTATTCGATGACCGTTAAAAACAAGCAAATCAAGACAATTATAGCTGATTGTCGAAATAAAATTTTCGTAGTTTTGACGATATGCATGGAATAGTTGGAAAAGTAAAATGGGGCATCATTGGATGTGGGGATGTTTGTGAAGTGAAAAGCGGCCCTGCTTTTAACAAAGTGCCTAATTCAGAGCTTGTGGCAGTAATGAGAAGAAACGCTGAAAAAGCTGAAGACTATGCTAAAAGACACCACGTTCCCGGATTTTACGCTGATGCAGAGGATCTCATCAGGGACCCAAACATTAATGCGATATATATTGCCACACCACCCAGCAGCCATGAGGAATATGCCATCAAAAGTATATTAGCAGGAAAACCAGTGTATATAGAAAAGCCACTGACCACCGAGGCAGCATCTAGTGAAAGGATTTTGCAGGCCGCAAAAGAAAGAGGAGTTAAAGTCACGGGAGCGTACTACCGCAGAAGGCTGCCACTCTTCGAAAAAGCAAAGTCTATTGTTAGTGATGGCATTTTGGGGAATATTCTTCAAGTGAATATCAAGCTACTTCTACCGCCAACTCACAATGGCATTGCGCAAACAGAAACCAATTGGAGAGTAGATCCGGATGTCTCAGGTGGAGGGTTGTTTCATGATCTGGCTCCACATATGTTGGATATTATTTACTGGATATTTGGCAAACCGCTGACTTATGAAGGAAAATCTTTTAACCAAAGCGATGCTTACTCTGCCCCAGATTATACGGTTTTAACAGCCAGCTTTGCACCGAAAATGGCTATGAATGCTTGCTGGGCGTTCAATGTAAACGAGTTGTCGCGTGAAGACACTTGCCAAATAATCGGAACTAAAGGTCATATAACCTTTCCATTCTTTGCAGCAAGTGAGCTGACTATTTCTACCAATAATGTGGAGGAAGTGGAAACATTTCAAAACCCTGAAAATATCCAACTCAACATGATCAGGGATACGGTAAAGTATTTTAAGGGAGAAGGAGAAAACCCTTGCTCTGTATCAGACGCGATAGTTTCCATGAAAATGATTGACTCGGCTAGCTAATCAATCACTCTCCTTTTAAATCTTTCACCTGCTTTTGCAGATCCACAACCAACCCTGCTATCTTTTCTAATGATAGCTCTGAAGCCGCTTCAGGGTCGGGGAAATCAATGCTGATAAAGGCTTTGGCTTCCCATATTTCCATTACGTCTTCTGGCGAAATCTCATAGGCAGAATAGGATTTATTATCCGATACCAAATACAATTTACCTTTCTCCTCCACATAGTTAAATATGCGTTTATAGACTACTCCTTCTTTACTGGTGAGTAGAATATATGTTTTACCGTTCTTGATCTCTTTGATCGACTCCAGATACTTGCCTATGATAACAGACCCAGAAGAAATTGGCAGCATAGAATCTCCCACGATCTCAAAAGCCCTATAAGTAGCATTTTTGGGAAGCATCGGCAAATGAAACTTAGGAAGCTCCGTGAGATACCCCGGATCAGAGTATCCATTCAAGTAGCCTGCAGCGGCTTTTTGAGGTACCAACTCAATATTCTCATTGTCCTCTTTATCAACGGTAATAGAGAGAATTTTCACTTTCTCTTTAACCGAAACAGGGCTCGGCTTATCTGTGGTGAGGTCTTTGGATATAAGATCATCGGATGTAACACCCAACACTTTCCCTATTTTGAGTAGCGTTTGCAAACGAGGTTCGGCTCTACCCTCCTCATATGCACCAACCAGAGATCTTTTGATCCCAACTTCGTTGGCGAATTGTTCCTGCGTATGCCCAGCTTGTTTTCTGAGGTATTTGATGTTTTCTGCTATGCTTGCCATGTCACTTTAGCTTATGAATCAAAGATGATAAAATTCAAATCATCTTTTCCTGTCTTGCCTATAGAATATAAATGAAGATTGTGAAAATCCCGGGTATGACTAATGGTGTTGAGTTTGTCTCGGATAGTTGAAACGACATCTTTGAGTGTCTTTTGTGCATCAACCAGCACATAACCATACATGTCTCTACGCTCCTTTATGGTTGCAAAAAACTTAACCTGGCATTTGCCAGACTTCAGCTTCTTTGAGGTGATTTTCAAACGATAAGAATTATCAAAAGTCACATCCGCTTCTGACAGGTCCAAATCTACAACTCTAAAATCATTAGTATCCATACATTACATATTCTAATAATATTAGTAAATATGGTAATTATTTTAGTAAAAAGAAATTTTAGCTAAATATTTTAGTAAAAAACTCTCACAAAGAATTGCGATAAGAACAGAGTTGAAGAAATGACCGGATCGGGTCTGGAGAGATTTGGTATTCATAGCTCAAAAATTTGGTGTGCGATAGTTTAGTAAATCCATATACTGTACCAGTTAATTTTAGAATAGAATTTCAGCTTTCGATAAAAATTAAAGTGGATTAATGTCTAATATTTTTAGTAATACTATTTATTTTAGCAAAACAAACCACCACATAATTGAAATCTATACTCCACCTCGATTTAGACACATTTTTCGTGTCGGTAGAGCGGCTGAAAAACAGCAAGCTCATAGACAAGCCCGTACTCATTGGGGGCACGAGTGACAGAGGTGTGGTAGCTTCATGCAGTTACGAGGCTCGCAAATTTGGCATCCACTCAGCCATGCCGATGAAGATGGCCAAAACGCTTTGCCCTGAGGCCATCATCATGAAAGGAAATGCAGCGGACTACTCCAAGCATTCGCGTATGGTGACAGAGATCATCCAGCAATCCGTACCCGTGATGGAAAAAACCTCTGTGGATGAATTTTATGTTGACCTCACGGGAATGGATAAGTTTTTTGGATGCCTGAAAATGGCTAGTGAGCTTCGCCAAAAAGTAACAAAAGAAACAGGCCTTCCTATTTCTTTTGGTTTGTCAGAAAACAAAACCGTATCCAAAGTAGCCACCAATGAAGCCAAACCGAACAACCAGATCATGATCGAACATGGGAGGGAAAAACCCTTCCTCGCTCCTCTTTCGGTAAAGAAGATACCGATGGTTGGGGAGAAAACACACCAAAAGCTGATCAACCTCGGCGTAAGGAAAATCCAAACACTGCAAGAGATGCCAATGGATCTGATGGAGCGTGCTTTTGGTATGAATGGTGTTTCGATATGGAGAAAAGCCAATGGCATAGACAACTCTCCTGTGATCGAATATTCGGAGCGCAAGTCCATTTCTACTGAGCGCACCTTCGATAGAGACACCATAGATGTGCACAAGCTCAAAGGCATACTCTCAGCCATGACGGAAAACCTGGGTTTTCAATTGAGGCGTGGAGTGAAGCTGTGTGCATGTGTCACAGTGAAGGTGCGTTACTCTGACTTTAACACCTACACGCTGCAATCAAGAATTCCTTACACATCAGCAGATTACATGCTCATCCCCAGAGCAATGGAGCTTTTTGATAAACTGTATAATAAACGCTTGCTGGTGAGATTAATCGGTGTGAGACTCAGCGATATTGTGAATGGACATCATCAGATAGATCTCTTTGACAGCCAAATGGAGATGTTACACTTGTATCAGGCTATGGATAAAATAAGGGACAAACATGGAGACAGGGCTGTGATGCGTGTAGCCGGCATGGATGCCCGTACCATCAGCCGGTGGAACCCATTTTCAGGTGAACCTCCTCCTCTTTTACCTAACAGAAGGAGTTAATTAAGTTACAACCTCAATACCTTCCATGAGTCATCACCACTTTGGAGGATATATAATCCTGCAGGAAGATCAGATAAATCAAACAAGTATTCTTTGGTGGATGAATCATAAACAGGCCTGCTAATCGCTATTTTCACTCCACCCAAACCAAGCAATTGAAATTCTTTATTTGTAGCCAAACCAGACAAATGGAACAGCCCATTATCATCAATAGGGTTCGGGTAGGCTTGAATTGATTGCTGCAATTTTTTGGTACTCAACACATCCTGATCGAACAATGCTTTGGCCGCAGCAAATGCTTCTACTCCTATTTCATATCCCATTATTCTGCCCGGAATGTCATCAGCCGGAGGGTGGATACCTCCCCAAATACGCGATAAGCTACACTGATCTGAAGCATCACGATAAGTAGCCCACTCAAGCTCAATATCCATACTAGGGCCTTCCTCAAAAACAAGAAATTCATTTTTCTTAGCAACGAATGTTCCCATCCCTCCCGGGAAATACTCGCTACCCGTGAGGAGCGTCATGACCTCCGCAGCAGCTCTCGAGAAAGTAGAATGCCCCGAAACAAAACCAGCAAAAGGAGGTGTAATAAAGGAAGGCCTTTGGTATGGCCACCAGTCTTCGGCCAAAATCCAGCCAACACCGGCTTCATCCGTAGCGGGAACATTTATAAACTCATGGCCCCTCCATGTGTACAGCTTTATTTTCCCTACGTTTTCATCGCTGCTTCCGGCCAGCGGGTCTCCAGTTTCTACCACCTCGATAAAACCATCAACCAGCCCTATACCTTGCTCGTTGTAATTAGCCAAAGAAGCATTGGTGCTTTGCCCCAAATCTGCTAAATATCGAATAGCTGAAACAGGTCTGATGTAATCGTACCACCCCTTCACACCCCAGGCAGCTATTGCTGCATCGTGCATGGCTCCTCCTAGCGTGAAATAGGTTTTCACATCCCATTCCAGATTATCAAGTTCGTCTCCTTCTCCGTTGATCTTTTTGACCAAATCGGGCTGGTCGTTTACATAATTCAAAATAGTGAACCAATGACCAGGGGGTGTTTCTGAGTCAGGACCATCGGCCCAAAACTCTGCTAAAACACGTGCATAATCACCTCGCGGCACTATTTGTTCGTCATACGGCTCTCCGGTAATCGGATTTACATCTCTGCCCTGTCCTATGTCACCACCGTTAAGTTGATCATAAAAATTTTCAAAATCCGCAAAATCTGTTGGCAGCTCGTCTAAGCTAATATTGCCAATAGATCTGGGCGATATATCCCACATCACCCCATCGTCAGGTGAAAGGTGTGATGCCCATATAGCCACCGTCTCAAAACCCCATTTGTACTGCTCACTGGTTGTGGGGTTTGCCGCATCGAGATAAGGCGGAGAACCAGGGTTGTGATAGACATAATAATCGGTTCCATCGCGCTGGTAAACATCCAAATCATCCTCTTTGAGTGAAAACGGATATACCTCACCCCATTCTGGACCTAAAAAACCTGGAGCATTGTCTCTCAGCACATTACCACTCTGATCTATGAAAATATCTAAAAGCAGTGGCTGCCAGTGATTCGGGTCAGACAGATTTTGATTACCATCATTGTTTGGGTTTAGAGGATCATTTTTTGGCTCATAATAGAGGTTTTCATAATCCCCTTCTTCATTTGCTCCATCCATTTTTCCATATCGTATGATCTCGACTGCTATGAAGTTTCCCATGGCAGCAGGCTCTCCTGTAGCGTAATCTATGGAAGCAAATGCTGTACTGTACCCTAATAACTCCATCATGTCATTCATGATCTGCATGGTTTCATCTGCCCCTGGAGATTCCTCAAATCGATGCTTCATCAGCGCGTACATAGCATAGCTAAGCGTTTCTGAGACAGATTGCTCATATGCCTCAGCAGATTCAAAACCAGAAAAATCACTACTGAATGCATGATGGCTTTTGCCTAGCAGATAGGTTTCTTTCTGATTGTGAATAGCCCATGCGTCATACATGGCTATGGATGTGTGAAACAGGTTGCGAGCATGAACAGTCGGTCTGGCAAAATCATTTCTGATAGCCTCGAGTAGCACTTCATTCCAGAGTCTGGCAATGGAGTGATCCGCCTGGTCAGGTTCATTATTAGTGGCGTTCAGCTCCAAATCGACAAGCAAACCGATTGTTTGAGTTTCACAATTGGCATCTCGAGCGGTTAAGGACAATTCGCCTTCTTCCGCAATAGACCATCGGACCAATACACTTGCTGTACCTTGACCTTCGATAATTTCCCCATGATCAACAGACCATACATAGGAAGTTATGTTGTTGTCGTCAGCATAAGAGTACGTGTGCTCCGAAAGTGGTGACACCAGCTCAGCCCCACTGATTATACCTGACTGGAGGTATTCACATGACCCATCATCATAGGTTGCTTCGGGGTTATAATTACAGGAGTTATGATCAGTACAGCCTAGTATTTTCACTGCCGGCTTATTACTCAAAACCTCAAAGCCCTCCCCTTCTGTCAATTTAATCAGTGAGTTTACAGGAATATTGGGATATGTTTCTTTCACTCCGGTTGGCCATGTCACGCTCAGGTTTTGTATTTCTGTGACTGAGTCCAATCCAAAATGTATGGGCATCTGGGATTGGCTCAGATAATTGACCCCCTGATTTAATCGAAACTGACTCCTCTCTTCTGTTTCAACCTGTACAACCGCACCTACGGCATTTCTATTAGATGTGGTGCCTTCCAACTGAACCTGTAAGTATGTACGAACACTCCGCTTATCCATGTTGTTAAGCAAAAAATGAGGTTTTGAAAAACGATTACTAATGATCACATCAAGATCGCCATCATTGTCGTAATCAAAGCTCACCACGACCTGACTATCAGGGTCTTCGTCAAGATCAAAACGGTCGCTCACATCACTAAACCCCCTACCAGAATCAGTTTCTGTATTTTCATATACTTTATTGGCATGGCCATCTTCGGATTGATTGACCACAAACAAGTCTTCATACCCGTCCAGGTTAAAATCTGAAAACGCCAGACCCCAGGCCCAGCCGGCATCATACACACCAAGGTCCAATGCCACATTCTCAAAACCGCTTCCTGTATTGTGATAGAAACTATTTTCGGAGATATTGGTGATCATAAAATCGAATAGCCCATCATTGTCATAATCGCAGGCAGCCAGCCCCATACCATCATAAGGGTCTTCTAAACCATATGGAGTGGAAGATTCTGTGAAGGTTGTTTTGTCATTGATAAAGAGGTAGTTGCCCAAATCAAAATCATTGGATACATAAATATCCAATATGCCATCATTGTTAAAATCCAACGGCAAAGCACAGTAGCTGAAGAATGGTTTTTCCGTATCATGCCCCAGGTCTGTTGACGTAAAAGTGCCGTCTCCATTATTGGTATACTGTGTTGGTTTCACAAGATTGGACGTCACGTAGATATCCAGGTCTCCGTCGTAATCATAATCCCACCACAAACCACCTGTAAATACATTGAAGCAATTTTCACAACCTGGCCCAAAACCTGCCGCATCGGTTACATTTGTAAAAGTTCCGTCCCCATCATTTTGATATAACTGCACATTCGACACTCCAGTAAAAAAGATATCAGGGTCGCCATCATTGTCATAGTCGCCCCATGATGCCCCCATGCCGGCCACTGCCCCATTGAGCCCTGCATTAGTTGTCACATCCTCAAAGTCACCCTGTCCTGTGTTTCTGAGAAGTTGACTTCCTGTAGTGCCAAGAGTCGACTCTCCATTTACGGAAATAAACACATCCAAGTAGCCATCCAGATCATAATCCGCTACGGCAACACCCATGTTGTTTTGAGTGTTTTGTGGCAATACAAACTCCTCAGCTCGCTCAAATAACTGTGCGGAGCTTATGCAGAATATCTGCAGCGATATTAATGTGTAGAATAAGATTTTAAGGCGGATCATTCCTCTACATTAACTGTACATTTCCCAACTAAGATAGAAATTCATTTTGGCTTAACACCAAATTCAAGAAAGGTAATTCAATAATTTGATGGGTTTTTAATTATCAGCCGCCTTCTTTACAAGAACCTTAATGCGCATGTGTCTTGAAGCTTCAATTAGAAAATTTCTCAATTGAATTAAAACCCTATTAACAATCCCGCTGCAAGTATAAGACCCCCAGGCCGTATGATTTGCATGAATAATTCTTCGTCAGCTGTCAATACAGAGCCATCATTTATCTCATAATAATTGCTGCCTCCCGTACCAAAAGCATAACCAGCTTCCAGATAAAAAAGCTTATCTCCTCCTTTGAAAACCCAATTTCTGTTAGCAGTCAAATTGATTGAACCCACGGGCAACAAATCCATCTCAATCTCTCTTGGGTTACCTGTTCCATCATCAAATGTTAGCACCATACCCTCGATACCGGTGCAATGTGAATAACTGGCACCAAAACCCCATCCATCTTCTATCAGACTCTCATACTTCACCCCTGCACTTAATTTTCCTCCCCAAGCTCCAATTCCGACTCCACCTCTAAGCACAAACTTATCCTGAATCGGAATCTGACCTCCCAGACCGAGGAGTCCTGTATAATTATCTATTCCGGAGCAAAGTGCCAGATAAAATGCCTGCGGCTCATTTTCTGTGCTTGTGACCATCTGAGCTTTTGAAGGCTCCTTATATTGAGCAAAAGTAGAGTTACTAAGGGCAGCTATTACTGCAAGTAGAAGTAATGTTCTTTTCATGAGGCAGGATTGGAGTTCAACATTGAATTAAAACGCATACGGCATTTGCAAAATATGAAATTTCCATATAATTCATTCTAAAAAGAAGACAAATGACATACTAATATTTTTAGCTTAATACTAAAATAATTAGCTTTACCATGTGCTTAATGTTCACTCATTCTTCAGTTTCAAATACGGCTTGTTGTCCATCGAAAAGCTAATAGAATGGGCACGGATAAACCGAATCAAAACGCTGGCACTCACGGATATCAACAGCACTTCCGGCAACCTTGATTTTGTACGTCAGGCTAAAAAAGTAGGAATCCGGCCTCTGCTAGGGATTGACTTTCGCAATGAAACCGTGCCGCAATTTATTGGCCTGGCCAAAAACAACGAAGGCTACTACCAACTCAACCATTACCTTTCGAAACATCTGCATGAAGGAAAGGCTTTTGACTCATCATTTCCAGTTAATAAGGAAACCGCATCCTCGAATGATAATTGTTTTATCATATATCCTCTCGCCAACATCCCCAAAAGAGCATTAAAGGATTATGAATACATAGCCGTAAAACCCAATGAAGTAAACAGGGTGAGGTTTATGTCAAACTTACCCGCCGATAAGCTCATTGCCTGCCCCACTTTCACGCTTCCTAGCATACAGGATTATGAGCTTCATTGTATGCTAAGAGCCATTGATCTCAATACCCTGGTAAGCAAGCTTAGCAACGCAGATACTGCGCAAAAAGAAGATGTTTTCTTATCCAAAAAGCAACTCCTTGATGCCTATGAAAGCTTACCACAAGCACTGGAAAACCTAAAAATGGTGATCCAACATTGTGAGATTGAATTTCAGTTTAGCCCTGAGGCCACACCTCAAAACAAGGAAGTCTGGACCAGCTCAAAAGAAGAAGACTACCAAAAGGTAAAATCTCTTTGTAAAAAGGGGCTGCCCTACAGGTATGAAAAAAAGGTGACCCGCCAAATCTTGAGGCGGGTGATCAATGAGCTACAGACCATTCGGCAAAAGGGCTTTCTCTCCTACTTTCTGATCAGCTGGGATATAGTGAGCTACGCCAGAAGTAAAGGCTATTATTATGTAGGTCGTGGCAGTGGCGCCAACAGCATAGTGGCATATCTACTTCGCATTACCGACGTGGACCCAATAGAGCTGGATCTGTATTTTGAACGGTTTATCAACCTGTTTAGACAAAACCCTCCTGATTTTGATATTGACTTTTCGTCAAGAGATCGTGATGATGTCACACGATACATCTTCGAGCGATATGACAATGCGGTACTTCTGGCCACTTACAATACTTTCCAGAAAAAGGCTGTGATCCGAGAGGTAGGTAAGGCCTTCGGTGTGCCTCCATACGAAATAGACAATCTGCAAAAAGACACGGTTAAAAACCTGGATTATCATTCGCGCATCATTCTAAACTATGGAGCCAGACTGGCGGGGTTTCCCAGCCATCTCAGCGTACATGCCGGAGGTGTTCTCATTTCCGAAAAGCCCATTCATTATTTCACCGCTACATCTTTGCCTCCCAAAGGTTTCCCTGTCACGCATTTCGATATGCACATAGCCGAAGATGTAGGCTTGTTCAAATACGATATACTGGGTCAAAGAGGCCTGGGAAAAATCAAAGATGCGCTGGCAATAATCAAGGAAAATCAGCCCAACAGGTTGAATGTTGACATACACAACATCAAACTGTTCAAAGATGACCCCCTGATCAAAATCAACCTGAGACAAGCCAAAGCCATCGGATGCTTTTACGTGGAGTCGCCAGCCATGCGCATGCTACTCACCAAGCTCCGCTGCGACGACTACCTCACGCTGGTAGCTGCCAGCTCCGTGATACGTCCGGGAGTAGCCAAGTCTGGCATGATGCGCGAGTACATACTGAGGTACAGAAAACCCGAACGAAGAAAAGATGCCCATCCCGTGCTGCTCAAAATCATGCCCGACACCTATGGCGTGATGGTGTATCAGGAAGATGTAATCAAAGTAGCTCACCATTTTGCAGGGCTTACGCTTGCCGAAGCTGATGTGCTGCGAAGAGGCATGTCAGGTAAATACCGCTCACGCGAGGAGTTTCAACAGGTAAAAAATAAATTCTTTGAAAATTGCTCTCAGAAAGGCTACTCCGTCGCACTGAGTTCAGATGTCTGGCGGCAGATCGAAAGCTTTGCCGGCTATGCTTTCGCAAAAGGTCACTCAGCTTCTTATGCCATCGAGAGCTACCAGAGCATGTTCCTTAAGTCTCACTATCCGCTTGAATTTATGGTGGCTGTACTCAACAATGGTGGAGGCTTTTACAGCAGAGAGTTTTACGTACATGAAGCCAGGATGCACGGTGGACAGGTAGAGTTGCCTTGTGTCAACACCAGCGAGCCGCACACCATCATCAAAAAGAAAATCATCTATCTGGGGCTCGCCATGATCAAAGATCTGGAAGATCAAACCATCATTGACACCATCGCCGAGCGCATCAAAAAGGGTGCTTTCAAAACCATAGACGAATATGTGAAACGAGTAAGCATTTCACTGGAGCAACTCAGCTTACTGATTCGCATAGAGGCATTTCGTTTTACAGGGATTGATAAAAAAACGCTCCTCTGGAGGGCTCATTTCCTCCTTGGAAATACAGGTAGAAGCCAAATAAAACCATCCCTCTTTGACCCTCCTATCAAAAACTACAAGCTCCCAAAAATCGAGCATGCGGCTGTAGAGGATATATATGATCAAATGGAGCTACTTGGGTTTCCACTCCATACCCCTTTTGACCTGATCCCTGAAAAACCAAAAGGCTGCCTGAAAGCACGTGAGCTAAAAAACCATATCAACAGGCGCATCCGAACATACGGATATCTGATCACCTACAAGCGAACGAGCACATCCCACAAGGAAGAGATGTTTTTTGGCAACTTCCTAGATGAGGACGGGGATTTTATTGACACGGTTCACTTTCCTCCCATAGCAAAGAAATATCCCTTTAATGGCAGGGGAATCTATGTGATGGAAGGAAAGGTAACAGAGGAATTTGATGCCATTGCGATAGAGGTCACACGATTGCAACGACTGAATTATAAGACGATAGCAGTGTAATATCATTGCTGAGGTGCTATCCACAACATCACGGCATCATGACCATTCCTTTGGCTAGACAGACAAGAAATACTTACACTATTTCACCACAGCATACCCAAGCGGGTGAGTATTCTCTTGATTAAATTACACTATGCCAAAAGACCTGTTTTCAAAGCAAGCAGCAACCTACGCCAAGTACCGCCCCACATATCCTGATAGGCTTTATGATTTCATATATAGTTATTGTGATCATTTTGATTTGGCATGGGACTGTGCCACCGGCAATGGTCAGGTAGCCTCAGTTTTGGCTAAAAGATTTCAAAAAGTAATCGCCACTGATATTAGCGAAAAGCAATTATGCGAAGCAACTCCGCACACATCAATTGAATATGCCAGAGGCCAAGCAGAGAAAACCCACTTCCCAGACGCCACATTTGATCTAATTACAGTCGCTCAGGCCATTCATTGGTTTGATCATAACAGTTTCTTCAAGGAGATGGATCGAGTATTGAAACCAGGTGGCATTCTTGCTTTCTGGGGGTATGGGCTTATCCGCTTCAATAATCCAATCGACCAGGTTATCGATCATTTTTATCAGGAGATAATCGGCCCATACTGGGATAATGAAAGAAAGCATATCGAACTGAGTTATAGATCTATCGAAACCCCATTTCAGGAAATTGACTGTCCTCCGTTCGCAATCACCTCTACCCACACATTCAGCAGACTCATAGGATATCTCAGCAGTTGGTCGAGCGTGCAGAAGTTTAAAGAAGCGAATCAATCAAATCCAATTGAGCTAATAGAAACAGAATTGCGGCAAGCATGGGGCACGCAAGCTACGTATGCTGCAACGCAACCAATTTTTATGAGAATCTGTGCAAAGTCACATTATTAGGCTTTTCTGCATTTCCGTTAATAAAATGTTAAAAACAGCGATTCGTGCAACCTTTTGAGTTGGCTTACCATCCTATAAGTGTCCGCTAAATCGGACAATTCTGAACTTCGAACAGATTGATCAAAACCACAACTTCGTCTTAAACTACTGACTTTAAGGTGTTTACGAATTCTGGCACAGTCTTTCGATGTGAGGAACCAAATTCAAACATTCTGAAACTCAAAAACCAAATGACAATGAAAACTTTATCAAGAATCGCCCTGGCATCACTGATTGTTACATTCTTCACTGCACAGTCTTTTGCCAGTGACCCAAACAGCAAACTAGTAGAAAAAGCAAAAGAGGCCGTTGCAAACGCCGACACAGACGACTGGGAAACACTGGCACAAAGTGCCGAAATCTGCTTCATGAAAGATGAAAATGTAGAGGAAGCGGCTATCTGGATCAACCAATCCATTCAAATTAAAGAAACTGCCTACAACCTTGAGGTAAAGGGTGACTATCTAAGCAGCATTGGAGAGAAACAAGAAGCCATCCGTTGCTACTATACGGCTATCATTAAGGCAAAAGATATGGATCCTGATGCCAACACCACCAAACTTCAGCGAAAAGTCTGGAAATTAAGATAATCATTAAATAGAGTAGTAGAATCCTCTAATGGGGCGGGTTGGTTAGGTCCCGCCTCTTTTTTTTATTTCAATTTATCCTGAAACACCTTTTTGAACTTATCCACCTTCGGCCCCACCACAAACTGACAATACGGCTGTGAGCCATTCAAGTCAAAATACGATTGGTGCACATCTTCGGCCGGCCAAAATTTTTCAAAATCCGTAATCTCAGTAACTATCGGATCGCTCCAGGCTCCAGACTTATCCAGCTCGTTCTTAAGCTCCTCAGCTATTCTTTTTTGTTCTTCATTATGACAAAAAACTACCGATCGGTATTGGGTGCCCACATCATTGCCCTGCCTGTTCAGCGTAGTTGGATCATGTGTTTTCCAAAATACCTCCAATACCTCCATGAGAGAAATTACCTCAGGGTCAAAAGTGACCTGAACAACCTCTGCATGACCTGTAGTTCCCGCACAAACTTCCTTATAGAATGGGTCCTTTGTTTTACCCCCCGAATAACCTGAAACAGAAGACTCCACTCCTTTCAACCGCTCAAAAACAGCTTCGGTACACCAAAAACATCCAGACCCTAAAGTGATTTGCTCCATTATGATTTATCTTAAAAAAAATTATAACTCAAAGAGAACAGAATTGGTTCTAAGTAAAAAATATAAATGATCAGAACGCTCATTGTGTTACTGGTTTTTACAACCCTCATTTCTCAGGCTGTTGCCCAGGAGAATGAAAAACCAGGTACAAAAATTCTGGTTTTCCCGGTTTTTTTCTACACTCCAGAAACGCACGTCGGCCTTGGGGTTACTGGTATATTTTATTTTCGTGAGCAGGGCGCAGACTCCAGCAAGACATCCAGCATTCCCAGCGCTTTCATATATACCCTGGAAAATCAACTGATTATAAGCAACCCTTTTGATGTCTTCCTGAAAACTGGTGAGTATCGGATCAAGGGTGAGTTGGGTTTCTTTAAATACCCGTATCAATTTTACGGTACGGGCCCAGATGTGAGTCTTGACAAATTTGAAAATTACAGTGCGACGTTTCTTAGGTTCAACAGCCTTTTTCTAAAGAAATTCAGTAGCAACTCATACGCTGGGCCTGCTATTAGCTATGACGAATATTTCGACGTTTCTATAGAGACTGGAGGACTTCTGGAGCAGAATCAACCCACGGGGATCCAAACGGGGCGGTTGATTGGAGCGGGAGCCGGACTCATAATAGATCACAGAGACAATCAGTTCTCACCGGCCAGCGGCAACTACTTAGAAAGCCGATACATCAGATATATGAATCGGATAGGTGATTACGGTTTTCATGATTTTTATTTGGATGCCCGCAAGTATTTTGAGATCAGACATGATATGGTTTTAGCGACTCAGGCCTTTCATCAAACGGTAATCGGCAATGCGCCATTCTACAATTTGGCGCTACTTGGCGGGTCATCTAAAATGAGAGGATATTATCGGGGCGCATACCGGGACAATCACTTCACATGCCTTCAATTTGACATGAGGAAATACATTTTCAAACGATTTCTTCTTGCGGGTTTCGGTGGTATTGGGGCTGTAGGCAGCCACATTGATGATTATAAAAACTTACTTCCGAGTGCTGGTATAGGCCTTAGATATGAGATTGATCCAAAGGAGCGGATAAGGATTCGCATTGATTATGCTTTTGGGAAAAATACATCTGGATTCTATATCAACATCAACGAAGCTTTCTGATTTCATCAAAATAGAAAAAGATTCTTTCGTTAAAATGATTAATCATATCTTTCACAGTTTTAGCACTTAAACTGAAATATGGAATATTACATTATCATAGCTGCATCAGTGGTGATTGTTTTGAGCTATTTGTTCAATTGGATATCAGAAAAAACAAACTTCCCGGCCGTTCTCTCTCTCATCATATTGGGTGTGCTAGCACAGCAACTCATCATAAATGCCGGACTCAGCTACGAGAATGTTCTCAAAACCTTTAAGGAAATCAAGCTTCTTGAGTTGCTAGGCACCCTCGGCTTAATCATGATCGTCCTTGAAGCAGCCTTAGACCTAAAAATTGAGCGCAACAAGCTCCCTCTGATTTTAAAATCGTTCGGAATAGCCCTTGGCGGTCTTTTGGTTTCTGCGTTTATAACAGCCTGCATTTTCAGAGTCTTCATTTGGGACATGTCATGGGTTGGAGCCTTTATTTATGCTACTCCGCTATCCATACTCAGTAGTGCTATTGTCATACCAAGTGTCAAAAATTTAAATGAGGAACTGCGCGAATTTCACATTTATGAAAGTACCTTCTCAGACATCCTGGGAATCATGCTATTCTATTTTCTCCTGAGCCTTGGCGGTGATTCCAGCAATGCCATCGCCGTTGGTGACTTCTCCATCAGGCTAGTCATCACACTGGTTATCTCCGTATCACTGAGCTATATTTTACTATACGTCTTCCAAAAGCTGGAGGCCAAGGTGAAGCTTTTCCTTATGATCGCAGTACTGATGCTATTGTTTAGCATAGGTAAGCTCATGCACATGTCTTCATTGATTATCATTTTGATTTTTGGCATTATCCTAAGCAACCATCGCATGTTTTTCTCCGGAAAACTGCACTATCTCATTGACAGGGAAACAACGGACAAAATCTATGATTCTTTCCACCTCATCACCATGGAGAGCGCATTTGTTATTCGCACATTTTTCTTTGTGATATTTGGGTTTACAGTGATTTTAGGCTCTTTGTTCAGCTTGAATGTTGCCATAATAAGCGGACTCATTTTAATCGGAATCTACCTTGTGAGATTAATCTTCACCAGAGTGGTGATCAAGCAAAATGTAAGGCTAACTACGCTGATAGCCCCCAGGGGTTTGATCACTCTCCTGCTCTATTATAGCATTCCATTGGAATTTCAAAACCCACAATTCAACGAAGGAATCTTACTCTTTGTCATCATCATTTCCAGCCTTCTAATGACTTACGGACTCATCCGCTTTGACCCTAACAAAGAAGAACCCGCAACTGAGGCAGAAGCAGAAATCAACAACTCAAGCAATGAGACTAGCGACCTGCCAACCACCCCCATTTCAAAGGATTGAATTTCATTTAGAAGTTACCTGATAATTGAGATATTTTTCGTTACTTAAAGTTTGAAATCATCCGTTGACATTTTGTTTAACTCAACTACACCTGACTAATGAAACTGAGTAAGAAATTTGCCGGGGAAGGCCGCATAAACCCTGACGCTAGTCTTCGCGACAAGCAGGCCATTATCATCAATGCCAGCGCTCAAAAAGTTTGGGATGTGCTGATCAATTTCGAATCCTGGAGTGATTGGAATGATCAGATCAAATCTGTAAAATTTGATGAAATAGCAGAAGGCAGCAATTTCGAATGGAACATTAATGGTGCAAAAATCAAATCAACAATTAGTAGGGTTGTGGCTCCCGAACTTCTTTCGTGGACAGGCTCTTACAAAGGATTAAAAGCGATACATGTCTGGAAGATAGACCCTACGGAAGAGGATCAAACTATAGTAACCTGCGAAGAGTCATTGCAGGGTTTTCTTACCTTGTTTTTTGGCCATCAAAAGTTACACCAAACCCTCGTTTACTGGCTAGCCAAGCTAAAAGAAAAGGTCGAATCTGAATGACTCGACCTTCCCTGAAAAACACTTTTAATAGGACTATTCTTTCTCGTTAAGGGCTTTCAGCTCCTCCTTCACAATAGCAAAGTCCGGCTCCATGTCAATCGCTTTTTGGTAAAAATCTCCTGCAGCTGCAGTGTTGCCTTGTGCTTCTTCTATCAGCCCCTTCAATCTATAAGTAGCCGCTTTCATAGAAATATCCTGAGTCTCTTTATCCGTCTTAGGAAATCTCAAACTGATTTCATCAGATTGAGTGTTTTCTAATATGATATCAGCATTGGTTTTAGACTCTACAAAATTGTTAGACTGCATTTGCATAAATGCGATTTTGTAAAGCGTGTTGATATCAAAATCCTCGGTATACAGCCTTTCATAAAATGAAATAGCCTTTGGCAAAACCCCCAAACGCTCAAAGCAAACAGCCGCTAGCTCCACAGCAAATAGGTCATTTGGATTTATTTTTGCGGCATCCTGAGCCGTTAGCGCTGCTGAAGCTATTTGATTGTAATCAAAATACATCAAGGCAAGTGTATCAAGTAGCGATGTGTTTTGAGGATTATAAGAAAGCAAATTATAGATAGCCATTTTAGCCACTGCAGGATCATTGTAACTCTTGGCCATATCATAGATATAAGCTAATCGTCGCAACTCAAACGGGATGGTGTCCTGCGCCTGAGTTTGCTCCTGTGCCTCAGATTGAGCTGTAAACATGACCAACCCCACTATCAATAAAAATAAATTCTTCATTTTGGATTATTAGTTTAAAAAGTCTCGCAAAAATAGAAATTAACTTCAATTCGGCACTAAGCCTTTTTCTTTTCCTATTTTGATCATCAATTTGAAAGCTTCGCTCTTGTCGTTTTGTATAACACCGTCAAGGATGGCTTCCTTTATCGCACTCTTGATTTCTCCAACCACTTTTGAAGGTTCTATTCCGAAAGTCTCTATGATGAGCTCACCGGAAACAGGCGGTTGAAAATTTCTAATGTGGTCTCGGTCTTCTACCTCCTTAATTTTTTGTTCTACCTTGTTGAAATTAGAAATATACCTGCGAACCTTATTGGGGTTTTTAGAAGTAATGTCTGCCCTGCACAGCGTCATCAAATCAGTGATATCATCTCCACTTTCGTATAGCAACCTGCGAATAGCCGAGTCAGTTACCTGCTCATTCACCAACGCAATAGGCCTGAGGTGAAGTCTCACAAGCTTTTGTACAAACTTCATTTTCTCATTGAGAGGTAGTTTCAAATTCTTAAAAATCTTCGGAACCCAACGCGCTCCCATGTCTTCATGCCCATGAAATGTCCAACCTGTGCCTGGCACGAACCGCTGCGTGGCTGGCTTGGCTATGTCATGCAAAATAGCAGCCCATCTGAGCCAGAGGTCATCTGTATGCTCGCTTATATTATCTAAAACCTGCAGGGTATGATAAAAATTATCTTTGTGAGACAACCCATTTTTAGTCTTGATTCCCTGGAGCTTAGCCATTTCGGGAAAAATAATTTTCAGGATCCCTGAACTGAAAAGCAGTTTGAACCCGTACGATGGTTTAGTTGATAAAATAATCTTGTTAAGTTCATCCGTGATTCGCTCTTGCGAAATGATACTCAGCCGTTCTTTAGTTTCCACGATGGCACCCCAGGTGTCAGGCTCAATATCAAAACCCAACTGAGATGCAAACCGAATGGCTCGCATAATACGAAGCGGGTCATCTGAGAAAGTAAGTTTAGGTTCCAATGGCGTCTTTATGAGCCTATCTCCTAAATGCACTAAGCCTCCGAAAGGGTCGATTAACTCACCCAGATTTTTTTCATTAAGGCTAATAGCCAGTGCATTGATGGTAAAGTCCCTCCTATTCTGATCATCTTCAAGTGTACCATTTTCCACCAGTGGCTTTCTCGAATCTGCTCTATAGGACTCTTTCCTGGCCCCAACAAATTCCAGCTCCCAGTCCCGATAGCTGATAGCAGCTGTTCCAAAATTTTTATAGACTGACAAATGCGCCTCCTTACCAAGTTTTTTGCTGACAGCCTTGGCTAGCGCAATACCACTACCTACGCACACAAAATCAATATCTTTAGAAGGCCTTTTGAGAATTAAGTCACGCACAAATCCTCCAATAACGTACGTTTCCACATCATTTTCACGTGCTACGTCACTCACCTTCATGATAGAAGGAATTTCTGAAATAATCTTTTGGAAATCAGTCAATAACATGGTGTAATAAATGCCTAAATCTGAACTAATCGGCTAAATTCAATTCAACCAAAGCTTGCTCAAAGTATTCTTCTCCTTTCTGACTCAATATCCCTCTAAAAATTAGAATTAAAGATTTCACAAAGTTTTGCAAGGGCGGAACCTTAAGAAATCCTTCAGGCACATTTTGTTGCATTCTCAACGTGATAAAATTCATGATGGCATCCTTGTAGAGCACCAAAACCACCTCAACACTCACATTCGGCATAACAGTACCTTCAGCTACGCCTTCCTCTACCAAAGTTTTAAACCGCTCGAATACTGAAAACCTAATATAATTATCAATCATTTTTTTGGTCTGATCATGCATCATTGCCGTGGTATCTTCCACAAAGGCGGGAGTGACTATCTTAACATTATTTTTGATTATCGACAAGAGGTGTGCAAGCTTAAAAGGAGTAGTAAGGTTTGAATCCTTAATTTCATTTACTGCAACATTGAGCCTACTGGCCAATCCACTAATAACCCCTACTACCAGGTCATTTTTGCTCTCAAAATGTTTATAAATGGTTTTTTTACTAACTCCTGCCCTTGTTGCAATGTCCTGAAGATGGCTATTACTGATTCCTTTTTCCGCAAACATACACTCAGCAATGCCTAAAATCTTCTGTTTTGCTTCCACAACACAATGTTACGGTGAATCTTAAAAATAAAAGTGAATTTAATGATCAATCTGAACAGCTTGTTAGATTTGCGCAAGCATTTTTCAAATGAGTAAAGAAAGAATCAAATCAAGAATAGATCAGCTCACTGATCAGCTCAACCATTACAATTATTTGTACTATCAGGAGAGCAAGTCAGAGGTCACGGATCAGGAATTTGATTTTTTGCTTAAAGAATTAGAATCTCTGGAAAAGGATAACCCTGAGTTCAAAAGGGAAGACTCTCCTACTCAGAGGGTTGGTGGCACAATTACCAAATCATTCGATTCTGTTCCTCATAAATATCCCATGCTTTCTTTGGGAAACACCTATTCGAGAGAAGAGTTATCGGATTTTGACAAGCGCGTCGCAAAAGGACTTGATGGTGAAACGTTTGAGTATTTTTGTGAACTCAAATTTGATGGAGTAGCCATAAGTATTCTTTACGAAAACGGGATTCTAAAAAGAGCGGTTACGCGGGGCGATGGACTCAAAGGTGATGATGTCACGCAGAACGTCAAAACCATCCGAACCATTCCTCTCAAAGCTGGGACAGGCCAACTAGAAAATTTTGAAGTTCGTGGTGAAGTATTTATGCCCAACAAAGTTTTTGAAGCACTTAATGAGGAAAGAGCCAAATCAGGCGAAGCTCTGCTTGCAAATCCCAGAAACACCGCATCAGGCACACTCAAAATGCAAGACAGCACAATTGTGGCACGAAGGAAACTGGACTGCTACCTATACACATTACTGGGAGATGACCTGGGCATCAACTCTCATGAGCAAGCTATACACAAACTGGAAGAGCTGAGGTTTAATGTCTCCCCCACTTACAAAAGATGCCAAAGCATTGATGAAGTCTTCGAATATATTGATCACTGGGAGCAAAAACGGCATGATTTACCTCTTGAGACCGATGGAATTGTAATCAAAGTAAATAGCACCGCACAGCAGAGAGAATTAGGCTTCACAGCAAAAGTACCACGTTGGGCCATTGCCTTTAAATACAAAGCAGTGGGCGCACAGACTACTCTCAACAATATCACTTATCAAGTCGGCAGGACAGGTTCTATTACTCCCGTTGCAGAATTGGAGCCGGTACTATTGGCAGGAACTACCGTAAAACGAGCCTCACTACACAATGCCAATGAGATTGAAAGACTTGACATACGAATTGGAGATACAGTATCGGTAGAAAAAGGTGGTGAGATAATACCGAAAATCACAAACATCAACCTCTCTTTGCGAAAGCCTGATTCGCAAAAGGTCAACTATATCACAAACTGTCCGGAATGCGGCACTGAGTTAACTCGTAAAGAAGGCGAGGCAAACCACTATTGCCCAAACGAATCGGGGTGTCCGCCCCAGGTAAGAGGTCGTGTTGAACATTTTATTTCCAGAAATGCGCTGGACATCAACCATCTGGGTCCTAACACAATTAAAGGGCTATTTGATCAGGGGTTAATAAATAACCTTGCCGATTTATTCAGTTTGGAATATGACCAGATCGAAAACCTGAAATTCGAAATCACTGACGATTTAACGGGCGAAACCAAAACAAGATCTCTCAAAGAAAAGAGCGCTAAAAACCTCATAGAATCGATCGAAAAATCAAAAACAGCCTCTTTTGAACGGGTGCTATTTGGACTAGGCATCAGATATGTTGGCAAAACTGTAGCTGAAAAGATCGCCCAGCATTTCGGAGATATTGATAGCATTATCAATGCTACATTCGAAGATATCGTGAACGTTCACGAAATCGGGGAACGAATAGCGGGTAGCATTAGGGAATATTTGGACACCCCTGAAAACATTGCGCTAATTGAACGACTAAGAGCGGCAGGGTTAAACTTAAAATCAGAAGCCACCAGCACATTCATAGAAAACAAATTGGACGGGAAATCCTTTGTTGTTTCTGGTGTATTCAACGAGTACGGAAGAGACGAAATTAAATCTCTGATTAAGCAATTCGGCGGAAAAGTGGGAAGCAGTATTTCAGGCAATACAAGCTATGTGCTGGCCGGAGAAAACATGGGGCCTTCCAAACTTGAAAAAGCCAAAAAATTGAACGTTCCGATTATTTCAGAATCGGACTTTAAAGCCATGATATCTTAACCATGCTAAAAAAGCCCCTGATAACATATAAAATCAATCGATCCGAAAATAAGAGGTCATTTAACAAGTCTTTTGACTTTGCAAAAGCTAAGAAAATCGCTTTGGTTTTTAATGCTGCATCAGCAAAAGATGCAGAACAAATCATCAAAATCAACTCCGCTCTAAAGGCTGAAGGTAAAGAAATCAGTACTTTAGCATATTGTAAGAGCAGGAAAAAATCAACCCTAACGTACCCCCTTTTTGATACCCATGATATCAGTGCCTTTGGCAGTTACAAAACAGAGGAGTTGAACTCGTTCATGAAGAGGGACTATGACATGGTACTGTGTGCAGATGAATCAGACCATTATATTGTAAGGTACATTCTCTCGCAGATCAAAGCCAATTGTCGAGTAGGTTTGAGTATGCAAGAAGCAAAACCGCAATATGAAATGATCATAAAGTCGGAAGCCCAGGACATCAGAGTTGAAGAAGTACTTAAATATTTAAAAATGATTCACAGTAATGAGCATTGACAGATTAGCAGGAACAGGAGTAGCTCTCGTTACACCATTTAAAAAAGACCTTTCCATCGATTTTGAAGCTCTTGGAAGAGTGATTGATCACGTGAGTCAGGGTCAGGCAGAATACCTTGTTATTCTGGGAACCACGGGAGAGTCAGCCACGATCACACCCGAAGAAAGATTTCAAATTCTGGATTTTGTAGTTGAAAACAACAAAGCCAAACTTCCGCTGGTACTAGGTTATGGCTCAAACAACACACAAACTCTGAAAACTGCACTTAGTCAATTCAAAGATTATCCTCTGGAAGCGATCTTGAGTGTTAGCCCCTATTACAATAGACCATCACAAAAGGGTATTGAGAAACACTATCTGGATGTGGCAGACGCAAGCCCGTTTCCGTTAATCGTTTACAATGTTCCTCCCAGAACGGGCTCAAACATTTCAGCGGACACCACAATTGCACTTTCAAAGCACGCTAACATCATAGGAACTAAGGAGGCCGCTGGGGATCTTACTCAGGTAGCGGAGATACTTTCTGAGACTGATGAAGATTTTTTGGTAATCTCGGGAGAAGATTCATTGACTCTACCCATGATATCTATGGGAGCCAAAGGAGCTATATCTGTAATTGCTAACCTGCAACCTAAGCCTTTTAGCGAGATGGTTAGACTAGCTCTGAAAGGTGATTTCAAAGAAGCCTCTAAAATTCACTTTAGTTTACTTAAGGGTTACGGCCTGGTATCCGCCGAAGGAAATCCCGTTTCTGTAAAAACAGGAATGGAGGCCGCAGGATTGATCCTTAAAGATGTGCGTCAGCCGCTATTTGAAGGATCTGAAGAACTACTCGACTCATTCAAACAGTACTTATAATAGGCTATATAAATAAAACGGCATAAAAAAAGGCAATCTCTCGATTGCCTTTTTTGATATCTTGAAAAGGGTTAATTAACCTTTGTTCTTGATGTCTTGAACTTCAATTCTGATCTCCTGAGAAAGGTTTTTCAGCTCTTGCATTCCTTTTCTAACTCTAGTACCAGCAGCAGAGTTTTGTTTGTCATAAAATTTGCTGAAGTCTCCTTCTAGTGAAGTTAATAATTCTTGAAGTTGTTCGAATCTTTTCATATTGATAGATCTTTAAGGTTACTGATAATTATTCGATTAGCAATTTATACAAATTGTTCAAAAACCAAGCTTAAATGCAGAAAAAAGCTAGATTTTATGAAGCATAGGCTCCTTCGACCCCCGCTCTTTGGTACACTCCGTCATCAAGCTTACGCTTAACCGCCTCAAATGCGACCAAAGTTTGACTTACATCGTCCAATGAATGAGATGCCGTAGGTATAATCCTAAGTATAATCATACCCTTAGGTATAACAGGGTAAACCACTACAGAACAGAAAATGCTATGCTCAAGACGCAAGTCTTTGACCAGATTCACAGCTTCCATTACCTCACCATTCATTACCACCGGCGTTACCGGAGATTGAGTGGTTCCTATATTGTAGCCATTGTCTCTATAACCTTTCTGTATAGCGTCCACAATGGTCCAGAGCTTGTCTTTGTGCTCCGTACTATTTCTAATTAACTCTAGGCGCTTAAGCAAACCAATAACAAGTGCCAGCGGAAGTGATTTTGCGAAGATTTGAGATCTCACATTATACTTGATCACGTCGATGATTTTAGCATCTGCAGCTATAAAAGCCCCAATTGCAGCCATTGATTTTGCGAAGGTAGAGAAGTAGATATCAATCTCATCCTGAACACCAAAGTGCTCTCCAGCTCCAGCTCCTGTCGCTCCCATAGTACCAAAACCATGAGCATCGTCCACCATAAGGCGGAAATTATACTTTTTCTTCAATTCTACTATGTCCTTGAGGTTACCCAGGTTACCCGACATTCCAAAGACACCTTCAGTGATAACCAATATTCCTCCGCCTGATTCTTTTGTCAACCTTTCAGCTCTTTGCAGTTGCTTCTCGAGGTTATCCATATCGTTGTGAGTATAGACAAAGCGCTTGCCCATATGAAGTCTCACACCGTCAATAATACATGCGTGAGATTCTGCATCATAAACGATCACATCTTTTCTATCAACCAAAGCATCAATCACAGAAAGGACTCCCTGATAACCGAAGTTTAGTAGCATACCTGCTTCTTTACTTACAAACTCTGCAAGCTCTCGCTCCAATTGCTCGTGAAAACTAGTGTTACCTGTCATCATTCTGGCTCCCATCGGGTAACCAAGACCATACTCAGCAGCTGCATCAGCATCTGCCTTTCTTACCTCTGGGTGATTAGCCAAACCAAGGTAATTGTTTAGGCTCCATGTCAACACTTCCTTGCCCTTGAACTGCATTCTTGGCGCGATCTCCCCTTCCAGTTTTGGGAACATGTAGAAATTGTCATCAAAATAAGAGTGTTGCCCTAGGGGTCCTCTATCCTGAACTAGTTTTTCGAATAAATCCATTAAGAATTGTTATTAAAGCATATAAAAAAAGAGTCGCAAATCTAATCATTTATTAAAGATTGAGCGAATGCACAAGGCACTTTCAACTCCAGTGTCTATATTTAAATTTTACATTCTTACACCCCAAAAATCCGATTTTCATGAAAATCAGTAAAATTCTTGTTGCTAACCGAGGAGAAATCGCTCTGCGTATAATGCGTTCAGCTAAAGAAGCTGGAATCAAAACAGTAGCTGTTTATAGTGAGGCTGATGCCCTGGCTCCTCATGTTCGATATGCTGATGAAGCCGTTTTGTTGGGGCCACCTCCTTCATCAAAATCCTATCTGGTTATTGACAAAATCCTGGATGCCTGCAAACAAACCGGAGCGCAAGCCATTCACCCGGGCTATGGTTTCCTATCCGAAAATGCAAAATTTGCTAAGCGTGTAAAGGATGCAGGTCTGATTTTCATAGGTCCATCGGCATCATCAATAGAAGTGATGGGAGATAAACTGGCTTCAAAAAATGCCGTGAAAGCATTTGACGTACCTCTGGTGCCTGGCATGGAAGAACCAATAAAGGATATAGCAAAAGCGAAAAGAATAGCAGATGAAATCGGTTATCCTGTTATGATCAAAGCCAGCGCTGGTGGCGGAGGCAAAGGCATGCGGATTGTATATGAGGAAAAAGAGTTTGAAGACCAAATGAAACGTGCTGTGAGTGAAGCTAAAAGCTCCTTCTCAGACGATGCGGTTTTTGTAGAAAAGTTCATCACCAACCCTAAACATATAGAGGTGCAGATTCTCGGCGATCAGCATGGCAATGTACTCTACCTTTTCGAGCGTGAGTGCAGTGTTCAACGAAGAAATCAAAAAGTAATAGAAGAAGCACCCTCCCCTGTACTCTCTCCTGAGCAGCGCAAAAAAATAGGTGAGGCAGCCGTAAATGTCGCCAAGTCATGTGATTACTATGGCGCGGGAACAGTAGAGTTCATCGCTGACGAAAACCTGAACTTTTATTTTCTGGAAATGAACACCCGACTGCAGGTAGAGCACCCCGTTACCGAAGAGATCACGGGACTGGATCTTGTAAAAGAGCAGTTCAAAATAGCCGAAGGCGAGGAAATTAGTTTCAAACAAGTAGACCTAACAATCAAGGGGCATAGCATAGAACTCCGAGTATATGCTGAAGACCCTGAAAACAACTTTTTACCCGATACAGGCAGGCTTGACAGATATGTAAGGCCTCAGGGCCCTGGTGTTAGAGTAGACGATGGATATGAAGAAGGAATGGATATCCCCATTCATTATGATCCAATGCTTGCAAAGTTGGTTACTTATGGCAAAGACCGAAAGGAGGCTATAGACAGGATGCTGAGAGCTATCGATGAATATAAAATCACCGGTATAAAAACCACGCTCCCATTTGGAACATTTGCACTCAAACATCCGGATTTTATTGATGGGTCATTTACAACCAAGTTTGTGGAAAAACATTTTACACCTGAAGCTCTGAAAGCTGAAATCACGGATGAATTAGCGGAGGTAGCTGCGCTGTTTGCTTACGATTATGATAAAAACAAACAAAAAATCTCTTTCGGAGGTGCTTCTCCTCAGCAAAAGACTTCCAACTGGAGAAACAGAATAGAGCACTAGTACATGGCGGAAATCAAACCGATCAGGGGGTGGAGATACAATCCTTCATTATCTCAACACATAAGCTCCCTTACTGCACCACTTTTTGATGTTGTATCAGATAAGCAGCGCGAACAACTATATAATAATGAGCTGAACAGCATTCATTTGTCTGTGCCAAAGGGATCACTTTTACCCTTGAAATCAGCTGCTAATACCCTGAAAAACTGGAAAAACCAAGGTGTCCTTCTGCAAGACCGGGTTCCGGGCGTATATGTCTATTATCAACATTTCACGCTACCCGGCAGCAACAAGGCGTATTGTAGAAAAGGCTTTGTGATAAACATCCGTGTTTATGACTGGCCAGAGAAAGTCATTCTCAGACATGAAAGCACAATGCCATTTTCTGTTCACGATAGACTCGAAATCTTAAACGAAATGGAAATGAATGTAAGCCCGACACACGGGCTGTACACCGATACTACCAGGGAAATAGAATCATATCTGGATCAAAGCATGAAACATCCTATATATGATACTGAAAACTATCAGGGCGTGCGGGATGTGATGAGTATCATCCACGATGTGAAAGTGATTAACAGAATTCAAACAATCATCAATGAAAAGCAGATCATACTAGCAGATGGCCACCACAGATATGCAGGAGCTCTGCAATATATGAAAGATAACCGTGAGAAAAACCCAACTCACAGCGGGCAAGAGCCTTACAATTATCACATGATGTACCTAACCAATACAGAATCTGATGACCTCCGCATACTACCCACACATAGGCTCATCAGTAATCTGGAGGCTTTTTCTAAAGAAGAATTACTCAACCGACTAAAGGAAGATTTTGACATATCTCCTATCTCCAACAGCGCTGACACGTACGATATCATCCAGGGTAAAAAATGGACATTCGGGCTGTTGATAGAAGATGAATCCTATCGGATTAGCCTGAAAAATGACAGAGTAAATGATATTCCGTGGAAATTTCCTAATAAGATAAAAGAGCTGGACCTTACGATCATGCATTACTATATTTTTGAAAAAATATTGGGAATCAAAGGGAAAGATCAGACCAAATCAAGAAACATAACATTCGAAAGAAACTTTACAGAGTGCCTCAAACGAGTATTAACCCAAAGTGCACAATTTGCATTGATCACCAAAGACATCTCTATCGAGCAGGTGAAAGAAACATGCTACTCAGGCTATACCATGCCACAAAAATCAACTTACTTTTACCCGAAAGCAATTTCAGGATTTGTATTTAGCTCAATAAATAAAAATGAATTCAGCTCACCATTTGATACTTGCTTCCAATAGCCCGAGAAGGCAAGAATTGCTCCGTCAGGCGGGTTATAATTTTGAAGTAGTCACCTATGATTTTGAGGAGATCATTCCAAACGGCCTATCGTCCGCAACTGTCGCCGAGTATTTGGCCAAGGAAAAAAATACTTTTTACAGATCACGATTAGAAAATCAAACCATCATTACAGCAGATACCACTGTAGTTCTTGATCAGCAGGTGTTTAACAAGCCCGCCGACAGACCAGAAGCTCTGAAGATGATTCACACATTTTCAAACAAAACCCACGAAGTGATCAGTGGGGTTTGTATTTCTAACCTTAAAAAATCCATCTCATTTTCGACCAGAACTTTGGTGACATTTGAGGCCATATCAAAGCAAGAGGCCATTCACTATGTGGATACTTTTAAGCCTTTTGACAAGGCTGGTGCTTATGGCATACAGGAGTGGATTGGTTTGACCAAAATCACCAGAATTGAGGGTTCTTACTTCAATGTAGTGGGCCTACCAATTCAGGAATTGTATGAAGTCTTGAAAAATGAGTTTGGAATCAGTCCGCTGGATTAATCCAAAACCGCATCAGTAATAAACAATCTATATTCAGCTTCATCAATCCTGTTCTTGTTGTATTCCCAATAACTTCTTTGCAAGAAATCTTTATCAACCAGAAGGCTATCAACATATATCTCAACTTCGTCAATTACCACCACTTCCCCAGTTGACCAGTAGTCGACAACATACCCCTCTCCAGCATAATATACCATATTCCGAATAGAGTTAGGATATATTGTTGAACACGCATATGGAAGACCAAAATAGGACTTTGCCCTACCCTCTGTTCTTATGCACGCTGTTATAGTGTCTGACGAGCTGTTGTAAACCGAAAAGATGTATTGAGAAGACCTTGTATAGTCATCACAACTAATTATGATTAAAATTATTGCAAGGATAGATAGTGCACTTTTCATTGAAATGAATTTCCCTAAGGACACAGTAAATACCCTCAAGGTTTCTCAAACATTCAATCAGTCTTCATCCTTTTCGTCTTCCCTCTCCTTTTCTTCTACCTCATCTTCATCTTTCAACCGCTTAGACACAGCCAGAAATGGGCCTTTTACTATTTCATCCCCATCAGACAGACCGTTCAATATTTCGATGTTATCAAAGTCACTGATACCCGTCTCCACTTTGGTCTTAATTGCTTTCATGTCTTTGACCACAAAAACAACCTCCTCTATTTCCTGATCCGAAATTGATTCTTCCTGCTCATCTTCTTCCTGCTTATACTTATTTTCATCACCCTGCTCCTCTTTTACTTTTCGAGTGGTCACAGCCGCCAGCGGCACTGAAAGCACATCTTTTTTCCTTTCGGTAATGATATCTACACTTGCCGTCATACCAGGTCTGAATGGATATTTCATCCCTTTTTCTTTGATCAAATCCTGATAAGAAGAATTCAAAATCTTAATCCTAACCTCAAATTCTGTCACTGCATCAGCAGAAACTTTGGTATTGGCTGAATTAGCGATTTGGGTCACAATCCCCTCAAACTGCTTATCCATGTATGAATAAGAGTCAACATCTATAATCGCTGTATCTCCCAGGCTCACACGGATGATGTCATTTTCATTCACATCCACACGTACCTCCATATTCGACAGGTCTGCGATGCGCAGCATTTCGGTTCCTTGCATCTGAGACGTACCCACCACGGTTTCTCCCAGTTCCACATCCAGTTTGGATACGATTCCATTCATAGGTGCTGTAATTCTTGTGAGACGCAAATTCTCTCTCGCTTCTTTCACTGATGCAAATGAGCTTTGCACTGAGTAGCTCGCTGCTTCCACGTTTTGCTGGGCAGACTTGAAGTCCTGCTCGGCTATTGTGGCATTGGCCTCAGCCAATTCGAAATCCGCATCGGAGATCACCTTCTGTGCGTAGAGTTTCTTTTGTCTCTCAAACTCTAGTTTAGAGCGCGTATAGCCGGCTTTCGCCCTGGCTTCACGAGCCCTGGAATCAGCCAAATTTGCCTTTTGCTGGTTGAGAATGGCTTCTGCCCTCTGCACGGCAGACTCAAAATTATCCGGGCGTATTTTCAGAAGGAAATCACCCTTACTTACCGAGTCACCTTCTTCGATGGTGAGTTCTATTATCTCTCCCGGCACTTCCGGGCTGATCTTGACCTCCACCACGGGCTGAACCGCACCAGATGCACTCACCTTCTCCACTATAGTCGTTCGTTTGACCTTTCCTAACTCCACTTCCAGGGCTTTCTTTTTGCCAATCCAACCTAGAGATTTACCTATCAATGCCACAACGATAAGCACGCCAACCACTCCTAGGAGTATGTAAATAATCCTGTTATTTGATTTTTTATTTGCCATGGTAATTAGAAGGAAAGGACTTTGCCCTGATAGAAATCAAGGATTTTGGTTTTAAAAATGAAATCGTATTTTGCCCGCACAAAATCTGATTTTGCTCCGAACAAATTGTTTGATGCTACTTGATACTCGGTAAAATTAGCCGCACCCAAATTATATTGATTTTCTATGGATCGGAATGTCTCCCCCAAAGCCTCAACTTGTTTTTCTCTAGCGAAGTAGGCTTTAGCCGCTGTTGAAGCATCATTGTGCGCCGATTCTACTGCCTGTCGTAAGAAATTTTGTTGCTCCACTACGTTGATCTCCGCTTGCTGCAAAGCAATTTTTTGTCTTTGAACAGCGCTGCTATTTCTCAAATTATTGAAAATAGGAATGGACAAATTGAGAGATGCCTGCTTACTGAGGTTATCACGAAACTGATCTCCAAATGCATACTTTTCGTAATCACCAGCAGGTTGAAAAATCTGAATACTTTCTCCTGAGGCCGTTTGCAAGCTTGGGTTGGTTACATAAGAACCTCCTCCATTTGGGTCCTCAACAAATCTATCTCCAAAAGCATCAGAATAGTTAGTGCTGAAGCCAGCGTTAAGGGATAGTGTTGGAGTAAAACCCGACCTGGCTACTTCTATTCCGTATTCAGCCCCTTTCACCTGAAGCTCTGCACTTTTGATCTCTGGCATATTGCTCAGGGCATCATTATACACCTCATCTACAGGCGCCAAACTCTCAGCCCCTGCCCCTATTTTAATTTCAGGAATAATGATATCAATTTTCTGAGATGAAGGCATCATCATGCCTTGTTTCAGGTTTAGTAAAGCCAGATTCAAATTATTTTGAGCCGTGATCAGATTCACCTCATTACTCGCCACCTGCGAAATCAACTCCAATTCATTGGTACGTGGCAATGATCCCGACTCCACCAGTTTCTTTGTTCTGTCCAGTTGCTTTTGACTGTTCTCCAGCTGATACTCAGCTGTTTCTACTAATTCTTTATTGAAGATCACATTGAGATAAAAAGTAGCAATATTGAGTGAAATATCATTCTTCGCCTTCTCAGCATCGTATTGTGATGATTGCAACAGTATACTGTTTTGCTTGACAGTATTGGCCAATCTGAACCAATTGAAAACAACCATACTAGCACTTCCATTCACTCCGGTAAAATTGATTTCTTGCGCCACGAACTGGTTGGTAGTAGGGTCAATAGAACGTCCCCAGTTGTATCCGTAGCTTCCGCCAACATTCAAAGTTGGCAGCTGAGAAGCACGAGCCTGATTGTAGTTTATTTTGGCATTCTCCGACAAGAGCAAACTGCGTTTTACAGTCGTGTTATTTCTGATGGCAATATCCACACATTCTTGCAGGCCAAGAATGTAAACAGAGTCAGCTTGGGAAAAGCTACTAAACGAAATTGCAACCCCCAGCAAGAGGGTTAAGAGGTGCTTAGGCATAGAACAAGATTGGGTTGGACAAAATGAATGTGAGATCGAATTAACTCATGATAACAACAAGGTTCTGTTCTCTTATACGGGTAAAAACGAATTTCGATACCTTAATATCTTAGACCGCCACAGCCGCTTTTATTGCCGGATCGGGATCATAGTTTTCAAGGGTGAAATCTTCATACGTAAACGAAAAAATATCCTTAATTTCCGGGTTGATTTTCATAGTGGGAAGTGCCTTTGGTGTACGCGAAAGCTGCAGCTCCGCCTGCTCAAAATGATTGGAATAGAGATGTGCATCGCCCAACGTGTGCACAAAATCCCCATAACCTAAATCGCATACCTGCGCGATCATCATAGTTAGAAGTGCATAAGATGCAATATTGAACGGAACACCTAAAAAGACATCTGCGCTACGCTGATATAGCTGACACGAAAGCTTGCCATCTGCCACATAAAACTGAAACAAACTGTGGCACGGAGGAAGTCCAGATTTGGCCATGACGGGGATATCCTTTGGGTTCCAGGCTGAAACCAAGAGTCGACGAGAGTCCGGCTTGGCCTTGATGTCTTCAATCAATTGAGATATCTGGTCTACTCCTTCAAAATCCCTCCATTGTTTTCCGTAAACAGGGCCTAGCTCTCCCCACTTTGCTGCGAAAGCCTGATCGGTCTTGATATTTTCTTTGAACTTGGCCAACTCGGCTTTCCATTCATCAGAATACTTGGGAAAAGTATCTGCTAATCCATTTTCATTGAGATAGTTTTGAAAAGGCCATTCGTTCCAAATATTCACGCCATTTTCCACCAGATAGCGAATGTTAGTGTCGCCCTGTAAAAACCACAAAAGCTCATGCACGATAGATTTCAAGTGTGTCTTCTTGGTTGTCACAAGTGGAAAACCCTCCGACAGATCAAACCTCATCTGATAGCCAAACACGCTTTTAGTTCCCGTTCCGGTACGGTCGCTTTTGGTGGCACCATTATCTAAAATGTGCTGCATCAAATTGAGGTATTGCTTCATAGTATTTCCTTGAATCGTTAGTATTGCTAAATTAAAGAAAAGCTCATACTCTGAACTCGCTAATAGCCAAGTATTGCCATCAATTGGATCGAAAATCTTTTCGGGCAATTCTTGTATTGCTCTGGTTGTGTCTGACGGCCTTCTTCGGATATCAAATCAAATTCCTAAAACCTGATTTTGAGTTTGAAAAATTCTTTCCTACCGATGATCCTGATATCGCCTTTTACGAAAGTCATAAGGAACACTTCGGGTATGACAATGATTTTCTTCTGCTGATCATAGAAAATGAGGCTATTTTCGAAACTGATTTTCTAAATCAAATCCATCAGCTATCCGAACAGATCAAAGTTCTTGACGGCATCAACAGCATTGTTTCACCTATCGATCTGACACAGCTTATATCTACTCCCACCGGTCTCATATCAGTACCTGTTTTGCACCCGGGAGACCAATACAAACTAGCCGAAGATAGCGCCAGAATATACAAACATCCATTTTACGCTGGTTTATTTGGGTCTACAGGCGGTTCGCTCCTCATCCAAATCAGCCACGATCATTTTTTGCACCCAGAGGAAGGCACTCAACTGGTAACTAGCCTGGACCAGGCACTGCAAAAACACGATTTTAAAAATTATAGAATAGTAGGCAAACTAACGGCACAAGATGAGTTCGTCCGGCTCATTCAGGAGGATTTTGTTCTCTTCATTGTGTTGGCTCTGATGATCAGCTTCTGTATTCTCATCATCATTTTCCGGTCGTTTAGGTTGGCACTACTCCCCTATATGGTCAGTCTTACCAGTCTTGTTTGGCTACTTGGCCTCATGGCTGCCACCGGTAACAAATCACCATACTCGGCTCGCTGATTCCGCCAATTATATTGTTTGTTTCTACGTCAGACACCATTCACCTGATGAATGCCTACAGGAAAAGAACTGGTGCATCGCGAACCGAACGAATGCAAAACGCGATAAAGAAAGTCTTCATTGCTACTGTCCTCACCTCCGTCACTACGGCCATAGGGTTCTTCAGTCTTTTGACAATCACTACTGAGCCAGTTCAATTACTCGGGATTTTTGCCGGCATAGGAGTTATTGTAGCCTTTGTTGTCACATTTCTTTTTGGCCCACTGCTAATCATGCGTGGAGACATCCCCGAGCACATGGGAATCAGCTACAAACAATTGACCTGCCTGCTGCTAAGAAATCAACGCACAGTTTTGATCGGGTCAGGTCTTCTAATTGTCATTTCCCTTGGAGGTGTTTTATTACTTAAAACAGACGCTTACCTACTCGAAGATTTGCCTAAAAGCTCTGAAGTTAAAGACGATTTTCACTTCACTGAGGATGAATACTTTGGTTTTAAGCCCTGGGAAATTGCCTATTGGCCAACAGACACGAATGCCAACATTCTTGACAAGAATGTGATGGCAGAAGTAAACAAACTGCAGCATTATTTAGAAAAAGATTACCCGCTGGGCAGATCCTGGTCCGCGGTGGGCCTGCTGAAATACAGCAACCAAATGGTGAACGGAGGAAACGCACAACATTTTACTTTTCCAGACGCCAATTACGAGAAAGTATTAAGGTCTGCCCGTCCGCTGATCAACGCGGATAGCAGCATCCAAAACACAACGGATCTTAAAACAAACTATGGTCGAATAATCGGATTTATACCTGAACTCGGCTCCCATGAGACTATAAAGCGCAACCATGCATTGATTGACTTTATCGATGCGAATATTAACCTGGAGGTCATCAAGTACCGACTCACAGGCACTACATATCTCATTGACAAGAGCCACGAACTGTTGTCCAAAAACCTACTCAAAGGGCTTCTCATCGCAGTGGTTCTCGTGTCTCTTGTTTTAGGTATTTATTTCAAATCATTCAAAATAATGCTAATCAGCCTTATTCCAAATATCATACCTCTGCTGATCACGGCAGGTTTTATGGGTTTTGCCGGGATTTCATTAAAACTTACGACATCTATCATTTTTGCCGTTTCTTTTGGAATAGCAGTGGACGACAGTATTCATTTTGTGAGTATCTACAACAATCAAAAAAGTAAATCCTCGATTTACAGATTAATCAAAACCTTCAATACCGCTGGTAGCGCCATCATCATGACGACTATGATCATTCTGGCTGGCTTCAGCACTTTTCTATTCTCATCATTCGGAGCGTCGTTTTATTTGGGGCTGTTCCTTTGCCTGGCACTGACCTCCGCTTTGGTGATAGACCTGACACTGCTCCCAATATTATTGATTAACTCAAACAAGAAAACCAAACCTTAGTTTATCTCAGTATGGACGAAACACTTGCAATAGGCAGCCCATTGCCTTCGCTTACGCTGAAAAACCAGGATAACGAACAGGTAAACCTTGATCAATACCTCGGCAACCCATTGGTGGTTTATTTCTATCCAAAAGATGAAACACCGGGCTGCACGGCGGAAGCCTGCTCATTTCGAGACAGGTATGAAGATTTTGAGGCAGCTGGTGCCAATGTCGTAGGTATCAGTTCCGACTCAGTGCAATCACACCAGAAGTTTATCAAAAAACACCGACTGAACTTCACCCTGCTCAGCGACCAGCGACAAGAAGCAGCAAAGGCATTTAAGGTGAAAAGAAGATTATTTGGATTGCTGCCAGGCCGAGAGACTTTCGTTTTTAACAATGAAGGAAAACTCTGTCTGAAGTTTTCCTCTTCCATCATGATAAATCAGCATATATCTGAAGCGCTGAAGGCGATAAAGGGGTTTTAGGGATTTAACGTCATTCCACGGGTGTGGAGGAACGAAACATACTGAAGTCATTCCCGCAGGAAATCTTATCTACTCCTGAAAAATCTCCTTTAAGTATAAGACTCCCTGCGGGAGTGACTGTTGCGATAAGATATTTTTCGACCCGAAGGTCATTCCCGAAGGGAATCTTAGCCACTCCCAACTCTACATTCTGAAGTCACTCAATCATACCTTCGAACATAGGCAGCCAGGGCTGTAGCCTAATTTTTAATTTGCATTGATTTGAAGAAATCCCGAGCTGATTTGGTGTACATGATCGCTAAGATGATAATGCTGAAAACTGGGAATCCACTCTTCATCGTGAGCAGGGCATCCACAACAAATGCTACCCAAAAGGCGACCCTTCTTCTCTTCAGAAGAAAAAACAATACAATAGCAGAACGAATCAGAACGAACACATAACCCACCGCAATAAAGTTGACCGCATAACTTGGCTCCTTATTGTAGGCATCTTCCAGTTTACTCATTTCTATCAGACCATCTGCGGCTCCTTTGATAAATGCCCGAACCCTAAGGTCAAGACCTGAATTTTCAGCAAGATCAGGGCGCATGTGCAATACCCAGGCCATAAATACAATACATATAATATAGAATGCAATCTTGGACTCAAGAAGAGCGATAACAAACTTGATAGTAGTAGGTTTAGGCACGGTATGGCGAGGTTTACAACTTTGCTACAGCAATTTACAGCTATGTTTTCTCCAATTCATAGGCATGTTTTGGATGACTGATGGTTTTATCATTTTGGAGAAATGATTCATTGCTCTAATTATTCTCCCGAAAGCTCATCAAATTTGGCTTTCATGGTCGGATTGCCATGAGTCAGCTTCTTTATAGTAAGATCATCTGCCTTATTATTTGCCAACCTTAAATTGTTTTCAGAGGATAGCAAGGCTTCTTTGGTCTTTTGAAGATGACTGATTGTTTTGTCTATTTCTTCTATAGCCGTTTTGAATTTACGGCTCGCCAAATCATAATTCCTCGCAAACCCTTCTTTGAAGGTATTTATCTTATCTTCAAAGTTGGTAATATCAATGTTTTGGTTCCTGATCATATTGAGCTCGGCCTTATAAGCCATAGAGTTCATGGCGGCATTCCGCAGTAGGGTTATGATTGGAATAAAGAATTGCGGTCGCACCACATACATCTTAGGGTACTTATGAGAGACATCTACAATCCCCTGATTGTAGAATTCGTTATCTGCTTCTAAGAGCGAAACCAACACCGCATATTCACATTTCTTCTCCGTCCTGTCTTTATCAAGCTCTTTGAAAAAGTCTTCGTTCTTCTTTTTGGTGGCGGTCTCATCACCTTCATTCTTCATTTCGAACATGATAGAAATGACTTCATTACCAGCATCATCTTGTTCCTTGTATATATAGTCACCCTTACTTCCATATCTGGCATCATTATCTTTTTCAAAATAGGCCTTCTGGAAGGCAGTAGAGCGGAGTTTGTTAAACTCAGTTTCACAATGCTGCTCAAGCGTTTCTCCCAACATTTTGGTAGACAATCTCAGCTTCATGTCCTTTCTAAGCTCTATTTCTTCATCCTTTAGCCTTATGATATCATCTTTAGTCTTCAGTTCAGCTGCAAACTTTTCTTTTAATGAGTTTTCAAGTAATTGCTTTTCCGTCTCCTTGGATTTCAAATCATTGGCAAGGTTATCTCGCTCTCTTTCAATCACCCTCACCGCCTCTGAAACTTCTAATCGTTTCTGCGTTTCAGCATTTTCAATTTTTGACTTCAGTGCAGATAGTTCACTCTCCTTTTCAGATAACCTCTTAGACAGTTCAGCTTCACTTCGTGCTTTCAATTCCGAGATCTCATTGTCCTTTTGTGCAAGGGACTTTTCTAGCGCACTCTTTACCTTCTCGGTTGCCAGCTCCACTGCACTGTTTTTCTCTTGCTCAGCATATTTAAGCCTTTGGTTGATATCTTCTTCAAACTGGTGATCACGTACTTGCTTAAGAATATCTGCGTATCCAGCTTCATCTACTTTAAAAGCCTTTTTGCAATGAGGGCAAATGATTTCGTTCATATCAATTCAATATTGTTACAATTGAGCGCTAAATACACTTTACTAATATCCGGAATCCTTCAAGATAATTGATTTCTATGAAGGTAATTTTTCAGAATTAAATTGTGTCTTCTTACTTGTCTCCTAATTTCAGGAGCATTTAGAATATCAGAAGCTTTATACGCGTATTTGATGAAATTACCGCGGTATCTTCTTGCCGTACTCACAACAGTCAATTTTACCCCATTGTGAGAAATCCTTTTTGCTGGTAAATATCGCTTATATCTGGCTCTACCTCGATAGGTAAAAAGACGGTAGATTTTACGCTTATATAGGGTTTCATTATCAGTTAGATACTTGATTTTAGCCGAATCTATCCTTCTACGCTTGATCCTAATACTCTCTTTCATTTCTCTGTAAAACTCAGAAATATTGGAGGCCTTAAGTAAAGTTTTAAAACCATAAAATTCAAAGCCCAAGTAGAGAAGGTAAGAATTAGGCACCAAATTATCATCAGCTACTTTAAAACACCTCAAGTCCTCCTTTTCCGTTTTGAAAATGTATCTTTCGGTCTTACTAGGCTCTATAACCAAGTTAATTTCCTCTATTGCTTTATGAATGAACTTCGCTATTTCCTCAACTAGACTTTCTTCACAAACAATAATTAAATCATCTGAATATCTTCTATAGTAGCAGCCTTTGTCATTTACAAGTTCTTGGATAACAAGTTGATCAAAGGGAAGCATATACAGATTAGCTAGCATTGCACTTATTGGTAAACCTTGAGGTATACCTGCTATTTTACCGTTTGTTTTTTTCTGATTTTTATAGACTTGAATATCGGAGTTAACAAAATCTTTAACAGATTCAAAAAGCTGAAATTTGCCCACATTCTTAAGATGAGCTATCTGCTTTTCATCAAGATTACCATTCTTTCTTTGCCGTAAATCATCGAAATAAAAATAACTAAATCGGGTAATTGATTTGTAGATATTGTAATGGTCTTTAGGAAGTGTATTACAACCCAAAAGTGAGGCCCAAATCAACTTAAGCTTTTTGTGATCAAGACTGGGGAAGAAGTTTTTGATATCAAACGCCAAAACCCCACAGTTTCCTCGCAACTTAATCTCATCAAAACCCTCTTTTGCAAAATCCACATTAAACTTAAATCTTTCTCCGTCTAAAGTCACAATTTGACGGTATGCCGTTATGCTTTCATTGAGCCTATCATTTTTACTAAGCTCCTTTTCGTACAGTGGCTGTATAATCTCTTTTGAATAATAGCTATAGATATGACTATCTATATGTGTGGCATACATAATAGGCCGAATTTTAGCATTCGAGATATAATCACCATTTTCATCAATTGTTTTGTGGGACCTTCGACCTAAATCTTTGGAGAATTTGTATCTCCGGTTTTTAATCGTTCTGAAAATAAAAGGTGAGAATTTATGTCTTGCAATCTTGTCAGAGTTGGTTAGATATGAAAAGACCTTAGGCCTTTCTGACAGGTTAATCCTATTGGTAAGGTGTAAATAACCCCTGTCTTTAAACCAGTCCTTCTTCTTTATTTCAGATATCATATAAAAGCAGTAAAACAGAGAAGTTCCCAAAGCTAGTTTATTGATAATGCTTAACACCAGATAAACTGGCTGAACCACAAACCGAATTCTCGGTTCACTTTTCAGTTTTACGTTTATTGCTATATATCTATAGAACACTTAAACTCAGATTCAAATGAAGAATACATTCAAACCCAGACAAATTGTCCATAGACTACAAGACCTGATAGAAGTATCAGCATCTATCTTAGATGAAAATTCGGAAACATTGCAATGGTTGCGAATTTTCATGATCTTGGCACTCAGAAATCAATCTACGTATTTATTATCCTGCAAAGCAGTCTGATTGATTGGATTTTACTCACCACGGTTCCAGTTGTTGTCACCATCACATGTAAAGAACTTCTCTGTAATGCCATAAATGTATTAAATTAGGTCGAAAACTAAAACATTTACCGCAATCATGTCCACAAAAGAATCTAGTTCTAAAGAGCAGTTTGAATATTTCAAAATAGGGACTATTGTAACTCTCAAAACACATCCTTTATCTTTTCAGGAAAATGGCTTAATAGATTACCATATCAGTCATATACCTCCTTTTATGTGTATCAAAGAGCTGCATATAGAAGAAAAAAAGCAACTTTACAGCCCAGAAACCGGAGAGCAAACAGCAGATAAAGTAAAATACCTTTGTGTCTATTTCAATCAGCAACGTTCCCTGTTTGAAGAAAAACTCCTGTACCACTCTATGCTATTAGAGTTAAGTGATGACAAGCTCATATTTCATAACCAAGGATTGCCCAATGATGAAAATCAAACTTTAAAAGAAGAAACACTAGGTTTAACTGTTACCGATTTTGAATACGGAAAGCGAGTGTTTTTCAAAACTTATAAGCTTGAAAAAAGAAAAAAATTCAAGAATTCAAAAGCATCAACAGTAGGAGAACAATTTAAAATTGCCATGACCCACACCTCTCCCGCATTCGTTATTAGAGGCACAAAGAAGAATGAAACCCAAAACCTTTTTTATGAAAAAAATGGTAAGCCGAAACGAATTGTAGCAGACATCTTGGTTAAGGTTCTTTGGTATAATTCCTATCAAGAAAAGATGTCAGAAGATTATCAGCCCAAGGAATTTTTCACCGATAATGAAGAAATTTTCAAAGACACTAAAAAACTTGAAACATCGTCCTAGTGGCCTGGTACTTTTCCCTTCCACAGTCTCATATATTGAATAAACAAAAGCCTCCCCATTAGGAAGGCTTTTGTCTGGCATCACTGCCACAGTAATATTTTAAAGCAGACCTCTTAAAACTTACCCAGCTTCAGCGTCATAAAGAAGTTGAGGTTTTCAAAATCGCTGCTGCTGGTGTTGATCAGTTCAAAATCCTGAGTGAATCTTTTACTCACTCCAAAGGCTATCCTGAATGATCTGGAAACGTTCATTTCCAAACTAGCCCCCGGCTCTACATACCAAAACACATCCTGATCTACAATACCATTTGTCGTGTTAAAATTAGGATCATTGATGCGGTCTTCTTCCCAGTCGATGTGATACCCCAGCCATCCGGCACCACCAGCAATCGGAAATGTGATATGCACTACCTGGTTGGAGAATAAGATAAACTCCATAAACATACCTCCATATCCTCCGAGCAGCACAGTGCTTCTGTCCGGATCTATACCGTCAAACTTGGCAGTAGGGATTATACCGTGCCCCTCTACTCCAATACCCACAGTTCTGTTCACAATCCACCCTGTGCGAAAACCAGCCAAAACTGCTGTTTCGCTATTAAACTCAGAAGCTCGGAATGATGCCCCAAAGAATCCCCCACTGTGATTCATAGAACCTGAAAGTGTTTTAACATCATTGCGCTTGTCTTTATAATCCGGTTTGGAGTCCTGATAGTATATGATCCGTGGTGTGGTGCTCACTGGCTCTTCTACTGGTGGCAGTGCAGGCAAACTATCGCTGACCATTGGAGTAGCTGCAGGCTGAGCTACAGTTTCTTCTTTTATCACGGAAGTGGTATCCGCTTGTTCAACAACTACTGGCTTTGATTGTGTTGTCTTCAGAGAGTCCGCATCCTGCGCTGTAGCAATGATTACCGAACCAAGTAAAACAAATATTGAGAGTCCTGATTTTTTCATTTTTTGTAATGTTAATCTGACCTAATGACATGGTCTCAGATAAAAGGTTTCTCTTAGTTGATCAAAATATTCCTCATCTTTTACCTTTGCCCCTCTTAAAAAATCATCAGACCCGAAATGGCAGAATACAATCACTCGAACATCGAATCAAAATGGCAGGATAACTGGACAAAAAACCAGACCTATCGAGTAGAAATAAATAAAGATAAGCCTAAGTACTATGTACTGGATATGTTTCCTTACCCTTCTGGCGCAGGGCTGCATGTCGGCCATCCACTGGGCTATATAGCAACGGACATTATTTCGCGATACAAGCGCCTTAAAGGATTTAATGTATTGCATCCTATGGGATTTGATGCCTTTGGCTTGCCTGCCGAACAATATGCCATTCAAACGGGTCAGCACCCGGCTAAAACCACTGACGAAAACATAGCTCGATACAAAGAGCAATTGACGAAACTGGGATTCTGCTTTGACTGGTCTCGTGAATTCAGAACGAGCGAGCCATCATACTACAAATGGACGCAGTGGATTTTCAAGCAAATATTTAATAGCTGGTACAACAACGATACAGATAAAGCAGAGCACATTGACACTTTAATTGAAAAGTTTGAGACTTCAGGAAATGCTGGTGTAAATGCCGCCTGTGATGATGACACTCCGGCTTTCTCAGCAGATGAATGGACAGCCTGGTCTGAGACAGAGCAGCAGAAAATGCTTCTCAAGTATCGCTTGACTTTTATTGCAGAAACTACCGTAAACTGGTGTCCTGCATTGGGAACGGTGCTTTCTAACGACGAAGTGAAAGACGGCTTCTCAGAGCGTGGCGGTCATCCGGTGATCAAGAAAACCATGCCGCAGTGGAACATGCGTATCACTGCATATGCAGACAGGCTTTTGACTGGGCTTGACACTCTGGACTGGCCAGACCCCATCAAGGAAATGCAGCGCAACTGGATAGGTAAATCTTACGGTTCGGAAGTGGAGTTTGCTGTAGAGAATTCTGACAAGAAGATCAAAGTATTCACGACCAGGGTTGATACCATCTACGGTGTGACATTCATGGTGATAGCCCCAGAGCATGAGTACGTGCCCGAGCTGACTACCGCTGATCAGAAAGAGGAAGTAGAAAAGTATGTGGATGCCGCCAAAAACAGATCTGAGCGGGATCGTATGAGTGATGTCAAAACAGTTTCCGGTGCTTTCACTGGCAGCTATGTAATCAACCCTTTCAATGATGAAAAGGTGCCTATCTATATCGCTGATTATGTATTGGCGGGGTATGGCACAGGTGCGGTAATGGCCGTTCCAAGTGGCGACCAAAGGGACTTTGATTTTGCTACCCACTTCGGTTTGGAAAAACCATTGATACTGGATGCTCAGAAAGTTTCTGACACAGAAGCGGACGCCACGAAGGAAGGAAAATACATCAACTCAGGAATCCTCAACGGCTTGAATTATGAAGAAGCCACAGCAAAGGCAAACCAGTTTTTGGAGGAAAGAGGAATTGGCTCAAGTAAAGTCAATTACAAGATAAGAGACGCCATTTACGGTCGTCAGCGATATTGGGGAGAGCCATTTCCTGTCTATTACAAAGATGGTGTTCCTCACCTATTGGAAGATGATCAGCTTCCGCTAAATCTACCCGAAGTTGACAAGTTTTTACCTACGGAAGATGGTGAGCCTCCGTTGGGCCGTGCCGAAGGTTTCAACACCGCAGACGGGCATCCGTATGAGTTGACCACCATGCCTGGCTGGGCAGGGTCAAGCTGGTATTTCTTCCGATATATGGATCCGCAAAACGATAAAGAGTTCTGCGGCAAGGAAGCGCTCGAATACTGGCAGGATGTGGACTTCTACATAGGAGGTTCCGAGCATGCCACGGGCCACCTGCTCTACTCTCGCTTCTGGACCAAGTTCCTCTACGACATGGGCTACATCAAAGTAGATGAGTATGCGAAGAAGTTGGTAAACCAGGGAATGATTCAGGGTAGGTCTAACTTTGTTTATAGAGTCAAAAATGAAAACAAATATGTTTCTTTCGGCTTAAGAAAAGACTTTGACAGCTATCCAGTACACGTTGATGTAAACATCGTCAAAGATGATGTGCTAGACATTGAAGCCTTCAAAAAGTTTCGTTCAGATGCTTTGGACGCAGAATTTATCCTGGAAGATGGAAAGTTCATCTGCGGCTGGGAAGTAGAAAAAATGTCAAAGTCGAAGTACAACGTGGTGAATCCAGATGAGCTTGTAGAAAAATACGGTGCAGACACTTTACGGATGTACGAAATGTTCCTCGGGCCTATTGAGGCAAGTAAGCCGTGGAATACCAATGGCATAGAAGGTGTTTTCAAGTTCTTAAGGAAGTTCTGGTCACTGTTTTACGATAAGAATGGAGCCTTCTCTGTTTCTGACGGTGAGCCTTCGGCTGAAGAGCTGAAAGTGCTTCATGGTACTATCAAGAAAATTGAGGATGATGTAGCGAGGCTTTCGCTCAACACCTCTGTAAGTAACTTCATGATCGCCACCAATGAGCTGGGGTCGCTCAAGTGCAACAAGAAAGCGATTCTTGAGCCATTCGTTGTTTTGCTCGCTCCTTATGCCCCACACATTGCAGAAGAACTCTGGAATCAGCTAGGTCACAGTGACACAGTATTCGATGCTGCTTTCCCAGCTTTTGACGAAAAGTACCTGAAAGAAGAAAGCAAGGAGTACCCGATCATGATCAATGGCAAGATGAGAGCCAAGATTTCTTTTAGTGTGGATACGCCAAAAGACGAAATGGAAAAAACGGTGCTTGAAAACGAGGCAGTACAAAAATGGCTGGAAGGCAAGCCTCCTAAGAAGATGATCATCGTGCCCAACAAGATTGTGAACGTAGTGGTATAATTAATGGATTAAAACCTCTTTAAATGAGGAGACTCCATGCCCTGTTTTATCATCTCTATAACCTAAAAAGGGACTGAGTGGTGATTAGACAGGGTTTATTGTTTTCTATTCAAGGTTTGTGTCGAGTCAGGTTTATGCCGACATAGGGTGCTGCTATTCATTCATTTGATAACCACAGACATCAAATGAATGCAAGGGTTGCCTGAGCTTCAGAGTGATTTTAAAGATCTCTGTATATTTAGGTAATTAAATTCACCAAACCTCAACCCAATCATGAAATCAATCTTATTCACCTCATTATCCTTACTTTTTACTGTTTTTTTGAATGCCCAATCTTTGCCAACTGGAATTGTCATGAAAGATATTCCCGGAGGCACTTTCACCATGGGCAATAATTCACTTACCGGGTCCCCCGAACAGAAAGCTGCAGCTCCGGAGCACCAGGTAACCCTAACTGCATACAGCCTAAGTGAGGCCGAAATCACCAATAGTCAATATGCTGAATTCCTAACCGCTGCGTTTGCCGATGGCCTGGTGGAAATCGTTACAGGAACTTCCGGACCGGATAACGGATTAAGTTTGGTTCAGGGAACCTCTACATCTGCTTATGACGGAAAAGTCCTCTACAACCTGGACGGCATCAGGGTACTCAAAGATCATGAGAATAATGCCGATGGAAACTCTTTCACTGGTGAAGTCGAGCCAGAAAACCCGCTTAATATCTCTTATATAGGTTTTGACGATGTGAATGATGTCTTTTACGTCAAAGATCCCCATGATGTAAACGATTTTCATTGGGAAGACATATGCGACTATCAGGATTATAGTGAAACGAATACCGGTCAGTTCGAAGGTCCCATTTTGAATGATTTTGATGATTGGAGTGGTGCCGGTCAAAACCTTTCGGATGAACTGGAAGGTTGGACAGAAAACAACCCTGCTGCAGCCACAAAACTTCCAGATTTGCAAACAGTGAGTGAGTGGCCCGTAACCTTCGTTCGTTGGTGGGGTGCCTGGGCATTTGCGGATTATTATGACCTGACTTTACCTACTGAGGCACAATGGGAAAATGCCGCCAAGGCCGGACAAAATTACAACTATGCCGTCCATGATGGCTCTGATGTGGCAGATGCCAATTGGAATCAGGATGATCTCCCCACTGCAACTGGTCATGTACGTTCTGCCATCAGTGGTACCGCAAACCCTTTTGGATTGTATAATATGGCAGGAAATTGCTGGGAGTGGATTGCAGACAATTATGAGGAGCCATATTCCACTGATGCCGTTACCGACCCGTTGATAGAAGACCCGAGTTCAACACTCAGATGTTGGCGTGGTGGCTCATGGAATTACCATGAGGCTACCTTACAATCAGCTATCAGGTTTTCAGATGAAGAAGATCGAGGAAATGATCATTTCGGCTTTCGGGTTGCTGGTGCCCATTCAAGTACCACAGGTGCTATTTGGGATGGGTCTGAAGGCTCATCATGGTCAAATCCAGATAACTGGTCAGGTGGCGCAGTGCCTACCTATTTGGTTGATGTGAGCATTCCAACCACCGATAACGATCCTGTAATTGATGCTGATGCCAGCGTAAACGATATAGATATCGCAGATGGGGTAACAGTAACTGTGGAATCTGGCGGCTCATTGGCCATTTTGGGCACTCATTCCGGAGATGGTTTATTAGCGGTTGAAAGAAATACTACCGGAAGTGGCGGTTACAGCATCGTTGGTACTCCGGTCACAGGCGCAGTGGTAAATGATCTGCAGGCCGACTACCTCTACGAGTATTTTGAGCCGAATGAAAATTTCACAGTTCCCACTGGGATGATGCTGCCTTGTAAAGGATATTTTGTTGGGTTTGATGCAGCATCTCCAGTTGTAACACTCACTGGCTCTCCTAATACGGGAACGAAAAGTATCATGGTTACTAATGCTCTGGATGGATTCAATTTGATTGCCAACCCATATGCGGCTGCCATTTCGATTGAGTCCTTTCTGGCCAATACTCAAAATAGTTCCATCCTCGATGGTACGGTGTACTTCTGGGATGATGGCGGTCAAAATTTTGGTAATGACAGAGGCGGTGATTACATAACCACAAATGGTATGGGAACTGTCGGTACGATATACGACCTGGGTGATGGTATCAATGGAAACCAGGGCACCACCGCCGCAGAAAATGGATATATCACCTCTCTTCAGGGTTTCTTTGTCAATACAAGTGAGACTGGCGATGTGCAATTCACCTCTGACATGCAAGTGACTACCGCCGGTGCGAACTCCGATGCAAATCACTACCGGAAACTTGAGACAAGTCGATCTACCATTAAGTTGGCTCTGTCAAACGGCAACTACGCACAGGAAATCCTGGTGGGCATGTCCGAAACTGCCACGGCAGGCAGAGATAATGGCATTGATGCATTAAGGCTTTCTAGAGACGCTGAAACGTCTTTTTATTCTTTCATAGATTCGGAACACTACGTCATTCAGGGAATCCCGTTTGTGCAGAATGAGACTGGAAAAATGTCTGTTTTGCTAGGTTACGAATTGGCTCAGGGCGGATCCTATGCCATAGAGGTTGTAGATACGCAGGACCTTCTTGACCAATATTTGGTGACACTGATAGATACAGAAATGGACAAAAATATCTTACTGAATGAAAATAATGCCTACTCCTTTGAGGAATCAACAAGTGGTGCTTATAAGCGCTTTGAACTCCAATTTTCTCTTAAAGAGACTCTTGGAAATAGCAAGAAGCAAACCAAAGATCTCACCGTCTATGGCACGCCAAATGGAATCTCCATCCAGGCAAACCTCAATGGCCCTCAAGATGTTGCTGTTCATAATCTCACTGGACAATTGGTTTATTCGGAAGAAATCATGTTTCAAAATAACAGCGCTCAAATTATTCATTCGTTGAACATCAATGAAGTCTATATCATGCAAGTGGGAGCTTACAAGGTCAAATTCATTCTAAATAAATAACCCTGGTAATCCAATCGGATAATAGAATGAATAAATACCCTAAATGTGGTATTGTCCTGAGGTGAGGATGTTTCTAGCTTTACAAAGTGTTGAAAAGAATCATTTCCACCGCCGTTTTTATTGTACTTTCAGCAACATTGGTACTTCTTGGTTTCAAGAAGTACCGATTAGCTGAGAAAAGCAATAACAATGATTTTTTCAGCTAATCGCAACGGGTCAGTTCACCGCAATTTTAAGTTCTTCCCGATATTTGTTGGAGTCTATAACCAGGACGTAAAGTCCTTGGTTTAGCTCTGACGTATCTATGCTCAGTTCTGAGCGAAATGAAAACACCTTCTTGAATACAATCCTACCGTTGTTATCATAGAGAATCAGTCTCTTGGTCAACTCATCATACTTTTTGGTAAAGACAGTCAGTTCATCACCTCGCTGCACAGGATTTGGACCAGCCACAAATCGAGAAGCTTTTTTGGGTTGCTCTGCCGCCTTTACTTCTCCTTTGAAAAATGTATCAGCAAAATCGAAAGCTTCAATCCCTATTTCTTCACCGATTATTCTGCCTGGTATGTCATCTACTGGAGGGTGTATCCCTCCCCATATACGTGACAAACTACACTGATCTGAGGCATCACTGTATTTCGCCCATTGCAATATGATGTCTGTTCTTGGCCCTTCTTCGAATACTAAAAACTCATTTTTCTCGGCCACAAACTCCCCCATTCCTCCAGGAAAATACTCATCACCGGTAAAAAGCGTCAACACCTTAGCGGCGGCTCTTGAGAACGTAGAATGACCTGAAACATAACCTGCAAATGGAGGGGTAACAAAAGATGGCCGCTGATAGGGCATCCAATTTTCTCCATAGATCCAATCAACTCCACCTGTTTGATCAAACGAGTCCACCACACGCCAGCTTTTAATGGATGGGAGATTCAGCAATGATGGATTATTTCTTGAAAGTTGAATAAACCCTGAATCCAATGGGATGCCCTGAGGGTCATATCGCTGCATGGAAGGATCGGTACTCTGACCTAGCTCACACATTCCTCTAATCGCCGAGATAGGCCGAATATAATCGTAATACCCCTTGATCCCCCAAACGCTAATGGCCGCATCATGCATGGCTCCACCCAGGACAAAGTAAGCTTTCACATCCCATTCCAGTTGATTCATGGGTTCCGTTCCTTTAAACTGTTTTTGTTGCTCCGGGTGGTAACTGACGTAGTTGAGGAGTGTGAACCAATGACCTGGTGGTGTTTCTGAGTGTGGCCCATCTGCCCAAAACTCGGCTAAAACACGGGCATAATCGCCACGGGGAACGATTTGAGGTTCATAAGGAAGACTTGTTTTAGGGTTGATATCATAACCAGTTCCTATGTCCCCACCATTTTCTAAATCATAAAAATCTCTTAGCTCATCATGAGTTTTAGGAAACTGATCGAATGAAATGTTTCCTATTGACGCAGGTGAAATATCCCACTTTACACTATCGGATGGGTCTAAATGCGAAGACCAATGAGCAACCAAACTAAAACCCCACTGATAATCACTAACCTCTCCTACTGAAGTAGAATCAAGGTATGCTGGAGGGCCAGGATCATGATAAACCCAGTATTCCTCTCCTCCTTTGTAATGAATGGTCAGGTCATTTTCAGTCAACGAAAAAGGTGCTACTATGCCCCACTCCGGACTAAGAAATGGAATTATGCTTGTATTTGTCTTGATACCGGACTGACCGACAAACTCTATTTCATCAAACTGCAATTCCTGCCAGCGGTTTCTATAAACAAGCCCGTTTGTGCCAGAACGCTCAGGTAATATTGGTGGATTGACCGGCTTGTAATGTCTGTTCTCATATTTATTTCTTTCGTTTGACCCATCGGTGAGGCCATAAGCAATAATTTGCTCTGCAATGTAATTTCCCAAGGCGGCTGCTCCGTCTGCCTTGTAATCCACAGACTTCAAAAAAGGCGCTCTGATTCCGGCACGGCTCATATTCTGATCCGTCATTCTGTAGATCTGCTCTTTGTTAGGAGAAAACTGAAACCTGTGTCTAATCAATCGGTAAGCTGCATAACAGAGAGCTAGTTCTCTGCTGCGCTCAATTTCAGTTTTATCAGTAGGCACAACTGCCCCATCGAAGGGAATATAAAACCCACGGTGCGACTGACCTAAAAAATAGGTAGATGCTTCTGTGTCATAAGCGGCCCAAGCGTCGTACATCGCAGCAGAGATATGGAATAAATTGCGCGCATGAACCGTGGGCCGTGCTTCATCCGTTCGTATGGCCTCCAAAAGGTTTTCGTTCCAGTATCTAGCTCTACTAAATTGGCCCTTTGCAGGGGCAAATAGCAAAACACATACGAGCAACAAAAGAAATGTCTTGTAGGTGTTTTTTGACATATTAAATACGACACTCTATTATGAAAATTGGTAGAGCGTCGTATTCAAATTTAATAAACCAAAATGTTTAATGTGGCAATTTATCTTTCAATAAGCCATAAGTGTAGGTGCCTAAAATGGCAGCTAAAATCACGATTGCCATGACTCCTATCCCATTTCCCAGAAGGATAAAAAGTGGACCGGGACATGCTCCGGTCATGGCCCACCCAAGGCCAAATATGGTTCCTCCGACGATATAGCGAGTGAACCCCAATTGCTTTGGTTCGATCACGATGGGGTTACCATCGAATGTTTTCATATTGGTGCGCTTAATTATCTGAACTATGATTATCCCGACAACTACAGCTGAACCGATCACTCCATACATGTGAAATGACTCGAACCGAAACATCTCATAAATTCGGTACCATGAAATGATTTCCGCTTTGCTGAGGGTGATTCCAAAAATGATTCCTATAAATAAATATCTAAAAAACTTCATACGGACAGGTTAAAGAGTGATCAAATAAGGCAGAACCAACCATGTAACAAAAAGGCCACCAATGAAAAAGCCAATAACAGCTATGAGTGAAGGCAATTGCAAATCACTCAAACCGCTGATGGCATGACCAGACGTACACCCTCCACCGTAGCGAGTACCAAACCCAACAAGAAAGCCTCCTAAAACCAACATAATTATGCCTTTGAGAGTGAAAAGTGAGTCCCATCCAAACAACTCCTCAGGTACCATTTCTTTACCCGGCTGGCTAATTCCTAGCCCCTTCAAACTTTCGATAGTGGCAGATGAGAGTTGTACGCTCTCTTCCGATGATAGAAAAAATGCAGAAATAGCTCCTCCTAAAAGCATCCCCAAAGCAAAGACCAGGTTCCACTTTTGAGCTCTCCAGTCAAAATCAAAATACTCACAAGACTTGCCAGCACCTAATATGGAACAAACTGTTCTGAGATTAGAAGATATCCCAAACTTGTTTCCAAAAAACAACAAGGAAAACATAACCAAAGATATAATGGGGCCAGCCACATACCATGGCCAAGGTTGACTGATGAAGTCAATAATAGAATTCATTTTGAAGGGTTAAAGTAAAAACTTGAATTGCTTAACGAGGCGCAAGTTAATCTATCCGGACTCATGTAAATGACACCTATTTTACACAACATGATTTTTATCAGGAAAATTTCAATTAAGATCAGAAACCATCATCCTCTGGCTCATCCGAAACAGGCTCCTCTTTCTTTGGTTCTTCATTTTGAGGCTCATCCGAAACAGGCTCCTCTTGCTCAATGGTTTCAGACTCTGTTGTAGATTCATCAGGCAAGGTGCCCTCGTCCAGACTATCATCACCCGTGTTTTTCCGTCTTTTTCTTTTCTTTAGGAACCCACCTCCGCTGGTTGAGTCGGTTTCAGATGGAGCCAATCCATTGGCTCCTCCTTCCAGGCCGAGAGAGTCGGCCAGTACATCTTCAACGGGCTTAGGTTTTGGTTTGGGCGGTTTTTGAATGAGGTACTCACCAAAATACTTGTTGTAGTAGTCCTGATCCATATTAAGCGCTTTATCCTTAGGGTCATACCTATACAAGTATTTAGTTTCAACCTTTCTGCTCTCAGCAGAAGCCGAATGCGCAAGCGAAGGCAAAACAATGTCCTGTCGTGAAACATTGGAGGTATCTGAATCAGCCAAAACCACGGCCGTAGAATCTGTAGCGAGTGAGTCGCCAAAATCAGAAACGTATATCTCTCCAACGTCCACAGGCGTGGTATCCTGAACCATAATCGGATCAGGTTGAGGCTTAGGAGGCGTCAGCACATTCTCCATAGGAGCTGTCTTCATTCTATGCAGTTTCAACCAATAAGGCTCATATTTGACTATCCCGTACTTGCTTTTTTTCACTTCTCTTTGAGGCACAACATACTGACCAGCGTAAGCGAAATAGTCCGTTTTATTGGACTTTGGCGCAATTGAAGCCGTGAGAGTCGCGGTAGAGTCCAGTTGAGCCGTAGTATCTACTGGGATTGACGTGGTTTTCAGGTTAGTGAGGTACCTGGTTCGCTCAGCTTCGTCTAATTTCCAGAGATAGGAGTAATATGCCAACCTCACAGAATCGTCGAGGATGTAAGTGCTTTGAAATGCCGGGCAAATGACTTTGTCTTTGCAGGCAGTGAAAGCGGTTAGGAAAATGAGCAGTGCAGTAAAAAACCTCATAAAAGGCGCATAACCAAATAATCCCTAAAAATAGGACTATTTTAACTCTGTTAAAAGTTAAACGCTAAATAAGGTCAAATTCGTGTTATTGATCATTTAAAAGGTCATATACCCAAGGAAATATCAATTTGACCCATTCGGAGTACATTAAGCCCGAAGGATGAAGACCATCAGTGGCAATCAGGTCAGGGTTGTTTTCGGCTTCTCGAGAGCCAGGCGTAATATCAAAATATTGGACTTCATAAAGGTCGGCGATACGCTTGTTTAGTGCATTATATTCATCTATCTCCTTTGCGATTTTCTCCGGATTACCATTTTTTCCAAATGGCGTTACTCCATAATCAGGTATTGAAACCACAAATACCCTGGATGTATCTCCTCCCGCAAACTGAATGGCTTGATTTAGTAGTACTTTAAACTCCGTCTCTTGTTGAGAAACTGGGTAGCCCCGGTATTGATTGTTGACACCTATCAAAAGTGAAACCAAGTCGTAGGTTTCTGTCAGTTGCTCCTTTTCTATTGCAGCCAACAACTCATCTGTAGTCCATCCCGTTCTGGCGATGATCTTTGGCGTTTCGATTTCAACCCCCTTGGCTTTCAAGGTATCGATCAACTGCACGGGCCACCTATCACTGACAGCTACAGCCTCGCCTATGGTGTATGAATCACCAAGTGCCAGATATGTAAAAGTATCTGTTTGATCCATTGCAGTTGTATCCATTTCTTCCTGCGGATTATCGTCACTCATGGGTACAATTTCAGTTTTTTCAGAACAAAAACATAATAGGAATAACAAAAGGCTGAATGTCATAAATAGGAATATTGGATGGCGCATTGTTGAAAGTATTTATACAATCAACGTATCTAGAAGATGTAATGGATTTATTGAAGCTCGGAAAGTTCCTTCTGCAACTTCTTGGGAAGGCTGGCTACAATCAAATCATAAGAGTTATCGACCCACATTCGTATTTGCTCGTCAGATAGTCCCTGATTTGTGTAAACCGAATTCCAAAGCTTCTTATTCATATGATAGCCAGGTTTTACCGCTTCATATTCCTCTCTCAACCGAATTGCTTCTTCTGGATCACACTTGAGGTTGACAAACTCAAAACTGTCAACTCCCGTGAGTGCAAACATCTTGTTCATAACCTTGAAAACAAGCGTATCTCCACCAAAGGGAAAGCCTTCAGTAACCCCCGGTTTGCTGATGCAATACTCACGAAACTCCTCTACATTCATACTCTTATAGAGCCCGCATAATGAACCTTGACACAATTACAATAAAGCAAATCAAAAACATGATGATGGAAATCTTGTTCACGCCATGCATCATTTTCAAACTTGTATTGATAGGCCGGTTTGGGTCTTTTTTTCTAAAAAAATAAGTCAGTACTTCTCTAAAATCGAAATAATAACCTGCGCCCTTTTTATCTTTTTCTTCTTCCATTTCTTACCTCTTTAATGAACATCAACGGCACTAGGCTCGATCCAGTTTCCGTCTTCCCTTATCAACTCTATCAATTCGTCCAGAGCCTTAGCTGAAGGTACTCCTCTTTTCATAACTTCTTTGCCCTTATACAAAGTGATCTTCCCTTTTCCTGATCCGACATACCCATAGTCAGCATCCGCCATCTCTCCTGGCCCATTGACTATGCAGCCCATGATCCCAATTTTCACGCCTTTTAGGTGATCGGTTCGCTTTCTGATCATAGCTGTGGTTTCTTGTAGATCAAACAGCGTTCTGCCGCAAGATGGGCAAGATATGTATTCTGTTTTGGTGATTCGGGTACGTGCGGCCTGGAGAATACCAAAGGAGATTTCATTGTACTTCTTGACAGTTGAAATATCTGCCACTGATTCACTCCTCAACATTATACCGTCTCCAAACCCATCAATCAAAAGTCCACCCACATCTGTTGCCGGATACATCATCATCGCATCTTCGTTGATGTCTCCATACGTTCTTTCCACAATGACAGGAGTTTGATTAGTGTGAAGGGAAAGTTTGAAAAAAGCATTTCTCAAGGCCGGCATAGCGTGTCTATTCGACGTTTTAAGTATCAAAACACAGTTAGAAAGCTTGCCCAGCTTACTCAGAAAATCTTCGTCAAGTTGATCTTCGAATGCAGAAATAAAATTAAGATTATCATGTAATTCCACATCCGAAAACTCCTCTTTTGTGAATAAAGGCAGGGCTTCCACTTTATTTTCAAGGTGCTTCCAAACATCATAATCTACAATCTCCCGAAGGCCATTAGGGAGCATAAAATTAATTTTATGAGTACCTGAATACACATAGTCAGCTCCCAGATCATTCATAGTCCATTTATCCAGGGCAGGCAAATAAAAATGCCCCAGAGCCTTAAGATCTTCGATCTTGACTTCTGATTGCCTTGACAAATCGCCAATTACTCTGGGCACATTGCCTCCTCCAAAGTTGGCAACCTCGGCTGTTCTTCTTTTTTGATAATTGAATGGGTCATAATTGTCGTGATCAACCTCGGCTATTGGAGCATGAGCGGATCTCTCATTCAACCTATCGACAAGTATTTGACCGACAGGAGACTCCACTTCTGGTTCTTCTGTGAGTGAAACTCTCACCGTATCACCGAGTCCATCTTCGAGAAGAGTTCCGATACCAAGAGCCGACTTGATACGTCCATCTTCTGCCTCGCCCGCTTCGGTCACACCAAGGTGTAATGGATATGGTTTCAACCCCTCCTCTTGAAGCTTTTGCACCAACAATCTGTAAGCCTGAACCATGACCTGAGGATTACTAGACTTCATGGAGATCACCAGATCGTAGAATTCGTTCTTTTCGCAAATCCTGATAAACTCCAGTGCAGACTCCACCATACCCAGCGGCGTGTCTCCATATCGGCTCATGATTCGGTCAGAAAGGGACCCATGATTGGTTCCGATCCTCATCGCCGTGTTGTTGTCCTTACAGATTTTGACGAGAGGTGTAAATTTTTCCTCTATCCTATTCAATTCGGCCAGGTAAGCCACATCGGTATATTCTATCTCCTCAAACTTCTTTTTGTCAGCGTAATTCCCCGGGTTCACTCTGACTTTCTCCACGATCTGCGCAGCAAGTTCGGCCGCATTGGGTGTAAAATGAATATCAGCAACCAAAGGAACATCAATGCCTCTGGCTCTCAATCCATCTCTGATTTGTCTAAGATTTTCGGCTTCTTTGATACTCGGTGCTGTGATTCGCACATATTCACAGCCAGACTCTACCATTCTGACAGACTGTGCTATTGACCCTTCTGTATCCATGGTATCTACGGTGGTCATAGACTGAACCCGAATTGGGTTTTGGCCACCAAGCGGAACATTTCCTATTTGTACTTCTAAAGACTTGCGACGCTGATAGCTTGTAAGTGACTCACAGTACCTGATTGTTTCGTCTATTTCGGAATCCACGGATTTCATCAATTTTAAAATTTACAAATCTCCTAACTGAGGGCGAATGACAATATCCTCTACCACAGCTCTATCACTCAACAAATAGGCTGACAATATCATTGCTGAAACATCGTCAGCTTTCACAAACCTTTCTTCCGGCAAGTCCGCTCCTTCCCAACTCGCTGTAAATGTTGCGCCAGGAAGCACAGAAGAAACCTTGACACCATGCGGCTTCATCTCTTCTCGCAAAACCTTAGACATGCCGTACATCGCAAATTTACTGATACAATAAGATCCTCCATTGCTATATGCCACGGTAGAGGCTGTTGAACAAATGTTGAAAATATATCCGCTCTTCCTTTTTTTCATTTCTGAAATCAAGCCTCGCGTGACTCGATAAGCACTGTACAAATTGGTGTTTATTTGATCTTCCAATGTGCCGTCTTCTTCATTGTGAATTTCACCAGGAATGAATTTACCTGTATTATTCACCAGAACTTCCACGGGCTTGCCTACCATCTGTACAAACTCAACAAACTCTTCAGTAGCTTTTTTCAGAGACAAGTCTGCTTTGAATATGTGTACTTTATTATCAAACTCGGCTTCTATTTCTGACTTGAGTTGATCGAGATCTGCCTCGTTTCGGGCGCATGTAGCCACGGAAAAACCCTTAGCGGAAAACTCTTTCACTATGGCGCGTCCTATCCCCTTAGTTCCACCGGTAACTACTACCAATTTGTTACTATTTTCCATAATTAAGCATTAAAGCGTTGATTGCTCGGGATTGTTTGAATTCTAATTGCTAATTTTCAGCAAAACTAAAGATAACCGGACGAAGAAATTCTTCAATGAAGAAATTAGGGAAGTTTTTAATATTTATCGGCACCATGTTCGTGAGACGTGAGAGCTTTGGCTCCTACATCTCCCTCACGATTGATGAATGTATCAAGGTAGGCTACAATTCACTATTTATCGTCACCATTGTATCCGTATTTATGGGTGCTGTGACCACCATCCAAACTGCCTATAACCTGGTCAGCCCATTTATTCCTGATTATGTAATCTCACTTGTGGTGAGGGATATGACCGTACTGGAATTGGCGCCAACTATCATGGCCATCGTTTACGCTGGAAAAGTAGGATCCAATATAGCCGGCGAGCTCGGCTCTATGAGAATCACCGAGCAGATCGATGCTCTTGAGGTAATGGGTATAAACTCCACCTCCTATTTGGTTTTACCCAAAATAATAGCTTCCATGCTTATGTATCCAATGCTGGTTGTACTTTCCGCCTTCCTCAGCATTTATGGAGGTTATCTGATCAGCTTAGCCACTGGAATCATTTCAGGGCACGATTATATTTACGGAATCAGGTACGAATTCATTGAGTTCAACGTGACTTTCGCACTGATTAAGGCTTTTGTTTTTGCTTTTCTTGTTGCATCCATTTCAGCTTATAAAGGCTACTTCACCTCAGGCGGAGCTTTGGAAGTGGGTAAAGCTTCAACAGCTGCTGTAACTAACAGCTGTATCGCCATTCTTTTAGCAGATTATCTTTTGGCTCAACTGCTCTTGTCATGATAGAGGTTAAGGACATATATAAGCAATTCGGTGACAAAACGGTCTTGAAGGGAATAAGTGCTGTTTTTGAAAAAGGAAAAACCAATTTGATCATAGGATCGAGTGGAACAGGGAAAAGTGTACTACTCAAAAACATAGTGGGACTGATACAACCGGATCAAGGGGATGTGCTGTATGACGGCAGAGACTTCACACATGGAGATAAAGAGCTTCAAACTGAGATCAGGAGGGAAATTGGCATGTTGTTTCAAGGTAGTGCTTTATTTGACAGCAAGAATGTAGAGGAAAACATCATGTTCCCCCTAAATATCCTGACCACCATGCCCCAGGATGAAAAGCTGGACAGGGTCAACTTCTGCCTGCAACGAGTAGGTTTGGAAAATGCTAACAAAAAAATGCCCTCTGAAATTAGTGGTGGTATGAAAAAACGGGTAGGTATAGCGCGTGCCATTGTGAATAAGCCAAATTACCTATTTTGCGATGAACCAAACTCCGGACTTGACCCTCAGACTAGTATCACAATTGATGAGTTGATTGCTGAGATTACGCATGAGTACGAGATCACTACAGTGGTGGTCACGCATGATATGAACTCGGTTGTTGAGATCGGTCAAAAAGTAATTTTCCTTAGCGAAGGGCACAAATTATGGGAAGGCAACAATCAGAATATTACCAAATCAGATGTTAAGGCACTGAATGACTTTGTTTTTGCTAATCGGATGATGAAGCAAATCAAATAACCCAACACTACTCTTTGAGTTAAACCTGGCTCCATGCAAAGCCTCTCTACCACGCTGGCATATTTCATTCTGATTATGGGGTTGCTTGCTGCCATTTCTTGTAAAGATCCAAAAGAAGTTGATCAAAGAACCTTTATCGAGATTCTGGTAGATGAGTACAGAAACCGGGAATTAACCATTACGGCAGGAGAAGACACCTATAGCTTTGACCAAAGTTTCTATCCCGGCTTTGTAAACATAAACTCAGAAATTTTATCAGGAGGAAATAACAACTACTTACTTGGGATGACTTACGATTCGGGCTTTGGCCAGACGTATGGATTTATAGCTGGCATGACACGTCCTGAGGATTTTGGCACTTATCCACTTTCATTCTTGCAAGGGTCAGTTGACGCATACTTTAACCCATATAATTATAACAACGATTACCTGATTGAGAATTGCGAACCGATATCCTACGAGAGAAACGGTCAAATCAAAATTGCGCAATATGAAGATGGTTTTGAGTTTGAAATCATCTCAGACATGGTTCAGTACAACAAAAACTATGAGGTTGTAAATTGCAACAGCATACCCGTGCATATAAAAGGCCGGTTTTATAACTAAATTGGCAAACCAAACTCTAGCCCAGCTTAAGTAAAATGCACAAAAACGTCTGGATCTTAACCATAGCACAGTCCTTCATGATGTCCCTGAATTCTCTACACGTTTTTGTTGGGGGGCTTGTGGGAAACAAAATAGCTCCTTCGGAAAAACTGGCCACCATTCCTGTGGCTAGTATAGTAGTAGGCACAGCGCTGGCCACAGTTCCGATCACCATGGTCATGAAGCGAATTGGAAGGAAGAAGACTTTCCTCATTGTAGCTGCTTACTCCTCTATCATATGTCTTTTGGCTGCTTATGCCATCAAAATTCAGAACTTCTATCTGTTTTCATTTTGTTCATTTTTGCTAGGAGTCTCCAGCGCTTGTGCTATGCAGTATAGGTTTGCAGCTATGGAAAGCGTGGATACTTCCATGCTTCCAAAAGCGGCCTCTATGGTTTTACTAGGTGGCATAGCTGCGGCATTTATCGGGCCTGAGGTTGCTGTATTCGGACAAGCTATATTTGAATCCGAATTTTCAGGGTCTTATGTGTTGCTGTCAGGGCTTTTCATCATTGGTCTTCTTGTACTTACTTTCTTTCAAAACACCACAATCAAAGAATCTAGTATTGAAGCTCCTCAGCGGAGTTTGAAGGCCATCGCCCGGCAGCCTATCTTCTGGACAGCCGTGCTCGGGGCAACAATAGGCTATGCTGTGATGTCATTTATCATGACCGCTACCCCCGTGAGCATGCACGTGATGGATGGCCATTCCTTATCTGATACCAAATGGGTGATTCAAAGTCACATTGTGGCCATGTTTCTACCATCGCTGGTCACGGGCTCACTCATGAAACGTTTTGGCATAGGGTCAATCATGATCACAGGACTTGTAGCTTACCTGATTTGTATTGCTTTTGCGTACTCAGGGCACATGATGCATCACTACTGGGTTTCATTGATTCTTCTCGGTGTAGGATGGAATTTCCTGTTTATAGGAGGCACCTCGCTGCTGCCTCAAGCCTACACCCCAGGTGAACGCTTCAAAGTGCAGGCTCTAAACGAATTTATTGTTTTTGGCTCACAGGCCATTGCAGCCTTATCATCCGGCTGGGCTGTATATGCTCTGGGTTGGGACAATTTACTCTTGATCACATTGCCTATGATTGCCATTCAACTCGTAGCTATTGTAGTCTGGAAGCGTGCAAAACCTTTCAGAACCACTTAGCACAATTTCCCATACAGGGAATCACATTCCAAGATCAATTGTTAATCTTTGTCTATCATTGACACTGTGAAAAGGCGAATAACCGGCATATTACTACTCCTTTTACTTCTAGCCCCATTTCTTGGGACTTATAGCTGGTTGCATTATCAAAAACACACCATCCGAAAATCGATCAAAAGAAAATTAATTTCCATTACCGAAAAAGAGGAGTTGGTGCTTCTAAAATTCAAAAAATCGGAAGTGAATTCTAAGGTGCGCTGGGAACACGCTAAAGAGTTTGAATATAAAGATGAAATGTATGACATAGTAGAGTCTAAAACTTTTGGTGACTCTATTCACTACTACTGCTGGTGGGATCATGAAGAAACCACCCTCAACCGCCAGCTAGACGATCTCCTTGCCAGTACACTTGGAGGAGATGATAAAAGGAAAAACACAAAGAACACGCTCATTGTGTTTTTAAATTCTTTGTATTGCAATACACTACAATGTTGGAATACTTCACTATATGGTGAAGACATCAAGCACCTCAGTGCGGGTCTTTTGAAGCACTATCATTGTGACATCTCTCCTCCTTCTCCTCCGCCCAGGTTAATCTAACCCTCATTTTAGATTATTTCCGGACACACCAACCGGATTTTAAATATTGGATTAACTAATTAAAACATAATAATGCGTAGAATTTTGGCAGTATGCTTACTGCTGGGTGCTGGAGGTATATCCTGTGCTCAGACCATAATCATATTGGATAAAGAAACTGATCAGCCGATTGAACTGGCGACTCTGGCCAGTAGTAGCCCCAATGCTTTTGCTACCACGAATTCGCATGGTGAAGTGAGCATCGCTCCATTCAAACCGGCTGAAAAAATACAAATACGATCTCTGGGATATGAGACCATCATCAAAAGCTTCGATGAGCTTGTAATGAACAAGGAAGTTCGACTGGAGCCAAGCTCGTTTACAATGGACGAGGTAGTTGTCTCCGCAAGCAAATGGAGCCAGACGTCCGGAGATATTCCTGTCAAGGTCATCTCCATTTCTTCAAAGGAAGCCACGCTACAAAACCCACAGACGGCAGCCGATCTGCTTGGTATTTCGGGTAAAGTCTTTGTGCAAAAAAGTCAGCAAGGCGGTGGAAGCCCGATGATTCGAGGTTTTGCGACCAACAGGCTCCTCTACTCCGTAGATGGCGTGAGGATGAATACAGCCATATTTCGAGGAGGCAATATTCAAAATGTAATTTCTCTTGATCCATTTGCAATGGAAAAGACTGAAGTCCTTTTTGGCCCGGGATCAGTCATATACGGAAGTGATGCTATTGGCGGTGTGATGAGCTTTCAAACACTCACTCCACAGTTTTCACTTGATGATAAGCCTTTGATCTCTGGCAAAGTCGTTTCGAGATTTGCGTCAGCCAACAACGAAAAAACAATGCACTTCGATATGAATGTTGGCTGGAAAAAATGGGCAATGGTAACCAGCATCAGCTCCAATGAATTTGGAGACCTGAAAATGGGCAGCCATGGCCCGGACGATTATCTGAGGCCTGTATATGTGGGCAGACAAGACAGCTCCGATGTGGTCATTACCAACAATAACCCTAAAATTCAGCGTCCATCGAGCTACTCACAAATGAACATGATGCAAAAGGTGAGGTTTCAACCAAATACAAATTGGGATTTTCAATATGCTTTTCATTACTCCGTAACATCGGACTATTCGCGCTATGATCGCCACCTGAGAGTTACAAACGGATTGCCCAGATACGGGGAGTGGTATTATGGGCCACAAAAATGGTTGATGAATAATGTGAGCATCTCCCATACTAAAACCAATGCGGCCTATGACCAGATGACAGTAAGAATTGCTCAGCAGCAATTTGAAGAAAGTCGGATAGATAGATCCCTAAATGACTCAGAGCGTGCAATCAGGAAGGAGCAGGTGGCAGCTTACTCTGCCAATTTGGATCTAACTAAAACCTTGACTCCAGCATACACGATAACTTATGGAACAGAATGGGTTTTTAACGATGTTAAATCTATCGGAATAGATGAAAATATTGAGACTGGAATAAGAGCTGCGGGTCCTTCGAGGTATCCAAAATCAGATTGGAGTTCTTTTGGAGTATATCTGAACAATCAATACCAAGTTTTCGACGCATTGTTGGCACAAGTGGGCGTCAGGTACAGCCATTTCAAACTTTCAGCAGTTTTTGACAACACTTTCTATCCTTTCACATTCTCAAATGCCAACATAAACGATGGATCTGTGACAGGGTCTTTGGGTTTTGTGTATCGACCAAAAGAAAACCTGGTCTTAAGTCTCAATGCAGGCACTGCTTTTCGCTCCCCTAATGTTGATGACATAGGAAAGGTGTTTGACTCTGAGCCGGGGGCTGTCACTGTACCAAACCCGAACCTAAAATCTGAATATGCTTATAACATTGATTTTGGAATAGCCAAGGTCTTTAATAAGGCACTCAAAATTGATCTTACGGCTTATTACACGATCCTAAATGATGCTATGGTAAGGAGAGATTTTCAACTGGGAGGACAGGACAGCATCATGTATGATGGCGTATTGAGTCAGGTACAGGCGATACAGAACGCTGCTGAGGCTCATGTTGTGGGTATTCAGGCGGGTCTGGATTATGAAATTGGAGGCGGGTTTAGTCTTTCTTCAGATTTCAACTGGCAAGAAGGTAAAGAAGAGCAAGATGATGGAACCAGAAGCCCCTCACAACATGCGGCCCCCTGGTTTGGGGTATCAAGGCTTAAATACCGGGTTGTCAGCACGAACCTGGAACTAAATGCCCAATATTCAGGGAAAAAATCATTCAGCCAACTACCGATAGTCGAACAAGGCAAGCCTGAAATATATGCCACTGACACAAATGGAAATCCTTATAGCCCAGGTTGGTACACCTTAAATTTTAAAGCTTCCAACGAAATAAACAACACGATTACAATAAGTGCTGGCATTGAGAATATTACGGATCAAAGGTATAAGCCATACAGTTCTGGAATAGCTGGAGCAGGAAGGAATTTTATAATTTCAGCACAGGCAAGGTTTTAGTGAAGGTGAAAAATCAGGTTTAAAAGGCTGAATTACTTATGCTCAACAAAGATGTGGCTCCTGGTTTCTTCTTATGAAATTCAAGAGCCACATTTTAAAACTCAATGCTAAAAGAAGGCCGTGAGCTGCATGGTGCCAGTGTGAATGGGTTGAATACCTGCCGACTTTCTGCCATTATATTGTATTGTCAGCTGCAACCCCCTATTGATCGACTGCTGCCAGTTGATATTCCACTTTTTGTTTTGTCCCGGCTGCAACCCTTCCAGTAACTCATAACCTAAGTAGCTATTTTTCTCTCCTTCGAAATCAATACTGAGCCATTGCAACTGGACATTTAGGTTTCCCTTTCCTCCCCTCACCCACGTAGAACTTACGCTGTAATCTGAAACAGATGAGCTCTGCCCCAGCTCAGAGTCAGCCTGCCTTTTGGAGCGGTACTCAAACTTACCTGAAACGCGAAATGAGTTGTCAAGCTGCCACACCAACTCTGGAGCCCACGAATGTCTGTTTAATCTAAAATTTCGGGTCTCTAAAAAATCTGATTCATTTGATGTTTCGCCAAAACCACCTTTAAACCTCACTATGATTTTTTGTCCCAAAGCATAGCGAATATTAGTTACCCAGTCCATTCTTTCTCTAAGCTCAAACCCACTTGTCAGCAACGATTTGCTCGCGTAATCTGTTCGATTCAAATCCGCTGCTAATCCGGCACCATTGCGGTTGTAATAGAGACTATAACGCCGCTGCGCCTGTGCGGCAATCACATCATTACCCCTAAGATTCAGTTTAAAGATATTGAGCCTGTTCAGCAACGAGTTATCCGTGGACTTATAATTGATTCTGGTGTTGGTATTAAAGCTGAGCCTACCAATCGTTTCTAAAAAACCTCCTTTTGCTCTCCAGTTATCTGGTAGCTTGGCATCCAGGTTTTGTGAAAGAGTGGATTGAAAGGCATTGATATACTGATCCGTCGGGGTGAAAATTTTAGCATAATTTTTCTCATCAACATTGATTGCCTCATAGAATTCATTCAAATCTTGAATCCCATCTTCATTTTCATCTCTCCAGGTATGCGTACCCTGACCTGTAGGCACCATGATGAACACAAACTCGCGCCTCAACTCTCGTGTGTTGGCCGTAGAAAAGGTCAAATCCTGCCTCACGTTATCCTTCAACATGCTTCCTTCCCAGTCCAGCCGCCCCAGTATGTTTTCTTCCGTACTTTCAGCTAGGAAGTCTTTCACCTTCCTATAATTAGCGGTTACGCCCAGACTATGCGAATCAAAAAAATGTTTGTTGAGTGACAGCTTTATTTCATCCGCTTGCGTATATGGTGTCATTTTGCCCTCTTCGGGGATTTGATCGTATCTCTTTATATAATCCAACCGCACTCTGGCATTGAGAGAATCGCCGGACTGCACATAACAGTCATGCATGTGATAATGCATGAGAGAAGTTGACACTGAATCTGCAATACGTGTTTTTTGATGATCCAACTCAAAACGATATCCCGGATTTATAGCCCATCCATCAAATCGAATATCTTCATAAAACCTACTCCACTGCGCTTCCAAACCTTTCGGGCTATTATTCATAAGATAAAGTGAAGTGGTCGTTCTAAGTGGACCTATTGCCCGTTCTACATTTAAATCATGCTGATGTCCGCTGACTACATCGGTACGATTCCTGAAGCTGTACTTATAGTATAGTAGGTTTTTAGAATCCTTTTTTAAACTGATATGCGATTGCAGGATATTGTCGGCTCTTCCTACGGTATCGGTGAGAATATTGTAGCCCCAATTTCGGTCATACTCTATATCTCTAAACCGGTCAATCCACCTAAAATTATGATCCACTCGTTCATACGAAATATCCGCTTTCACCTTGTAGCTTTTAAATGTACGCCCTGAAGAATTAACGGAGCTTCGCCATGCCATGCCGATATTGTCATCATCATCCAAGCCAGAGTATAGGTTCTGATCTTGATTTGAGACAGCTAGCTCGTTTTGCACAGTTTCAAACCCACTTAGTTGCACAGTATTGCCCAGCACCCACATTTGCTTTTTATTGGGCAAGGGGATCACCCTTACAGGTTCATACGCCCCTTGTTGCGCCCCTTGAACTGGGGCCACCCACTCATACACTCTCCCATTGGCAGTAGAGGCAGCTAACTCATAGTTTCCATTACCGGCTCCCACTTCAGTGAAACTTACCTTGAACTCCGCTCTATTAGGATCGGAACTATATCTCAAAACATCATAAGTCGTTCCGTTTATCACAGTATCTGATTTTTCGTAGAGCACTGCTTCATTTATATAACCAACAGAATCAATTCCACTGATCAAACCCAATCCCTGATTATCACCTAAACTCCCCAATGCATCCAGATCACTATCGCTGAGTTCATATCCCAATGTGCCACCAGGGCTATCCTTTTCCTGATAGTAATTGAAATAAAAATTGAGCTTGTCATTCTCAATTTGTTGGGTAAGGTTGATATTGGACCTGGAGTAATATTGTTCGGCATATTCAAAATCTACCCTGATGCGCGTAAACCTTGTTATCACAATGGAGTTGCTAAAGGTGATTTCCCCTAAATTATAATCAATGATATAATCCCGGTCAAAGCCTCTTTCCAGAAGCTTACCATCGATAAAGACACGCTCTGAGTTGGCCATCACGATGATAAACCGCTCCCCGTTGGACCCAACGAGTCTATATGGCCCTTGCACACCTTCGATTGGTGTGAGTTGAGATGAAGAAAACTGTCCCTTAGCCGCCGATCCGCTGAAACTGGTGGTAGCCTTCCAGCTATCATTGAGTTGATACCTATAGTTGAGGTTGAGCCCCTGAACATTCTTATAATACTTGAGAAAATGGCCTTCCTCAACTGGGTTTGTCAATACTACATCTCCTGCAGTAATATCGAAATCATCATTAAAGAGCTTAATGTAAACATTGTCGAAATCACGAATTTGCTGCGTATTTCCCTCTGGTTGATAGGGTATATTTTGATCGGTAATGGAGGCGCTGACAAACAGGTTTTCGGCCAGCTGTCCATCTAGCTGAAGGTTTAATGCCGAGTTAACAAACAAGTTTTGCCTGTTACCAAAAGTCACACCTCTGGTAATAGCCCCGTAGGAATCAAAATCACTGAATGAAAATATTTCCTCTTTAGGGATTATTGGAACAGATGAGGCATTGGGTTGCAAACTGGCCCTACCTTGTGAGTACGTTTGTATGTCACGATTGAAATATGGCCCCAATACTTCACGAGATATGGTTCTGTAGCACACTTCGATAGAATCCGAATCCACATCACCGTAGATGATGATACTGTTGGTTTTGGAATCAAACGTGTATGAAAGTGGTGGGAATAATCTCAGAGACTGACTTTCAACAGGTAGCGAATCCAGTTTGATAGTGTCTGAAACGATAAAACTCCTGCAATTGTCTCCCTGAGCAAGAGCACTGGCTGTCGCAAGCCAGAACACGGCGGTAATAATACTAGTTGATAACCGGTAGTGAAATAAAGAAAGTCGTGCCTTCACCTTCCTTTGACTCAAACCAGATATTTCCTCCTGCGTTTTCAATTCCTTTTTTTGCAACTGCTAAACCAATACCACTACCTGTAGCCTTGGTGCTAAAATACGGTGTAAATATCTTTTCACGGTTTTCCTCGGCTATTCCATGCCCGTGATCTTTAATTATCAGCGTTACTTTCTTGGGTTTCAGTTCAGCCGATATTTCGATAGTAGGCTCCTTGTCGGTAGTGGCCTGAATGGCGTTCAAAATAATATTATTCATGATACCACTGAATATCTTAGGGTCGGCACTCACCCATATCTCTCCTTTTAAGGATGAAGTATCAATGAAAACCTCTTGATTAGAGTGCACGCGAGCTGCATTTTTCACAACACCCAGCAAATCAAAACGCTCATTTCGTGGAGCCGGCATTTTTGCAAAAGCAGAAAAGGAATCAGCAATTGAGCTCAGGGCGTCTATTTGATCAATGAGAGAATAGAGTGATTTATACGCTCTTGACTCTCGATCCATTTCACGCATCATCTGCTGAATCTTTAGCCGCATTGGGGTAAGCGGGTTCTTAATCTCATGTGCTACTTGCCTGGCAATCTCCTTCCATGCAGACTCTTTTTGACTTTCGGCCAAAGCTTGCTTACTCTCCTCCAGCTTGTCAATCATTTGATTGTATTCACTTATCAAAATTCCAATTTCATCACTGGAATGATATTCGATCGGTTCATTTACCTCCTTCAGGTCTGTGAGTTTCAGCCTTTCTGTAATAGTTTTCAGAGGCTTGATGAGCTTTTCTATGGCCAGGTTTCCCACCATCATAGAAATCAAAAATATCACAGTAAAGATGGAAATCAGGCTGTTGAAAACCTCAATTTGCTGGCGTTTCAGATGGTTTTTGGAATCAAAATATGGGAGAGACAGTATCCCTACCAGCCTTCCGTCATCATAAGACCTCAGCGCAACATATGCCACACTAAAATCCAAACCTCCGATAGACTCTTTGTAAACTTTCCCTTCAGTATTTCCATATTTTATGGCGTTGTATGGAGCCGGGGAGATTTGTGCGCCCATCAGCCCCATATTAAAAATCTCCATTTCACTAGACACCATCAACTTGCCCTCAGGCGAGTACAAATTGATATCTGACTGTAGCAAAGATGAAATTTTGGAAACCAGAGCATTTACCTCATCCCGATTGATGACATTGTCATGAAATTGCTGAGTGGCATCAATAAGAAATTCGGAAATATTATAGGCGTGCTTACTGAAACTTTTATCTATCTCTTCCTTGTACGAATCATTGAGTGTATTGAGTAGCGCTATGCTCACCACGAGCATAGGCACAACAAACGAAAGTCCGAGGTAAAGTTGGATTTTGGTAGAGAGATTGAAACTTGTCTTGTTCTCTTTGAAGCGATACAAAAGCAGGTAAATGGAAAAACTAAAAAGTATTAGCAGATAAAAAAATGAGAAGTTCGATACGAGTGAGGCCTTTCTATAAGTGTCAGAAGCTATCACGAGAGTATTGCCGTCTGTCGTTTTCAAGCCATAAAAGTGGTGATTGTCTATTTCCAATCCTTCTTTAAAAAGCTCCTCACTGGTTAGGTCAGGGTAGTCGAGTATATTCTGAAACTCGAGTCTCCCCTTTTTGTACATCAACTTTCCATCTTTGTTCATCGCATAATCAAACCTATTATCATCGGAAAAGTAGTAGCGACTCTCAACCATGAGTTCAGGAAAAACACTCTTTGGAATATACTTCTTAAGCGTGAGCGATAGTACGACAAATCCAACTGTATGATCAAAAGACGTAACGGGTACGAAGCAATAGTATTTATCCTGAACCTTGTCTGGATGATCTTGAACAAAATAAATACCCTCATAGTCAGTCATACTCTGCGGCGTGGCAACCGCAGTTTTCAATGAGTCAAAGTTCAATTCATGACCACCTATTGCCTGTTTTTCTTTATCGAATAAATATACTTCCACATCATACTTATCGAAATATGAGGATAGAAACTGATTCCTAATTTTCTCTTCTACATTCCGCTGTGTCAATAATGGATTGCTAATTCTGGACCTAATGAACGGGTCATTTTTTAGTTCCTGCAACTTTTCACTCAGATAGTATTCACCCAGAAAGTCATTTTTTATGAGTAGCCTGTTCGCAAATTTTTTCTTGGATATCAAATTATCCTTTTCATATTGTTTGTAAACAGTAAATGAAAAGATCAAGGCTATGATCGCTATCAATATTGATACATTTAGAAAGCCTTTATAATCCAAAATATTTCCATCATACGTAATGTTGGTGATTCTTATCGTCCAAAACGTCACGAAGATCAGCAAAAGAGAAAAGGCCGCCCCAAGGCCTACAGCCAATGTTAACAACACAACTATTACAAGGTGAAAGGTCAATAGGAATCGATAACCCGTTTTATTTGACCGGAGTAGGTCACTTACAAAATTGAACACACGGAAAAACATAAGTGTCCATATCATCAATATGATAGTGGAAATTATCCTGAGCGTGTCAAACTGAATGCTCTCTCCAATATCAAGAGTAATTTGAGAATTATTAAGAATACTCCAGCCCACCTTATAGATGCCATACCCCATTAGATTAATTAACACAATACCTAAAGCAGTGACAATCTGCTTTTGACTTTCGCTTTTTTTATCACTGAGATAAGAAATCAGCAGATTGAGAAAGAAGAAAAGTACAACACTATTAGCTAAGAGGTCACCAAGAGATGAAGCATAGGTGGAAGAATAATTTACAGGACTAAAACTTTCTACCGCTATCAACTCATGTGTAAGTACCCATAGAAACCCTCTGAGAATACACACACCTGCTGCAGCCATTAAAAGCCCCTTAACATGGTGTGAACTTTCAAAATGGCTCATGAGGATGATTACGCCAATAATGAAGAGGGTTGCCAAAAACAATATCAACTGATCTAGCTGATATATAGGTTGGGATGGAATAGATAGTGCCCTCACAAAAGATTCGGGACTTGAATAGCTAGAACGAATATTTGGCAGTCGTACTTTATAGCTTTCGGTAATACTGCTGTTGTAGTCTACTTCGAGATACTGATTCTTGACCTTGGGGTTCGAAATGAGCGGCAGCAATGAAAAGATCTCAATGTGTGAATCTATAGAACCAAGTGATTCTCTCATAACCACATACACATTGCCTTCTTCAGATAGGATCGCTAACGTATCTGAAGAGCTCAGTCGATGATAAGAAAGGGTGTTTGAATTATCCGACCAATACACCAACTTTCCGTTTATATACACACGCTTTACATAATCCTGAACTGATGTGATATCAAATGGATTGGAGTAAATAGCGAACTGATCAAGGAAATCATCAAGATCCTGTTTCTGAGAAGAGAGTTGTTTATTCAGGTTTTGACCAATTCTAGAACGTATTTGCTCTGCATCATTAAAACCTAGCTGTACGATCAGCAAACTGACAATTGTAAGCGTCAGAAGAATAAGAATAAACAGCAGGAAGCGCCGCATGAATAAAGGCTTATGTTCTACCCTTAAGATACATCTTTTGCCCTGGTTTTGGATGGGTCATATTTGACACCACTGAACATATTGACAAAGATTACCCTCGAATAACGGAAGGTTAAAGGGTAAAGGACAATGGCCATAACTCCAACTGAGATCACATAAGTCTCAATAGATGGATCGTCAAAGAGAAAGTAGAGCACAAATACGGTCGTCAGGAAAATCCCAACAGACAAAGCATAGCTGACATACATAGCCCCATAAAAGAAGCCCGGCTCACGCTCAAAGCGAAAGTCACACTTGGGGCAGTTTTCGGGCATTTCCCCAAATCTTTTTAGGTCATAGGGCTTATTGGTAAACATGTTGCCTTCACGGCATTGAGGGCACTTACACTGTATGATGGCCTGAAAAAGTTTTTTTTCGCTCATTTACTTTAGCATTACGAAACCACAAAAAAGCCACAACTCCTATAGCAACATATGGTGTGAAAAAAAGATACAAAATCCCGGTATTTAGCCCTGAAGCCAGGGTGGTGTCTCCCTGACTGACGTTGTTTACAATTTGAGTACGACACATGGCACATTGTGCATCTGCAAAAAAAGACAACACGTTAAGCGCGACAAATACAATTGTTACAATAAAAGCTTTCACGTTTTAAAGATAATAAGGGGATATCATAAAATAGACAATTACTCCGCTAATCGAGACATAGAGCCAGATTGGAAAAGTGAATTTTACTAGCTTTTTATGTCTGCCTATTTGATCCGTCAAGGCAAAATAGAATGCCAAAAGCACAAATGGCACAACCACAATAGACAATGCTATATGGGAGAGCAAAGTGAAAATATAAACGGTGCGCATTGCCCCTACCTGAGAAGACTCGGTACTACTCAAAATACCATCATGATCAATATCTCCATATACAACTGAAGTTGAGTTAGAATGGTATAGCACATATGAAACCAAAAAAACAGCTCCAAAAACCAACCCCAAAGTCATCAATCGCTTATGATAACCTACCTTTTGAGTCCTAACAGCAATCAAAGCCAGGATCAGACAAACTGCTGTTGAAGAATTCAAAATAGCATTTAGTGTAGGCAAAAACCTAACCCACTTCACATTCAACCCAAGGTTAAAAGGAGTATAAAGCAAGAAGGCCACTACCACAGGGATGACAATGGACACCCCGATGATGATTCGTAAATAGATTTTATTTGATTTCAATTGATTGTATGTTGTTAATATAAATATCTATTTCAGTCAACAAGCGATCCGTATCCTCCCTGTTAATACCGAACGCACCGCGGAGTTGTCCTTTTTCGTCAACAATGGCCATATCATATCCCTCCATACACCTGTCATCATAAACAATCTGCAGGAGGTCAGGAGAAACTTTCGACATTTGGTTTTTTATCTTCTTCCATTCTGTTTTATGCGCTGCAAAACGCGCAGTGTCTATCTGTAAATATCCTGTGTCATTTATAAGAACACACTCCTCATTCAATTGCTCCAGCACAGGAAGGTCAAACTTATTCTCACCAAAAATTTGAAGTATGAGATACCATGAAACAGGTAAACCAAAAACGATAAGAAAGAAAATAATGGCCTTAAACTTTTTTCTCATTGCATAAAAAAAGAGGCCTGAAGCCTCTTTTACATTTTTTAATTTTTCGCTTCAATATAAAGCATCAAATATCGCGTTCCCTTGCACTATGAGGATAAAGAGTAGGAAAACTATAAACATGGTCGGTAATAAGATAGACCAAATTAGCGATTTACGTTCGTGAGAAAGGTGCATAAACTCACCTACAATAGCCCACGCTTTAACAATTGTCAATGCTATATAAATATACACTTTGACCGGGTGCGAAAGAATTGAAAGTGGTATTGCTAAAGCAACAACAAACTCAACAGCTGTAACTGCCAACAAGAAAAGCATTACTTTCCAGATTCCCCAAATCTTAGCTTTATCAGCCGGTTGCACTTGTACTTGAGATATATTTTCGTGTTCCATAATTTCTAATCAATCAAAATTAAACAAGGTAGAAGAAGGTGAAAACAAACACCCATACAAGGTCTACAAAGTGCCAATAAAGACCGACTTTTTCAACCATTTCATAGTGTCCTCTCTTCTCCAGTTTCCCAACCGTGGTTTGGTAGAAAACGATGAAGTTCAACATAACACCACTGAACACGTGAAAACCATGAAATCCAGTAATAAAGAAAAATAATGCAGCAAAGTTCGAAGGACCGTACTCATTCCATGAAAGACTAGCTCCTCCGCCACCTGTTCCATGAATAAAGTGCGACCACTCCCACGCTTGACATCCGAGGAAAGTAAAACCGCCAAGAATAGTCCATAGCATCCATTTCTCTACTGCGGCTTTGTCCATTCTCTGTCCGGCCTCAACAGCCAAAACCATAGTTACACTGCTGAGAATGAGAATAAAAGTCATAATCCCAACAAACACCAAAGGCAATGAAACCCCGTGTAAAAAGGGAACCGCTTCAAAGACCTTTTCCGGAATTGGCCAATATTCCTGAGAGAATACGAAATCCTCGATCATACCATCATATGCTGGATGGCTGAATCTAATCAATCCGTAAGTAATAAGTAAAGCCGAGAAAGTAAATGCGTCGGAGAGTAGAAAAAACCACATCATGAGTTTGCCATAACTGGCTTTCATAGGAGCTACGCCCCCTCCCCATGCGTTCACATTTTCATCCACCAAAACTGCAGTGTTTGCCATAATGAATCAGTCTAATTATTGAGAATCAAAAATAAGTATAAATACAGCCAAAGTCCACCCAAAAAATGCCAATAAGTTATACACATTTCCATTTGGGCCAAGCTTTTAGAATGAACCTTGTATTTGAAAGAATTGTAAAGCACAACAGACAGAAAAATCAAGCCTCCTATCAGGTGCGCCACATGCAATCCCGTAAAGACGTAAATAAATGAGCCAGAAGGATTTCCAACAAAAAACACTTCCTGATTCACCAGCTGTCCCCAGGACATATACTGACCTACCGTGAACGCTATTGCCAATAAACCCGTAACAACCAGACCTAACCTGATATTAAACAGGTTGTTCCTTTTAGCAGAGATATATGCAAAGTGAATACTCAAACTACTCAATACTATTATCACAGACGTAACTGCGAACATTGATGGAAACTCAACAAGCGCCCAATTTCCTTCTGCTTTTTTTACAATATATGCACTCGTTAAAGAAGCAAAAATCATCGTCACAGAGATGATGAAAAGCCACATGGCAAACTTCTTCGGGTGCATTGATCGAACACTCACTTTACCCAAATGTATATCTGCTGATTTATCCATCTCTATTATATTTTATCCAACAAGTAAGCAATCTGAACAATAGGTAGGTATATGAATGACCCAAACATAATTTTCAACGCTGACTTGCGTGAATAATCTTTCATAAGTAAGAATGTTTGAGAAAGAAAAAGGACTCCACATAAAGTAGCTACCACTCCACTCGTAATACCAGTAAACCCAAAATAAGTCGGCAAAAGACCTAGAGGCAATAAAAACAAAGTATAAGTCATTATATTGATTGCCGTATTTAAATCCTGCTTTCCTGAACTAGGCAAGAGTTTGAACCCCGCTTTTTTATAATCCTCGTCCGCTACCCAGGCTATCGCCCAAAAATGCGGAAACTGCCAAATAAATTGAATGCCAAAGATTATCAAAGCCTCATAAGTCACGACACCCGTCGCTGCAGTCCACCCCAACAGTGGCGGCAAAGCTCCAGGAATAGCTCCTACAAACACAGCAATTGGCCCAACCCTTTTAAGTGGAGTATACACGTAAGAGTAAAGAACCATTGACAAAATTGATAGAACCACTGTTATAGGATTGGTTTGCCAGATCAACAGCCCCAATCCTACCGAACCGGTAATTATTGTAAACCCCCAAGCTTCGTTGATACTCAGCCTTCCCGTAGGTAAAGGCCGCCCTTTGGTTCTATTCATCAGTTTATCATATTCCACCTCTTTTATCTGGTTGATAATCACGGATGAACCTGAAATCAAAAAGCCGCCAAATAACAAAGCAGAAAAATGCAGCCAGTTTACATCACCCGGACTACCGAGCAGGTATCCAAAACCGCAGGAAAAAGCCACCAAAGAGGATAAACGGACTTTAAGCAACTCTATATAAGATTTGACCTTTTCTAATGAGAAAACACTTATGGATGAAGGGGTAATCATTAAGCTACTCGCAATTTGAAATTAGACAACAAAAATAGATAAAATATAGCTCCAAAGGACAGTGTTCCAATAAACAAATGCAATGGTTGTGCAAAGGCAGGGAAGGCAAAATACGTCATGATAACTCCAAGCAAAATTTCCAAAACCACAGACCCAATCAACACTATAAAAAGCCAATTACTTTTGGCAAGGTTCTTATTTGCAAAGACAAAAACACCAATCAACAAAGCAAGAATCAAAGAATATGACCTGTGAATATAAAATAATATTCCCATCTCCTCTACCCAGTTAGCCTTAGTCACCCCAATCATTTTAAGGGTATCCACATGTTCTCGAATCTGAGTCCCAAAGATGATTTGAATTGTAAATAAAATAAGAATAGCAGCGGACAACTTTCCACCTTTTATCACAACATCGGAAGTGGTTGATGCAAAACGCTGAACTAACAGCAACGCCACAAGTAAAAGAGCGAGGGCCATGTGGAACGATATAAACCCAGGAAGTAAATTAGTAGAGACAACCAAAGAGCCTATCCATCCTTGAAACAAAACTAAAATGAAACTACTAACACCGAGAACTTTAACCCATATACCCTGATGAGCAAAAGCGAACAGCATATTCAGAATAACAAACAGTCCTATCACTACCCCAACTAAACGATTGATGTATTCAACCCATGCTTTACCTGTATCAAAATATGTAGGCTTTTGTGCATTAGGGTCAGATAAAACTTTGTCAGCAAGACCATCAAAAGCAATCGCGTTGAGCACCCCTGCCAACCTATTGTTTTTCGTCAAACGCTTTTCCATATAGATCTCCTCGTACCCTTCTGGCAAATCAACTGCTGACGCTGGTGGAATGTAGCTTCCAAAACACTTAGGCCAATCGGGACATCCCATACCAGCCCCCATACTACGAACAATGCCGCCCACTAGAATAAGTAAGTAGACGGCAATGATCGTGTAAAGATTAAATCTTAAAAACCTATCAGTGTTTAGCTTCATCAGAAACCGGACTGACATTTTCTGCCTTAGCAACCTCGTTTTCGAAAGCCAGATTGCTTTCCGGTGTATGGCTATATGGAACAGTTTGAGGAATAAAATCTTTTTCAGATCCAGGCTTACTGTAATCATACGGCCATCTATATACCTTAGGAATGTCGCCTACCCAGTTACCGTGCTCAGGAATTCTCGGAGTTGTCCATTCTAGCGTAGTAGAATTCCATGGGTTAGCAGGAGCTTTTCTTCCTTTATAGATGCTATAAAAGAAGTTGAACAAGAAAATAAACTGAGCTCCAAATGTTAAAATAGCCGCGACACTTACAAATGAATTCAAATCAGCGAATGAATTGAAAGCATCGAAGTTAGTCCATGAATAATATCTTCTAGGGAATCCTGCTATACCAATATAGTGTAACGGAAAGAATACAAGGTAAACCCCAACAAAAGTCAACCAGAAGTGGATATATCCTAATTTCTCATCCATCATTCTTCCGAACATTTTAGGGAACCAGTGGTAAACACCAGCCAACAGGCCAAAGAATGAAGCGCTTCCCATTACAAGATGGAAGTGAGCAACAACGAAATAAGTATCATGTAAATTGATATCCAAGGCTGAATTTCCTAAGAAAATACCTGTCAAACCACCCGATATAAAGAATGAAACCAAACCAATAGAAAACAACATGGCTGGAGTAAATACAATATTACCCTTCCATAAGGTAGTAATATAGTTGAAGGCCTTAACCGCGGATGGAACTGCAATTATCAATGTAAGGAACATAAATATTGACCCAAGGAACGGGTTCATCCCTGTTACAAACATATGGTGAGCCCAAACGATAAATGACAAAAATGCAATGGCCAACATAGAACCGATCATGGCTCTGTAACCAAATATTGGCTTTCGAGAATTCGTAGCGATAATCTCTGATGTAATACCCAGCGCAGGCAATAGCACTATGTAAACTTCCGGGTGTCCAAGGAACCAGAATAAATGCTGATAAAGAATTGGGCTTCCTCCTTGATTAGGAAGTGCCTCTCCCGCTATAAAAATATCAGATAAGTAAAAGCTTGTTCCGAATGACCTATCAAACACCAAAAGAAGCGCAGCAGCCACCAAAACAGGGAAAGAAAGTAATCCTATTACAGCAGTAATAAAAAAGGCCCAAATCGTTAATGGAAGCCTTGAGAAAGACATCCCTTCTGTTCTCAGGTTAATAACTGTAGTGATATAATTAATTCCACCAAGTAGTGTTGAAGCAATGAAGAACACCATTGCAACTAGCCACATGGTCATACCTGCTCCTGAACCCGAAATTGCCTGAGGCAATGCGCTCAATGGAGGGTAAACTGTCCACCCACCACTCGCTGGTCCTGTTTCCAAAAACAGAGATACGAACATAATCACACTTGAAAGGAAAAAGAACCAGTATGAAAGCATGTTCATAAACCCTGACGCCATATCTCTGGCACCTATCTGAAGTGGGATTAAGAAGTTACTAAATGTACCACTTAGCCCAGCTGTAAGCACGAAAAACACCATGATAGTTCCGTGCATTGTCACAAGCGACAAGTAGAACTCTGAATCAAGTTTACCTCCCTCTGTAACCCATTTACCAATTACAGGACGTAACCATTCCAAATCCATATCCGGAAAACCTAGCTGTAATCTGAAAATCACAGACAAAGCCCCACCTATTATGGCCCAAAAAATACCTGTGATAAGAAACTGCTTACCTATGGTTTTATGATCTGTACTAAATATATATTTCTCGATAAAGCTCAGCTCATGATGATCATCATGATGTACTTCCTCTTCTACGTGAATATCTGCAACTGACATATTCTAATGCTTTTAATTTGAACTGCTAACTAACGAGTTTTCTACTACTATTTCTGGTTCGATCTCGATACCAGCACTAATTTTTGCTAATTCTTGAAGATCAGTGGGAACATGAGACAAGTAATCTTCATTTTGTTTCAACCAAGGAGTTTGCTCAGCATACCACTTCTCATATTCCTCAGGTTCGTCAACCACCACAACATATCTCATTGCAAAGTGTCCTTTCCCACAGATTTTATTACAAACCAGTTCATAATTGAAGTCAGGGTTACCTGTTTCTTCTCTCATATCTGCCGTACTTTTAGTTGGGGTAAACCAAAAATGTGTTGGTAAACCTGGTACCGCATTCATTTGCATTCTAAAATGCGGCATGTAAACACTATGAATTACATCTCTTGCTCTAATTTTCAGCAGAACAGGCTTTCCCTTCGGTATGTGAAGTTCAATTGGAATGAAGTCGTCAAATGCCGCTCTATCCGTGAAATCAATACCCATTTGATTTGTTACATCGATCTTCTTGTAATCGTAATCTCCTAATTTCTTATCTGCACCTGGGTATCTCACTGCCCATGCATATTGATATCCCATTACTTCAACAACTTCAGCATCATCTGGTGCAGGCGCTGTGATATCACTCCAGGCTTTCCACCCGAAGAGTATTAAAACGGCCAAAACAATGGCTGGAACACCTGTCCAGAAATATTCCAACTTATGATTATCAGGATAGTAATGAGCTTTTTGACCTTCTTTGTGCTGATACTTAAAAGCAAATCCAAAAAGGAAGATTTGGGTTATAATAAACACAACACCTGTCAAACCCATTGTAATCCAAAACAAACGATCCGTTACAACACCATGCTCAGAAGCAATTGGCTGTACAAATCCTTCATTCAACCCTCCAAATGAGTAGTAAAAGAACCCTATGACTCCTAAAATTAAGAATAGAAGCATCAACAAGGCATTAGTCTTGTTACCCGTAGGCACTTTCTTTTTCGAATCACCTTTGGCAATTCCAACAAGAGTTGTTACTCTGAAGATTGACACCAAAATGGCAACAACCAAAACAACCGCTATAACTAAGATCAAATTCAACATATCGATTCGATTACTCTATTTCTTATTCTTAAATATGGTGATGTAAACTCTCTTTCAACATTGGATGATTCTTAGCTACCAATGGCATTTTGCTTAATTGATTGAGCACTACGAAAATGAATGCTCCGGCATAAATAAACATTAGACCCAATTCAAGGAAACCAAATCCTCCATGTCCTTTCAAAGTACCAGGTGTAATCATCAGATAGAAGTCCAACCAATGACCAATGATTACAATTGGGGCTACAACTTTCAGTATTCTAGCATGTCGCTTAGAGTCTCTTGTCATCAACATAAGGAATGGCAAGAAAAAGTTTACAATAAGGTTCAAGAAAAACAATGAGGTATAAGGCCCCTCTTTCCATCTTTCGAAAAAGTAAATGGTTTCTTCAGGAATGTTCGCATAATAAATCAACAAGAACTGCGAAAACCATATGTAGGTCCAGAAAATACTAAAAGCAAAAACGAATTTACCAAGATCATGCAGGTGATTGGCGTTCACGACAGACAAATAACCTTGATCTTTTAACAAAACCACAATCAAGGTAATAAGAGCCAAACCAGAAACCCACCAGCTAGCAAAAACATACCATCCAAACATAGTACTAAACCAGTGAGTGTCTATTGACATCACCCAATCCCAGGCAGACATTGAAGAAGAAACAGCAAAAAACACTAAGAAAATAGCAGATAGCTTTCTCATCTTGTACCACTTCTCCGAACCGCCATCCAAATCCTCACTTAAAGCAACACTTTTCAGTTTTAAGAAAAGTAAATACCATACTCCAAAGAAAATCACCATCCGTGCTATAAAGAAGAAAGGAAATCCTCCTGAATGCAAAGGCCAAAAGAAGTAACCTGCCTTATCTTGAATAAGCCTATCACCACCTTCTTCAAGAGGCAAATAAACATCATGACTCATCCAGTGGAATATATTATGACCACTAGCAAAGAAGATAACCAACATCAAAACACCTGCGTATGGCAACCAGGCAGCAAATGACAATGGAATTCTCTTTATGCCAGATGACCACCCTGCTTGAGCGGCATACTGAATAGTGAAGAAGAAAACTCCAATTACCGCCAATCCAGTGAAAAACACATTGTTAATCCAAAGGTTGGCAAACAATCTTTGCGTCCAATGAAAAGCATGACCGCCTTCCTCAGCGCCTGCAAGTTCGTGATGCCCACCGCCCATAGAAACCATTAGTATTCCTATGATGGTAAGTACAATCCCCACGCCTATAAAAATCAAGAGGTTCTTTTTAGTGCCTCCCGTAAAATCAAATTTCTCGTCAACCATATCTTCTAATGGATAAAATTGTTTCTATTGTTTCTGAAGGGTTTGTACAAATGCCACGATTTTCCATCGTTCTTCCACGCTCAACTGAGACGCGTGAGCCCCCATTCTTCCTTTTCCATGAGTTATAACATGAAAAATATGGCCTCCTGGCTTATCTTTTACTGCAGCCGAATTGTAAGTTGGCACACCTTTAAGCACCTTTCCTACACTCCCATCTCCCATTCCTTTAGCTCCATGGCAATGCTCACAAAAACGATCATACAGCGCTTTGCCCTCCTTCAACACCACTTGCGAATCTTCGAAAGGACTTACCAATTCACTTGCAGCAGTTTCATAGTCATCAGGAGCTATATGATTTGGCATATCTCCTCGTTTAATTGTACCAGCAACTGGTTCGCGCATTGTCATTGCGAATGCGTTGTGTTCATTAGAGTTGTAAAACTCACCATGCTCATCTTCCGGGTTAGAATCTAACCAAGCACCTGCATCTTTATCCTGAATCTGAGACAAAGGCTCATAAGGTGTAGAATGATACATCTGTGGTGCATACTCTAAACCTGTATTATCAGGACCTGCTGTACATGAAGCCAGTAATACGGCCCCCGCTGAAATAACTACTATTCGATTTATTTTGCCTAACATGAGCGATTAAAGGGTTTTCTTATTAACCTCCGAAGCACCAGAGTCAGTGAGTAATTTGCTTATTGCAGACTCGTTGATAGTATTGCTACCTAGATCAACTGCCACTATATGTTTGTCGTCTGTAATTCTTATATCCAAAAGCTTTGCTTTACCCCAAGGCTTTAGATTACTAATCACCATGAATGTTCCTACCATACCAAAAGAAGCCAGCAACACTGTAAGCTCGAAAGTTACTGGAATGAAAGAAGGAAACGGCGCGTAATCCTTACCACCGATAATCATTGGCCAGTCTACAGTCATCATTCCAAGCTGCATGGTCAACGCTAGAGATGTACCAAGTAAGCCAAACAAAAAGGCAACAATAGTAAGTCTTGAGCCTTTGTATCCCAAAGCATCGTCAATTCCATGAACAGGAAACGGTGAATACACTTCATGGATTTTTACTCCTCCGGAACGTACGGTTTTGATTGCATCGAGAAGAACATCTTCATCCTCGTATACACCAACTAAAAAGTTCTTTGTATCAGACATTTTTACTTTCTTTCTCCAGTTGATTTAATAATACTCTTAACCTCGGCCATATTGATCACAGGGAAGAACTTGGCAAAAGCAAAGAACAAAGTGAAAAACAAACCGAATGTGAATACATACACTCCAACATCAGCCCATTTAGGATAGAACATTGCCCAACTTGATGGAAGGAAATCTCTGTGAAGTGATGTAACTATGATAACAAACCTCTCAAACCACATACCGATGTTTACAACAATCGATAATACAAATGTGGCAGCAAGGTTGGTTCTAATCTTCTTAAACCAGAACAGTTGAGGTGAAATAACATTACAAGTCATCATAGAAGCATATGCCCACCAATATGGCCCTAATGCACGGTTAAAGAATGCATATTGCTCCGCCTCGACACCTGAATACCAGGCGATAAAAAGCTCCGTGATGTAAGCAACTCCTACTATCGATCCTGTAATAATGATGACTATGTTCATCAATTCAATATGCTGAATTGTGATATAATCTTCCAGTTTGTAAACCTTTCTGGTAATCAACAACAACGTCAAAACCATTGCAAACCCAGAGAAAATCGCACCTGCTACGAAATAAGGTGGAAAAATAGTCGTGTGCCATCCTGGAATCACAGATGTTGCAAAGTCAAATGATACGATAGTATGTACTGAAAGTACAAGTGGAGTAGCTAATCCAGCAAGAATCAACGCCACAGTTTCGTATCGAGACCAGGTTTTAGCAGCTCCATCCCATCCAAAGCTTAAAGCCCCGTAGATAGCTGCTGAAATTTTGTTAGTTGCTCTGTCTCTAATCGTTGCAAAATCTGGAATCAGACCGATATACCAGAATACTAAAGAAACTGAGAAATAAGTTGAAATAGCAAAAACGTCCCAAAGTAGTGGTGAGTTGAAGTTTACCCAAAGTGATCCAAATGTATTTGGAAGAGGCAGTGCCCAATAGAAGCCCAACCAAGGCCTTCCCATGTGAAGTACAGGGAACATAGCAGCACAGATTACTGCAAAAATGGTCATCGCTTCAGCAGCTCTGTTTATAGACATTCTCCATCTTTGTCTGAACAGGAGAAGAATAGCAGAAATCAAAGTTCCGGCGTGACCGATACCAACCCACCAAACAAAGTTGGTGATATCCCATGCCCAACCTACGGTTTTGTTCAATCCCCACATTCCTATTCCTTCCCAAAGAAGGGCAGCAACAGCGATTGTCCCAACTCCCAAAGTGGCGAGGGAAACAGCCATAGCGAGCAACCAAGATTTAGCTGGCTTTTGCTCTACTCTACTGCAAATATCCTGAGTAACATCATGTACCGTTTTTCCACCGGTAACTAAAGGTTCTCTAATAACAGATTCTGAAGTCATAATCTATGTGTTACGCGTGGGCAATTTTATGCTTCCGCTTCTTTTTTAGCGTTTTCGTCTTTATTTCTGATTTTGGTCAAATACCAAATATTCGGCATCACTCTCAATTCCTCAAGCACGTGATAAGCTCTTGGCTCCTTAGCCTCAACACTTTTCTCTTTATTCTCGATTTTCAGCATTTGAGAAATTCGGCTCTCTGGATTTTTCATATCTCCAAATACCAATGCTTCCGATGGACATGCACTTGCACATGCTGTGGTCACGTCATCATCACCTGGTCTTCTTCCTTCTCTTTTCGCTTCGAGTTTCCCTGCCTGAATTCTCTGTACACAGAATGTACATTTTTCCATCACTCCTCTAGCACGAACAGTCACATCAGGATTCAAGACCATTTTACCCAAATCACTGTTCATCGCCGAGTTCTTGCCGAACTGCTTATTGTCGTGATATTTGAACCAGTTAAATCTTCTTACCTTATATGGACAGTTATTAGCACAATACCTCGTACCAATACATCTGTTATAAGTCATTTGATTTAGTCCCTCACTGCTATGAGTTGTTGCTGCAACAGGACAAACAGTCTCACAAGGAGCGTTGTTACATTGCTGACACATCATAGGTTGGAAAGTAACTTCCGGATTTTCGGCAGCTATCTCCATTGCTTTTAGATCATCGGTAGCATCAGAACTATAATATCTATCAATTCTGATCCAGTGCATCTCTCTACGATTTAGCACCTCTTCTTTACCTACTACAGGGATATTGTTTTCAACCTGACAAGCCACAGTACAAGAACCACATCCTGTACATGAGTTGAGGTCAATCATCAATCCCCAATGGTGGTTAGGGTAAACGTGCCCTTTCCAAAGCGATATAGCATTTGGCTTTTTCCATCCTTCAGATGTTGCAATCTGAGGGAAGTTTCTACCAGCCTGAGGATCTTTTTGATATTTTGAAAGTATAGACTCTTGAATAACAGTTTCACGCCCCATGTAGGTCGAGTGTGTCTGTGTTTGAGCTACCTTATATTCTGTTGATGTTGGTTCTACACTAACTCCAGAAGTGATTGAGTAAGAGATTCCTCCCTTAGTAGAAGCCAACTTGAATGCATTCACACCAACACCATCCGCTACTTTGCCAGCCGTGGTTCTTCCATAACCGACAGCCAACCCAATAGTTCCGTAGGCTTGCCCAGGCTGAGCCATTACTGGAACCTCAACTGTGGTTCCATTTACAGTCAGCTTTGCGAGCTGAGTAGTCATATCTCCAAGCTCTATCCCCCACTCTTCTACTTGCTTAGGCGCAACTGTGATATAATTGTCCCAGGTTGCTTTGGTGATAGGGTCAGGCATCTCTTGTAACCAAGGATTATTAGCCTGTGTGCCATCCGCAACACTGTAATTTTGATAAAGCACCAATTCGAGACCTGACCCAGAGGCAGCAGGAATGCTAATTGAACTAACGTCTACTGAAGGAGAAGCGGTTTCGCCATTTGCAGGGAATTCGTAAACTCCATCATGAAGACATTTATCCCAATAAGCGTCAAATGAGCTAAATCCAGAAGCACTTGGGTAACCGTAGGTTTCCCAGTTTGATCTTACAAAATCATAGTATGAAGTTTCAACACCTGCCCAGGTTAGGAATGAGTCCTGAGCCTGACGTGTATCGAAAATATTTTGAATGGTTGGCTGAGAAAGGCTATAAGAACCACTTATTGCTTCAAAGTCATTCCATGACTCTAAATAGTGATGGTCTGGTGCCTGCAGACTAACTGCAGAAGCTGTTTCGTCTTTTCTATCTGATGTTGATAGTGAAAACTTAGCCTTAGCAATACCTTCAGCAATTGCAGCTCCCATTGGGTGATCATAAACAGGGTTACAGTTATAAAAGATAACACCTGAAACTGCTCCGGATTTTAAACCTTCCACAAATGCTGAGAATTTGGCATCATTGCCTTTTCTCGTATTGAGAGTCTTAGAAGCATCAATTGTCGCTCCGTAAGCTCCCAAAAGATCATTGATTGCAATAACCAACGATTGAATATTCTTGTCATTCGAACCACTTGCTACCACAGCTGCACCTTTTGCTTTAAGCAAATCGTTAGCAGCTTTGTTTAGCGTAGCTGAATCTTCCACTTTAGAAGCTGATACAGACGGAGCTCCTACTTTTGATGCTATTGCATTGTAAAGGTTGCCTAAGTATGCTCCTTCCTGAGAAGGTTTAATCAATGTTCTGTAATCGGCATTGGCTCCTGTTAGAGAAAGATTTGACTCAAACGAATAAAGTCTGGACATATCTTTTTTACCATCACCTAGCTTTCTTGTCTGGGCAAATTGCTTGCTGTATAGTGTCGAGTTTGGAGCAGAACCTATAAAGTCATACCCGAAACTCACAATTACCTTAGCCTTCGAAAGATCGAAAACAGGGTACATTCTCTTACCAAACGCAGCTTCATATGCGGAAATAATTCCATCAGCGGACATTTGATCATACTCAACCAACTCTACTCCGTCGTATTTCTTTTGAAGCTCTGCAATTGCGGCTAGTGTAGAAGGACTGGAAATAGAATTAGAAACGATTGTTACCTTTCCTCCTGTTGCAGCAAAACCTTTAGCTACTTCAGCATCAAGTTCTTCCCATGTGGATTTCTTCCCTCCAACTAGTGGAGCTACTAACCTTTCTTTATCATATAAGCTAAGTACTGAAGCCTGAGCCTGAGCAGAAGTACCACCACCAGAAACTGGTGACATCTTGTTTCCTTCTATTTTAATTGGTCTTCCTTCGCGCGTTTTAACCAAAACAGGCTGAACGTCGCTACCACTTACATATGTTGAAGCATAGAAATTCGCATTAGAAGGGTCTATTGCTTCTGGCTTTCTTACGTAAGGAATTGCCTTTCTTACAGGCGTCTCACAAGCTGCCAATGAAACAGCTGCTAAGCCAAATCCCATCAACTTCAGGAAATCTCTTCTTGAAGATTCATCCCCCTCAGATGAAGATATTGGAAGGTATTCAGGAAATTCTTTATTCGCCTGCTTTTGGAACTCCTCTGTGTTCTTTAGCTGCTCTAATCCTTTCCAGTACTTCTTGGTCTCTTTCATATTTCCAGAATATATACTCGCTTAAGCTAGTTGATTAATAGTGACATTTAGAACATTCCAAACCACCGATATCTTCGACCTTCAATGGCTCTTTGCTGTGCTCTTCGTGCAACTCGACTAGATTAGTATAGTAATCGTTATCTTTTGTATTTACTTCGGTTTCTCTGTGGCAATTGATACACCATCCCATGGTTAGAGTCGAATATTGATAGACAACATCCATTTCCTCAACTGGTCCGTGACATGTTTGGCACTCAAGATCAGCCACTTGAACGTGCTGTGAGTGATTGAAATATGCTAAATCAGGCAGATTGTGAACCCTAACCCATTCAATTGGTTGCGGGTTATCTCCATACTCTCCAGTCTCTGGATCATAGTCAATTGCGGCGTAGATTTTGGCAATCTCATCAGAAACACCACTCTCTCCTCCTACATTGGAGATACCCGAGTGACAGTTCATACAAATATTAGCTGAAGGAATGTTCGCAGACTTGCTTTTTCTAACCCCAGTATGACAGTAGTTACAATCTATCTCATATTGACCCGCATGCAACTCATGAGAGAAAGCGATCGGTTGTGTAGGCATATAACCTTGCTGCACTCCAATGGTAAATGCCCCATCGATCAGGGTCTTAAGAACCAATGCCGTGAAAACAAATACAACCAAACCTATAAAAGCATTGCTTTTAATGAGTTTAGGCAGATCAAACTTCTGTTCTACAACTTCAACATCTTCCGCATCAAGAGTCTTGTCTTCTTTCAAGTATTTGGATAAGACTGAAACTATCAGTCCTAATACGACCAGAATAAGCACTAGCACTACAACCAGCACAACAAGAATAGCAGTTAAATACGCTGATGATATATTGTTTCCTGCATCAACAGATCCTCCGCCCCCATCAGTAGAAGCTACCTCTTCCTTTACAGGCTCTTTTGCAGACTCAACCTTTACATAAGCAAGAATCGATGTGATCTGCTCATCCGAAAACGGGTAAGAAGGCATCACATTCTTCTTGTATTCGTTATACAGGTCTACGGCATACTCATCTCCGCTTTGGATGACTTTTTGTGAATTTCTTATCCACTCAAGTAGCCATTCTTTAGGTCTTCTCTCGTTAACATCTTTCAATGCAGGACCAATAACCACTTCGTGGATTGAATGGCATTGAGCACAGTTCCCACTGAATAGGCTCTCACCTGCAGAAACCACAGCATCATCCGTAGGAATACCGTCAGAATCGTCTTGAGCCTGAACGCCAAACGAGAGAAGAAATACAAGGGAAAATATACTTGCCAACAATGTTTTTTTGATGGCTTTGCGAAAGGATAGGTTGTCTAAATGCATTTATTTCTTTAGTCGAAATCAAACGAGTACAAATGTAACACTAGGGTTAGGTTTTTCAAAAGCCGTTTTTAACATGATTTTTATCCTTTTTGGACACGATATGAATCATTAATACTCTCAAAAACTCTGATTTACAGCTCTTTAGCACAGGGTGGAATTGCCTAATAAGCTTATTTGGATTGATTATAAATAAGAACAATTTGAAACTTTATCCTAACCTATTCTACAACCTTCTCAATGTAATTGGAATTAAGTAATCCCAAAGCGCCCATATACTTCAATTTGAACTTAACCCAATCTCCTACTTTATAATGACTCTTGGTCGCTCCCAGGTCTGTCACGATCATGTCTGAGCTTGCTCCGGTAATTTCCACGTCATGGTCGATCGGCTCGAGAAAATCTGTAGAGATGTCCAATAAACCCAGGTCTAGGATTGCTCTATAACTGGTTTTACCATAGTCCTCTTCGTTGATCTCAAATTGTTCTCCAGACGGGTTCTGCGCAAGATCTCCGGTTGGTACTTTGGGTTTTTCTATCAACTCTATAATCTGAGCATGAAGTGTGAAAACGTCTGTTTTCATGCCTTTGATTGTCTCATTCGTAAAGAGATTATTTCCAAAGTAAAGCATCTCTCCTATCCTAAAGTGATTGATGCCCTTTGGTAATTGCTTGTTTAGCAGAAGAGGAAAGACAACCGATGTGCCGCCCGACACCCATTCTATCTTTCTATCAAACTTAGCTTCTACCAATTGCTTATATAAACTCAATTGAATCAGTTTATCTTGTGATGGCATCACTCCATACAGACAATTGAGATTGGTGCCCAATCCTACTACAGTAATGTGTGGAAGTTCGAAAATACTGCCGTAAAAATCTAGCAACTGCTCCCCCAGAACTCCTTCTCTTAGATCACCCATCTCTATCATAATGATGATCTTGTGCAACTTGCCCTGTCTGCCGGCCTCCTCCGACAGCATACGAATGGTGGATAGCTCTGTATTGAAACTAACATCCGCATACTCAACCACACTCTTAATCGCTTTCTTAGCAGGAGGCTTAATATATACTGTCTGAATATTAGGGTCGATCTGTTTTACTTTTTTGAGATTACTCACTCTGGAGTCATGTATCTCCGTGACTCCCAGATCAATAACCTCCTGAATATATTTTACCGTTCCACAGAGTAGTTTTGACACCACGCCCCATTCAATGCCTTGCCTGTCAAGCTTTTTTGCAATGAACTTATAATTATGTTGTAAGGATTTTCTTTTAAGCTTTAGAAATGCCATTATTACTTATTTCGTTAACTAACTGTGGTTGATTAACCACTTTGCGGGGGATGTTTCTTGGCAGTCTTGTAAGCAACTCATAGTTAAGTTGATTACTCAATTCACTGAATGATCCAACAGATATAGAGTTGTCTCCCTGATCTCCGATGAGCACAACCTCATCTCCTTTTTTGGCCTCAGGACATTCGGAAATATCCACTATAAGTAAATTCATATTTACAATCCCCACCACGGCGAGCCGCTTTCCTCCTATTAAAACCCTACCCTGATTACTTAGGGAGCGAGAGTACCCATGGCTGTAACCTACAGGCACGGTTGCTATCTTCATATTGTCTGAAGCCATAAAAGTGGTTCCATAACCAATAAACTCGCCCGTTTTGACTTGCTTAACATCCATCACCTTACTTGTCCATTTGATTACACGTTTCAAAGGATCGGTTCTGGTTTCCGAGTTTTTAATACAATCGATAAAGCTTTCCTTGCTCGGCCAGAATCCATACTGCATTATACCTATGCGAACCATATCCATCCGGCTTTTGGGATAAGAAATAGCTGCAGCTGAGCAGGCTGTATGTCTTCTAAACAGCTCAAAACCTTCACGGCGGAGAAGCGCATCCAACTTGTTGAATTTCTTAATTTGATTTTTTACCCTCAGGTAATTGGCAATACTCTCTGCTCCAGCAAAATGTGTACAATCACCCATCAACTCAAAGTGACCTTTATTTTTGCGAAGCACTTCAATTACCCCTAATATCTCCTTCTTATCGAATCCTGTACGGTTAAGACCGGTCTCAAACTCAATATTGATGCGTGCGGGTTTGTTAAATTTTTTGGCGATTTCAAGAGCCTTTTCCACCCTATCCATTTCAAACACAAAAAACTCAACATCATTCAAAATCGCCCATTCCAAATCAGCATTGTCGATGTATCCCATAATCATCACTTCAGATTTGCTCAGACTGGTATTGATAACCTCATAAGCTTCGTCTGCACTAAACACTGAAAAGTGATCCACACCAAGGGCTTCAGCCATCGGAACAAACTCAAAAATGCCATGACCGTATGCATTGCCTTTTATTACTGAGGAGAACCTGACTTCCGAGCCGATCATATCACGGATGTACTTGAGGTTATTGGCCAATGCCGATTGATCGAGCTCAATTTGCGAGGTTGTAAACATTAGTCTTGAAGTTTGGATATTAAACCGTGAAACATCTTAATACCGGTCTCGATTAGCTCATCAGGAAAATCATAATCCGGATTATGCAAGGCTGGCGAATCAACACCCGCTCCAATTCCGAACATGGCTCCCGCATACTTTTCAGTAAAAATACCAAAATCTTCGCCCCATTTAAACGGTGTGTTTCTTTCCGTAACTTTTAACCCATTTTGATTTGCTACTCTCTGGATTGCTTTCACTACAGTAGAATCATTGTTGTTTGCAAAAAAGCTCTCAGTCCATTCTATACCAATTTCAAGGTTATGATTCGAAGCAATACGCCTTGCTATTTCCTCGCATCGCTTTTCGAAATTCTGTATTACATCATTCTTCCAGGCCCTGAGTGTAAAGTGAAGTTCTCCATATCCAGCTGAAACGCCATAAGACTTTTCTCCCATGGTAGAATATATTGGTGTAGCAATTTGAAAATCATCAGAATCAAGATCTGGCTTATTTAAGACCAAAATTTCTGATGTAATTTGAGCCATTGCCAGTGCTGGGTTTACCCCCATTTCAGGTTCGGCCGCATGCGCTGTTTTGCCAGCGAGTTTTATAACTATGCTATTGGCCGCAGCTGTGAATGGTCCTTCCTTAAACACAATTTCGTGCAAATCATATCCAGGCAGGTTGTGTAATGCCACGGCATAGTCAGGGTTCAGTTTTTTAAACAATGGATCTTCCATCATACCTACAGCTCCATCGCCGTTCTCTTCCGCAGGTTGAAAAAGGAGATAGGCCGTTCCTTCGGATGGTCGCTCGTCAGCCAAAACTCTGGCTAAACCATACAATATAGAGGCGTGACCATCATGACCACATTTATGACTAACTGACTGATTTTGAGACTTATGCTCAAAATCATTTGTCTCCTGAATAGGAAGAGCATCAAAATCGCCACGAATTAAAACATTCTTGCCTTCCGTTACCCCTTTATAAACTGCAACTAACCCATGCTTTTTAAATGCAAGAAGCTCATCCGGTTTGCACTCCTTCTCAAGGAGAGCTTTCAGATGAGCCGAAGTTTCCACTTCCTGGCAGGATAGTTCGGGATTTTTATGCAGATATTTCCTCAACCTCTCGGCTGCATCCAATATTTCCTTTGTCATTGTGTTAGGATTTGCTCAGGCGCATTTCCAAATACTTATTAGTAAACCCAAGTTTTTCATATAGCTTTTTTGCAGGATTATCTGGCTCGACATGTAGTGCTATATTACCCTCTGCCGTATCAACTGCCTTTTGCATGAGCGACTTACCATACCCTTTACCTCGGTATTTTGAATTCACTGCTATATATACGAGAATGTTTTCGGGAATATATCCTTGCATTCCTGTCCTGTTGACCACAACAGCTCCAACAATTTCACTGCCTTCTCTACCTCTTACTATATATCCTCCAGGTGTAATACCCTTGTTCAAGGCATAATCGATTGCCTTCTTGATATCCTCTTTTTCATCTCCGTACTGATCCAGGTGTTCATAAAGAAAGTCTGCTATTTGATCCATCTCGATCATTCCAACTATATCAGATGGGCCGAGCACATCTATATTCATCATTTTATTTCTATTTTGATTTAAACTGATTCAATACTAAAAAGACTATCAATGAGGTGGTTATACCGAAAATATTGGCATCCAAGCCAAAAGGTAACTGCGTACTCATCAAGATTAATGTAATAGTCGTCCCGCCTCCAAGGAGCATAGACCAAAACGCTGCATTGGGATTTGGCTTATTCAAGAAAAGACCACCCAAAACGGGAACGAGCAGCCCTGACACCATAAAAGCATAAGAATAAAGCATCAATTCCAGCACACTTTGCATAGATGAAGCCAGAATCAACGCAAATGCTCCAATAGCAAAGGTAACCAATTGTGAAAGTCTCAAGAACTTGCTCTTGTCAGTTCCCTTATAATTGATAATATCGGTCACCAGGTTACCTGAAGCTGCCATTAAACAACTGTCTGCCGTGGAAAGCACCGCGGAAAAATAGGCGGCCATCATCAAACCCATAAGCCCAGCCGGTAAAATCGTTCTTAATAAAAGTGGAAGCCCGATTTCAGCGTCCATGCCTAATGCAGACGAATACCCCAGATACTCAAACATACCAGACTCTGCTCCTACTCTAGCAAACATTCCAAGCAAAACCCCCATAAAGGCCATAACTGGCCACTCGAAAAGCCCGGCTATATACCACGCTTTTTGAGCTTCCTTTTCACTCTTGCAGGCATAAATTCTTTGATACAATGTCATGCCCACAAACCAGATCGGTATTATGGTGACTCCCCAATTGACCACATCCTGCCATGAGATATTTGAAAGAGAAAGAAACTCCGGAGGAAGACTCTTCACTATGCCCTCATATCCGCCCACGCTCGCATATCCCAGTGGTATGCCAATAAACACCAAACCTGCGAGCAACAGCCCCCATTGAATGGTGTCAGTATATATAACGGCTTTCAAGCCACCCATTACAGTATAGACCACAGCGATTACACCCATTATAACCAGAGCGGTTTGCAGGCTCAAGCCCGTAAATGTTGAAGAAGCCAGTTTGGCCCCTGCCAATAACTGAGAGCTTGTAAAGCCTATGTAACCAATAGCCGATATAAAACCAGCTAAAAGGGCGGTCTTCTTATCATAAAAAATACCGAAGATCTGCGGAAAGGTAAATAGTTGTTTGAACTGAGGTAGCCTGCTTAAGCGAGGAATCAGAATAACCGCAGCAAGCCATGCTCCAACCAATCCCGTAAAGAGCATCCATGACCCAGAAATCCCCATAGTAAACCCTAAACCGCCAAGACCAATAGAAAAACCTCCACCAACGTCTGTGCCTGTTGCACAACTCAATTTAGGAATAATAAGGTTTGAATATAAAAGAGTTATTTACTATATTTAAAATAAACTCTTGCAAGGCAAAAAGC
>JBDVMP010000025.1:0-36465 GCA_039970095.1 Cyclobacteriaceae bacterium
TCTCATGATGTTTTTATGACCGTTTTTTAGTCCTCAATGATTTTAACTGCCATGCCCTCATATGCACCCATCACTGGTTTGCTCAGCATGATTGTACCATCTGGCACACCTTTGATTACGACCGTTTTGCTGCCAAAATAAGTGGGGGTCACCTTCAGCATTTTGAGTTGATCATCTTCGATCACCATGATTTCATTTTTGTCAGAAATAAGACTTCTGGATATCTCAATAGCAGATGGCTCCTCTCTGGCCTCTACATTGGCTTCCAGATACATGCCTTCTTTTAGGGTGTTGCCAGCCACTCGGATAAATACCTGAACACTCTGCGAGGTGGCATCAACCTTGCTGTTGATCCTGGCCACTGTGCCTGTCCAGCTATCTGTCATTCCTGCATTGTGTAGGTTTACTTCTTTTCCAACTTCCAGTAGGTCTGCATAAGTTTTGCTAAGAGATACCTCTAGCTCATATACAGACGGATCTATGTATTCTCCAAGCTTTTGGCCTGACCTTATCAGGGTTCCGGGCGTAACCAATGCCTCCGTTAAAACTCCATCAAAACCCGCTCGGATGGTGTACTTCTGCAGGCGCTCCTCCATGTTTTTGATGTTGTAGAAAGTGGTTACGATATTTTTTCCGGCTATGTAGAAATCCTCCTGCCTTGACAATGGTTTTGGAAGTGGTTTCAATGGCTGGTTGAGATCAAAGGACTCCAGATATTTCAGCCAGTTGGGGTAAGCATCAGGGTAGTCGAACTTTAAATCTGAGATGCTACTCGTGATAAGTGCTTGTAGGGCACTTTTCTGAGCTACCAGACTGGCTTTGTATTCTCCTGCGTCTATTCCAAGCAGTATGTCACCTTTTCGGTAAGATTGTCCAGCCTTGAAAATTTTGCTGCTCTTTTGAAATACACCTTGCACCTCAGCGTAGAGTTCTACCTTATTCACGGCAGCAAGATTTCCGTGTGCAGGTATGACAACAGGCACACTTGTGTTTTTTACTTCTTCCACATAGACTGAGGCCACTGCCTTTTCCGCCTTCGGTTTTACGGCCTTTTTATTACCTATCAATTTTATTGTCACGAAAATGGATAGGGCCAATACAATCAGGCCTATTGCAACATTGATGATTGTTCTCATTGATTTTTTCACTGGGAATTAATTAGTTTGATGTTTTACTTCTAAATGTGTTCTTTTCTATAGTGCCCTGGTATTTTTCAGCAGCTTTTCCAGTACTGATACGCACAGCCTCAGGTCTTCTTCATCTATCTCTTCGGTCACTTTGTGCAACTGATCAAATAGGATAGGAAATATTTCATTGAGAATTTTCCTGCCAAAATCAGTAAGATAGATTAACCTTCCACGCTTGTCCAGTTGGTCCGGAACCCGAACAACAAGGTTTCTTTTCACCATGTTATCGATAAGAAAAGTGATACTCGCTTTGTGCTTAAAGGTATTTTCTGCTAATTCTTGTTGTGATTGGCCATCCTTTTGCAATAGATTTTTGAGAATAATGGCATGCTCAAATGAAAGATCGTGCCCTGCTTCTTTTATCTTATTGTTGGTCAAAGCACTCATCGCTTTGTGGAATCTCCCAGAGGCTCTAATAATTTGTAGTCTGGGGCTTTTATTCATTTCCCCTACTATATCAAGCGGTTGATTTTCTTTCATAACCTTTCTCTTTACGACTGGTTTGAAAAATAGTTTGATATCAAACTTAAAATTTTAAGAAAAAAATCAATGTCGGCTTACTCCAACTGTTACCTGAATCAATCCCTCAATTTTTGGCTGGGTGTATGCATCGGGATGCGCCTCTCCGTAATGGCCTCTGTCATTGTCAAAATACTTTCCGGTGATACCTTTATGTTTATCAGATACAGCCAAGTCAAATATGATTTGTGCGCCCTTGTCAGCTGAAGACCATGAATTACCGAAAGCTTCCAGCGCCATTTTCGTGTGAAGCAGGGAACCTGGATTCACAACAATCACCGAAATATCCTCCAGTACTTTGGCCAAATGAAAACTCCACATCGTCAGCGCCAACTTACTTTGCGCATAGGCTTGTTGCTCGGTGGTTTGCTGTTTCCCTCTCATCAATTCAAGAGAAACAGGGGCCTGCGCTGCAGAACCCAAATTGATAATTCTGGGCGCTTCGCTCCTCTGGAGTAATGGGATAAGTTCACTTGTGAGCACATATGGAGCAAGATAATTCACCACCATGCGTAGATCAATACCGTTTGATCCGGTTTGTATGGAGCTATTGTACACTCCTGCATTATTAATGAGTACATCCAAACCAGCTAACTGATTTGCCTGACCGGCCATTTGTTTCACCTGAGCCAAGTCTGAAAAGTCGGCCACAAATCCGCTAATGTTTTCATTACCAGACTGACTTTTTACCTGGGCAATAGCAGTGTCCAACTTGTGCTGACTTCTACCATGCAAGTACAGATGATGTCCTTCTTTTGCCAGTTTGATGGCGGCCAATTTGCCAATGCCGTCTGTACTTCCAGTGATCAATATATGTTTACTCATAAGGCTACTTGTTCTTTTTTCGTGTGAAAATGAGAGAGCACTTTTTCAGCCAGACGCTCCAGTGTCAGACCCATATTCAAGGTATTGAATCGCAAATTGAAGGCCACATGGTTGGTGCCTACTTCTTGCAATTGCTCCAAATAGTCCACCAGGTGATTTGCTCCAATTCTAAATCCTAATGGAATTGGCTCTGGACGGAAGTCATCATTTTCCTGTAGGTCAACATAAAGCGGCTGCATAAACGGCTTGTCATGGTTACTCGATTCGGCAACTATCTGTCGCCAATTATCAATGGTGTATTTCTGGTTATAAAGATTTTTGGGATAGTTCATCCAACCATCTCCATTCTCGGCATTCCACTCCAGAGATTGCTGGCTGTAGCCTGTGATGAGCATAGGAATCTTCCGACCTACAGGTTTTGGCAGCACATCCATATGACCGCTCATGTTTCCGTAGTTTTTGGTTTCCAAAGCAGGAAAACTCTCATGTGCTTTTCTTATGTAACTGAAAGACTCACGAAACAACTCACCTCTGTTTTCAAAATCAATTCCCATAGCAGGGTATTCATCCGGTCGGTCACCAGAAGCCACACCCAATATCAACCGCCCACCAGAAAGCTGATCAACAGAAGCCGCGGCTTTGGCCACATGACCAGGATGATGCAATGGCAGGGCAATACTGGAAATTCCCAAAGCAATATCTGACGTCTGACCAGCCAGATAACCCAAATAGGTAAATGGATCAAACAACTGTCCAGCATCGCCAAATGATGGTACATTGAATGGAATATCGCGCAACCAAAGTGCTTTGAATCCCAGTTGCTCAACTTGCCTTACCCTCGCCAAGTGATCTTCCATACCTGGGACAGGACTACCGGGATAGTGCTCTATTGGCACTACGATCCCAATACTCAGCTTTTCGGGCTGGAATGTGCTATTGAAGCCTGTGTTTATGTCTTCAAAATGTTTCATTTCAATAAGTATGAACCCTTTGCTCGTACATAAAGCAAGACGTGCTGGGCTGTTCGGTTTGAGATTGTATGAGTGGCAATCCCCTTCGATCCGATGTAGCTTCCCGGCTCCAGCTGCTTGCCTTCATACGAGAGTGTTCCTTTGATGACTATCGCTTTGAAGTCTTCGGCCTGGCTGTCAACAAACCCGGTAAAACCTGCAGGAAGTTTTATAAGAGAAGTCACAAGCTCACTGGATGGGTCGTTCCAAAGCCTTGCTATGGAAACCTCTTCGTTCTTTACCCAGTTGATTTCATCACCTCTCATCCAGGGTACGTTAGACGCATCCATGTTGATGGGACGTTCTCCATTGTCAAAGACCTGATCTGTTGGTTTCACCAAGTAGGGGCCATGTTGTATCTCGATATAAGCCATGTTGAAATCTCCTGCGGCAGATGTGATATGTGCTTCGCCTACTGGCTGAGTCCAATATGATCCGGCAGGCATCCACATGTTGGCGGCCTTCGGATCATCGTTGTGCACCTCGCCACTCAAGACTATTCCTCTATAAGTGACATTATGAATGTGCGGTGGAGAGCTGAAGCCCTTTTTGAACTGAACCAAAAAACCGGTAGCTCCTTCTTTGGTGCGATCACCCCAGATGTTCCCTGCTTTTGGACTATTGTCACCACGTGCAGGGTTGAGGGGACTCCATTCGATATCCGAAAAAAGTAACAGTTCTTTGTTCGGGCTATTTTGAGCAAAAGCGCCCGGTCCCAAACCGAGCAATACTGTCAGAGTTAGTAAACTTTTCATATTACACCAGCGTCAGAATTTCCTCCTGAGGGAGCCTGGATTTTGGTGTGGTGGCATTGAAGTCTGTTTCTTTCCGATAACCGAGTGAGACTACAGCTACGCTGGTCAATCCTTTTTCTCTCAATTCAAATTCCTGATCAAGAGCTTTCAAGTCCACACCTTCCATAGGAACGGCATCTATGCCAAGTGCTGCAACTCCCAAAAGCAGATTTCCCATGTTCAAATAGACTTGTTTTTCCATCCAGTGCTGGAGATCTTTTAATTCATACCGATGAATGTTTGTGAACATGTTTCTACCACCATACATGTTCTGCTTGATTTCATCATTTGGGTAGCGCCCGTCTAGATCTTCTTGTTTCAGGAGATGTTGCATGTATTCCTCATCCGCATCAGTACGTGCCGCAAGCACAACTACATGCGAAGCGTCCAGGATCTTGGCTTTGTTAAATTGAAAAAGACCCTCCGCTCCTTTAGCCACGCGTAGTTTACCCTCCTCCGTACTTGCTATTATGAAGTGCCACGGCTGGAGGTTGGTGCTGGAAGGGCTCATTTGTAAGAGTGCCTTTACCTGCTCCAGGTCTTCTTCTGCTATTTTTTTGGTTGGGTCAAACTCTTTGGTAGAGTATCTGAAATTGAGAATTGATTTTAAGTCCATTTTTAATTATCCTTTTATTGAGATTTTGTGATTAATCTGACCTATTGCCTCGTCTGTCTATGGTTATTTGATGAGGCAAACATTTCATCTAGTACGAACTATAATAATTATAGTTGCAAAACTATGTATAGTAAAATACCTTTGCAATAACGGTCAAAAAGGATAGTATGGAGTATTTTAACAAATCGTAGAATGCATATAGTTAAAGGCAAAGAATATCCCTGCTGCACGAGTGTGACGATGGGGATCATAGGAGGTAAGTGGAAAACGGTGATTCTATATCACCTGATGGATGGGACACTGAGGTACAACGAACTACGGAAACAAATGCCCGGTGTGACCGAGCGAACGCTGAGCTTGCAGCTAAAGCAACTGGAAGAAGATGGGGTGGTGGAACGTAAAGTTTACACCAGCAAGCCGCCATTGAAAGTAGAGTACTCCCTGACGGAATTTGGGAAGACACTCATCCCACTTCTGAAATCCATAGCAGAATGGGGGGATTATGTTGTGGAGAATCATTCGGATTGATAGGGAGAAGAGAATAAATGCCAATGCCCAGAAATGATGTTTCGTGAGGACACGAAACATGGCGGAGGATATCAAACTTAAAATTTTAAGAAAATTAAAATTATTCTTTAGCGGGTCCGCATGACCGGCACCAAGGCATCCTTTTCGCATGAGAGTGCCGGCTTATTCAGCTTCTTTTTTTAGCAGAATATACACGCAGTTTAACACCAATATAGCCAGCAAACGAGAACCTGCATCCAATTCGGTATATGGAAATCAAACTTCGTCCTACTCATTCTCTTTTTTTAACATTTATTAGTTGTACAAAATAACAACTAAAGCTAAACTTGTGCGTTTGTACAACAAATCCAAATCGCATGAACATAAACTTTAGACATCTTAAATTATACCAACCGAAGATGAATAAAGCGTATCGTGAATACCATGTGACCATTTGAAAAAATACATACTCATGAAAGGAGAAACCATAGGAGAACTGGAAGAGCTGGTACTGCTCACCGTAGGGGCGCTGGCAGATAAGGCCTACGCCGTGATCATACTAGACGAAATCAAAGAAAACACAGGCCGCATCATAGACGTCACGGCTATACATTCGGTGCTACGCAGGTTAGAAAAGAAGGGGTTTGTGACCTCCGAAATGGGTGGAGCCACAGCCGCGCGCGGCGGTCGCAGGAAGCGCTTCTTTTCGCTATCGCCGGCCGGACGCAAGGTGCTGGACCGATCCATGGAAGTGCGTCAGCACCTGTACCAAAAACTGCCAAAGCTTACTTTTTCCACTATATAAGATGAGCACTCCGCATCCACCCAAATGGGCCGTCAGGTTTCTGCATTGGTTTTGTGCCCCAGAGCTGATCGAAGATCTGGAAGGCGACCTTTATGAGATCTTCGACAGGAAATGTGCCGAACGTGGCAAGCTGGCAGCCAATAGCTCATTTAGCTGGCTGGTACTGCGCTCCTTTCGCTGGTCTGTTTTCAAAAAATCAAGACTATTTAAAAACTCAACAATTATGGCAACAGGACAAAACTGGAAAGTGGCTACACGCGTGTTGTGGCGAGACAAATTCAACACTGGCCTTAACACCCTTGGTCTTTCTATTGGCATCATCTGCTTCGTGCTTCTCGGGCTATACACCTATCAGGAGCTCACCTTCGACCAATTTCATTCTAAAAAGGACAGAATCTATCGCGCCTGGTTATATGAGGATTACGGCAACAATAAGGTGTTTTTCAACTCCGTAACTCCGTTTAGATTCGTGCCGCTTTTCAAAGAAAATTTCCCCGAATTTGAAAAAGTGGTACAGCGAGATGAGACCAATCTGCCCGTAAGCATAGATGACGGGGAGGTGATCCCCGAACAAATGGCTATCATCAGCCCCGATTTTTTCGAAGTTTTCGATTTCACCTTCATCGATGGGGATCAAAACAACCCCTTTGACAGCAGGTACAACATCATTCTTTCCAGAGACTATGCCAAAAAGTATTTCGGCGAGACGAACCCAATCGGTAAGACCCTCGACATCCACATGGATGAAACGAGCAAGGCATTTACAGTCAGTGCTATCATAGAAAACATGCCTCAGCGGTCGAGCATTCAATTCAATATGGCCATCTCATCGGAGTTAAACAAGGAGTTATTTGGGCCGCAGACTCTGGATGGCTGGATGACGGTGAGCCCGGAAACTTTTGTCTTACTCAAAGAAAACAACACCATAACTTCGGTAAATGAGAAGTCTCAGGATGTAGTGATGTCCTATCTGAGCGAAAGAATGGAACGAGACCAATACAATATTGGTTTTCAGCCTCTGGCAGACATTCACTTAAACACAGCCATACCAATGGGTATTTCGCCGGTGAGCAACCCCACCTATGTATATGTGCTCGGCATCATTGGACTGCTGGTACTCCTCACGGCCTGCATCAACTACACCACCCTGGCCGTAGGTCAGTCGCTCAAGAGAAGCAAAGAAGTGGGAGTGCGAAAAGTGCTTGGCGCCATGAAGAGAAAGCTCGTTTTCCAGTACCTGACCGAAAGCATATTGGTAGCGCTTATTTCCACTGCTGTGGGAACAGTAATTGCGATTTTGCTTATCCCGTCATTCAACTCGCTGGCCAACGTAAACCTGGTTTATGACTTTGAATTTTGGCATATCTCCATATTCCTGTTGGTGGCTTTGCTTACCGGTTTTTTTGCGGGCATCTACCCTTCTCTCGTGCTCACTAGTACCCGGATCATGAGTATCCTCAAGCCGGGAAGTACCAAGGGCGGGCATCACTGGGTCAGAAAGATTCTCATCACCGCACAATTTCTCATCACTGTCATGCTGATCAGCTCCACGCTCATTATGAAAGAGCAGGTGACTTATCTGAAAAATCAGGATTTGGGTTTTACCTACGATGCGGTAATCAGCGTACCTATGTTTGGTGACCCTCAGGCACGTGGGTTGCTGGAAGATGTGAGCTCTGCCGAACGTAATTATGACTTGTTGAAACCGCGTCTGGAGAAGTACCCGCAGATATCAGACGTTACCATGGCTAGTCATTCTTTTGGTAGAAGAGGCTGGGCCAATCTGGCCTTTACAGACAATGAAGGGGCCTTCAGGCGATTTAGGCTCCTGGGCGCAGGAGACAATTACCTGGAGGCTTTTGACATCAAAGTAGTAGATGGACGTGGTTTTCAACCAGACAATGGCCTGGATAAGCGACAATCCATTCTCATAAATGAAACCGCAGCGGCTTATTTCGGATTTGAAAACCCTATCGGCGAAAGCCTCCCGGGAAAGGATTTTGGAGAGCACAAAATCATAGGAGTGGTAGAGGATTTTCACTACTCATCTCTTCATTACAAAATCGAACCTTTGGTAATCACGCAAAATGTAGGTCTCATTTATAAGGGAATTTCTGATGGCGACCTTAAAGATTCTGTGATTCCCAAAATGTTTCTGAGATATAAGGGCTCGCAACTCGCAGAAGTTGAAGAGATTCTTTCCAGAGAATGGAAGGCAACATTTCCTAACCAAAACCTCGACTACCAGTTTGTAGATGAGCACATGGCCAGGCAGTATGAAAATGAAGCACGCCTCAATAGTCTGATCGGTATGGCTACATTCGTTGCGATCATCATAGCCTCCATAGGATTGCTAGGCCTCACCCTACTGGTGGTCAATAGTCGTGAAAAGGAAATCGGGATCAGAAAGGTGATTGGAGCCTCTGTATATGACATCATGATGATGCTCACAAAAACTTTCTCCTGGCAATTGGCCATTGGTGTTGGCCTGTCTGTGCCTATTACCATTTGGCTCATGCAAAAATGGCTGGAGGACTTTGCCTATCACATAAGCATAGGCGCAGGTATGTTTGTACTGAGTGCTGTGCTTTCTGCCACTATAGCCCTTATCGTCATAGGCTACCATGCCTGGAAAGCTTCTAAGGTCAATCCGGTGAATAGCTTGAGAATGGAGTAAGAAAGAAACAGCTTTAATCCATTAAAACCTCCAACATGAAATGTTGGAGGCTTTTTAATTGCACTTGGGTCGGCAAGCAAGTCGTGAATCTACGCTTCGCTCCGATTTCGAACCCGTGGGTTCTCATCCCTCAATCAAAAGACATAAAAAAACCCTCCCGAAATCGGAAGGGTAAAAAAAAGTGGGTCCTGAGGGATTCGAACCCCCGACCCCCTCGGTGTAAACGAGGTGCTCTGAACCAACTGAGCTAAGAACCCATTTTCAAGTCTCTGAGTGGCCTCAAAAACGGATTGCAAATGTAGTATAGTTTGTAACTATTGCAAATAGCCAAATCAAAATATTTATAAAAATTTTAGCTGATCGCCACAGATAGGTAATCGTTGAACGGCTTGATCCTCTTGTACAGGTCGAGAGACTTCTCTAACAGGTTGCTAGATTTTAAATCTGAATCTTTAAAATCATGCACCACAATGAAGCTTTTGAGCTGTAGAAGTTCAATATTCGGATGATCTTTTGGGTATCCCTTTGGTGCGGTTTTCAGCCTTTCGCCCTGAATAGCTCCAAAAGCTTTTACAAAGTCTTCCTGCTCCACGATTTTCTTTAGCTCCTCAGGGTTGTAGTCTACTTCCTGGCGGATTTTTTTGAGGCTTTCAGCTTCAGGCATGTACATCCCTCCTGCCAGAAAAGCCCTGCCCGACTCCAGATGGAAATAGTAAATGGGATTGCCGGCATGACGCCCTCCCTCTCCCATAGCAGCTCCAAAGTTGGTTTTATACGGGTCTTTGTTTTTGCTAAACCGAACGTCACGGTTGATTCTGAAGATGCATTTCTTAGGATCTAGCCCCAGCACACCATCATCAAAGGCAGCAATACCCTTGAGCAAGTTCTCTACAAAACCGATAAATTCCGCCCGTGCTTCCTGGTACCTTGGCTTATTGGCATCCATCCACTCTTTGCTGTTATGTTTCTTGAGGTCAGAAAGAAACCCTAGTATTAATGAAATATTCATTCGTGAGATTTTATTGACTTTGATAAAACTAACAATAATTTGTGCCAATAGGCCTGAGGGGAAGATTTGGAATAACTGTTGAAAAAAGTTTTTTCTACGAGGCAACCTTTTCTCTCAGACCCTAGGTATAGGTTAAGTATAAAGGATTCAATCCTTCTCATTGCACCAACAAAATTTAGATATCGCCAAACTAATCCGCGGCTGTGCCAGACAAAAGCGGAGTGCCCAGAAGGATCTGTACAAAGAGTTTCATGGCTATTGCCTGAGCATTTGCATGCGCTACGCCGAAAGCCGTGAAGACGCGGTGGAGGTTATGAACGATGGGTTTTTGAAGGTCTTTAAGTACATAAAATCATTTGATACTGAGAAGCCTTTTAAACCATGGATTCGGCAGATTATGATCAACTGCACGCTCGACCATATTAAGAAAAACCAAATAAGAATAGAGCAAATGGAAATGGAAGCGGGCATCAAAGAACTGGTAAAAGAAACTCAGTTGGACAATATCAGCTATGACGAAATACTTGAGGTGATCCGTCAGTTACCTCTCGCATACCGAACAGTTTTCAACCTTCATGCCATAGAGGGATTCAAACATGAAGAGGTTGCCGAAATGCTCGGGATCAATGTAGGGACTTCAAAGTCCAACTATTTTAAAGCAAAGAAAAAATTGCAACTGCTACTCAAAGAACATTTTGAAGTGGAGAGAAAATGAGCGAGGAGAATAACATAGAGCACTTTTTTAGGAAACACCTCGATGTAGAGCATTCATCGAATGTGAATGAGGACTGGAAGCTAATGGAACAGAAACTCAGCGCTGCTGGACTAGGTGGTGGCATATGGTCCAACCTCACCCTGAAAAAAGTACTGATTATTCTTCTCATTAGTTCGTTAGCCGCTTTTGTCATCGGCTGGTTTTCACGAGCTCTTTTTGAAGTAAGCGAATCCTCTGATAGCAGAAATAACACAGTAGAAATTGCACAACCCAAATCAAACAAAACCAATGCTCGCCTAACCCCCGGAATCACAGAAGTTGAGCCGGATTCTTGTCTGGCTCCATCGGAAACCATAGCAGAAATCTGTCCGCCAACACAAGCTGAGGAAAAAGTACCAGCGGAAACTAAAATAAGTCAGACCATCCTTCCCGAAGCAAGCGTGAGAGCTGCTGCAGGAAGTCTGGGAACGGAGATTGCAACATCAGATAATACGAAACCAGAGCGTTTAGAAGGTCAAATCGCTTTGAATTCCGATGATTCAAAACAGACAACCCATCAGGTCAGCACACAAAGTATTCTGACTGAAAGTTCTTCCGTTTCCTCTATAAAACCTCCCCTTGAAACAGGGATTGATGAAAACCAACCTATCCAACATCTCGAAAAACTACAGCAGCCAGCTGTAGCGCAATCCGATTCTGTTGATGAAAAAAAGCGGAACAAAAACCTGCTCAACTACCGCTCTATCTCTGTCGGACTTTCATTTGCTCCTGACTTCAATAGCCTTGGGTTGGCCAATGAAAAAAAGGTGACCGGCAAACTGGGCGCCAAGCTTTTTTGGGAATTTTTACCTCGAACACAGCTGGAATTGGGGGTCTTCTATAACAACAAAAAGTACATAGCCTCAGGGGAGCAATATAAGCCACCTGCCGGCTACTGGGCCTATTACACCAACGGCGAGATACCGACAGAGGTAGATGGTTCTTGTCGGGTCATCGATATCCCAATTGTGCTGTCTTACAGGCTATTAGATAAAACTAAGTGGAGCCTGATTGTGGCCGGAGGTGTCAGCACGTATATTCTGCTGGACCAGTATTATTATTATCGCTTCGACCAACCAAACCCGGGAGCAAGCGAAGGTTGGAATACACGTGAAAATGAAACCCTAAAATGGAGAATTGTGGATCTTTCTCTTGGTTGGGAATACCAACTGAATACTCAAACCACCTTGCGGTTAGAGCCATATGTGCAGGTACCCATGGATGAGGTGGGGTGGGGCAATGTCTCTCTCCATGGATCTGGAGTGCTCATAACCTACCGCAGAAAACTTTTTAAAACCTACGATTATTAAACAAAACAGGGCACTTTAAGCCCATGCCTTAACTAAAACTATCATGAAAAAAACATTCGGACTATTGGTTCTTATCTTCTTTGGTTGTCAATCTGAACAAGTCGAATTGCCCGATCAATGCTCAGATTCTACGCTATCACTTTCCGGCACTTCCACTGCCGCTAATTGTGGAGCCAGCGACGGTAGCGTTCAGCTGGAGGCAACTGGCGGAGAAGGGCCTTATTCTTTTTCCTTTCCAAACATGGATGCCAACACGTCTGGAACTTTTTCTGAAATAAGCTCTGGAACTTTCACCGCAGAAGTGGCTGATAACGCGGGCTGTACAGCCACAGTAGAAATAACGGTAAATAGCGCAGGCGGTGTAGCTTTCTCTTCATTGAATCAAACCGAATCCGGCTGTGGCAGCAGCAATGGAACCATTACCATTGCCGCTTCTGGCGGAGAGGAACCTTATAACTACTCCCTAGATGGAGCCCCTGCTGTGTCTGAAAGCTCATTCAATGGTTTGGCTACCGGATCGTATCAGGTAACCGTTTCTGATGCAAATGATTGCGAAACGAGCCAGCAAGTCAAAATTCTATCCGGTGTTACACTCAGTTCGCATGTGCAGCCAATAATAACTTCCAATTGTGCAGTATCGGGCTGTCACAACGGCTCTCAATCGCCCAACTTGAGCTCAGCCGCCGGAATAGTGTCAAGCGCATCCAGAATCCGAGCCCGAACTTCAGCCGGCACTATGCCTCCGTCTGGTTCATTGGCTCAATCACAAATAGATGAAATAGCCTGCTGGGTAAACGACGGAGCGCTTAACAATTAACCATATGAAAAAAAGAATGATAGCAGGCCTGATATTTATTGCCAGCGTGATCATCTTGGGGGGCATATATTTAACCACAAACACCAAAGCCACAACGATTTATGTTCCTGCAAAGACTCTTGTGCAGGAATATATGTCCAACGAAAAATCTGCGGATGAGCAATATCTCGGTAAAATCGTGGCAGTATCAGGAGCTGTAGCGCAAATATTGAGCGACTCACCCTATACCATTCTACTGGAGGGTGGCTCTGGCTATGTACAATGTGAATTTAAAGACGAACCAACTACAGAAATTGAAGAAGGGAGTAGCATAACAGTGCAAGGACTTTGCACAGGCTACCTTCTGGATGTCATTTTAACTAACTCAAAAATCGTTACAGATGAAACAAATTAAGACACTAGTGATCATATTAATGTGCCTACCGGCAATGTCCAGCGCTCAAAGGCTAATGGATCGCAACGGGAAAATTCACTTTTTCTCAGAGGCACCACTGGAAAACATTGAAGCGACAAACAAACAGGCCTTAGCAGCACTCGACTTATCCAATGGAAAAATAGCCGTCAGCATGCTGATGAAAGGTTTTCATTTTGAAAAATCCCTGATGGAGGAGCATTTCAACGAAAACTATGTGGAATCAGACAAGTACCCAAAAGCATCATTTTCAGGTCAGCTGGATGAATTCGATGCATCTGCACTGGACAATATCACGGACTCACTTCAATACTCTGCAATTGGCCAATTGACGATACATGGCGTGACCAACGATGTAGAGACAGTTGTCACATTTAAATCCATAGACAGCAAAATATCCGTCAGAACACAGTTTTGGGTAAAGGTTGATGATTATGATGTCGATATCCCCAAAATGGTCATCAGTAATATCGCCGAAGAGGTTTTGGTGACAGCACAATTTTCATTCGAACGCTCATAAATCATGATCAAATACTCACTAATATTCTTTCTGGGGCTGACATGCTTTTCACTCATTGCTCAGGACGACTTGCTCTCCATGCTCGAAGACGAGCAAGAGCCGACCCAGATCTTTGCCGAATCTACCTTCAAAGGTACTCGGATAATCAACGGTCACAGCGTGGAGACACGCCGTGAAGCCAACCTTGACTTCATCATATCTCACCGCTTCGGGACGCTCAACTCCGGATCGTACGAGCTTTGGGGTTTGGATCAATCCAACATCCGCATAGCGCTGGAATACAGCCTTACGGACAATCTCACTTTTGGGGCGGGCAGAAACTCTTTTGAAAAAACGTATGACGGATTTGTGAAATATAAACTACTCAAACAGCAAACGGGCATTAAAAATATCCCTGTAAGCGTAGTGTGGTTTTCGTCTATCACGGCTAAAACGCTGCACAGGTTTGATGAGGTGAAAACAAACCTGAATGACAAACTTGCTTATGCTAACCAGATTCTCATAGCCAGAAAGATCAACAGCGCCCTATCATTGCAAGTCTCCCCAACCTACATTCATTATAACTTGATTGAATTGGACGAAACAAGCAATAATGTATTTGCTTTGGGAATCGGTGGTCGATATAAAATCACCAATAGGCTCACCATAAATGCGGAATATTTTCCCCAGCTATCAGACAAAGGCGGCCAATATCAAGATGCCATTGCTTTTGGGGTAGATATAGAGACAGGGGGGCACGTTTTTCAGCTACAGTTTTCCAACGCCACAGCCATGATAGAAAAGGGTTTTGTTGGCGAAACTAAAAACGACTTCTTCGGCGGTGATATTCATTTTGGCTTCAATATCTCCAGGGCTTTCCAGCTTAAGAAATAGAGATACTGTATCAGCATTTAATCAGTGGATATTGAATGCCCTGCCCACAGAATCAGTCAAACTCGAGGTTTGATTTTCATGGCTCGAAGGTTTGTCAGAATAAAGAATAGCATTCTGAAATCTTCGGGCCATGTTTTGTTGTTTTGGGTCATCCTTATTGATAATGGGCGTTCCTTCCGTTTTTCTGAGATAGTCGAGCAACTCGCTATAAGCCCTGAGCGACTCCTCCTCTTCCATGGAAGCATTTTCAAAATTTGTAACCAGACCATATTGAGGTTTGAGCAATTCGCACAAGCCTCCAACATCACCCAGGCTCTGAGCTTGCATTCCGATAATCGTCATTTCCACTTGTGGATATATAGCCAAAATAGCCAATAAAACTTCCACTTCATCAGACTGCTCATTAGAAGTATGAACGATGTATTTCTGACTTAAAACACGTGTCAACTCATCTATGACCACCTGCTGCTTGGCCCCTCCGGTGACGGCTATAACCTTCCGCTTATGTCTGCTTCTGTGAAATATGGCTACCGCTCGCAGTGCTTCGAGCACAGGCATCTTTGATACTATCACCCGATCGGATGTGTCAAATTCAAAACCTCCAACTACCACGTACGAAGCACCCGCATTCATTGCTTTCTCCACCTGAGCTTGCGTATTTTCGTCTGCAGTTTCTAAAATGAAAACCATGTGATCCTGCTTCGGCTCCACAGAAACACCATCACTTTGCAGGAATTTTGAATAAAGAAATTCAATGAAATTGTCCATTATTACAAATATATCAGAACCGTAGCTATGAGCAGAAAGCTGTCATATCTTATAATCAATTACGCAGAAAGTGTTGAAAAATACGACTTTAACGGGTCGCTGGAATCCGTACTAAAAGAAGTCATTGGAGATTCGGACAGCTTTTCTTTAGATAACCTCTCCGACAGTTTGATAGTGGAATATGCGAGGAAATTTCTGGACCAATCTGATGAAGTGATAATCATCTGTGACAAATTTGAAACTTCACTTGGCTCGGCTCTTTCCCTCCTCAACAGTGCGGTGAAGAGAAAAAATACGCACTTGCTCTGTGTAGGTGAGTCAAGGCCTCTCAAACCTTTTGTGAAAATGATGGGTGGAAAAATTTTTGCTAATCCGGCAGCCTTATCTAAGTTTCTGGAAACCGGGATCAATTGAATTCAAAGTCATCCGCATCCTTTTGAAAAGGAAATCTTGACCGAAAAAGCTCCAGCTGTCTCGCGCTTAATTCAGCTTGAATAATTTCTTCCTTATCAGAAAAAGCCAGCTTTTCGCTAAAGCAATTGTAAACAGAAGAGTGTCCAACATACGTAGCATTTACACCATCTACGCCCATCCGATTTACCCCGATGCTGTAAGCCACGTTTTCTATAGCCCTGGCAGCCAGCAGCGCATCCCACGAAGCAACTCGTGGCTTTGGCCAATTGGCAACATACAACACCACATCATACTCGTAAAGGTTGTTCCCCTGTTTTTGTGATCGTGCCCAAACGGGAAATCGCAAGTCATAACATATCAAAGGAAGGACCTTCCAACCTTTTATCTCTACAATTACCCTCTGCTTTCCGGCGGTATATTTTTGATCTTCCCCCGCCAAACCAAAGAGGTGTTTCTTGTCATAGTGGTGAGATGAACCATTTGGGTGAATGCACATCAAGCGGTTAAAAAACTGACCTCCGACATTGACAATGTAGCTTCCCATGATCGTGGCTTTGGTTTGGGCTGCTTGCTGCTTCATCCACCGGAAGGTCTTGCTGTTCATTGGCTCGGCCAGCGGCTTAGGGTCCATAGTAAACCCCGTAGTAAACATCTCCGGCAAAACGATCAGATCACTGTCACCTTCTATCTGCCAGATCTTTTCCTCAAACATGGAAAGATTAGCATCTATGTTTTCCCAATAAATATCGGATTGAATCAGGGCGACTCGCAGGTCCTCCATCACCTTTTGGCCGGTATGCGCACCCGATAGTCCGCATCCACTTTGCCTTTGCTTATGTTGGCAAGTTTGCCTTTCAGAAGTTTTTTCTTGAATGGAGTCAGATAATCTGTGAACAAGACTCCTTCGATATGATCATATTCATGCTGAATGATTCTAGCCTTTATATCATCATACTCCTCTACATACTCATTCCAGTCTTCGTCGTAATATTTAATCTTGATCTCAGCCTCTCTTGTGACATCACCCCTGATACCAGGAATACTCAGACAACCCTCTTCAAAATCCCATTCCTCGCCAGTCTCTTCTATTATCTGAGGGTTGACAAAAGCTCTGGTCAGAGGTTTGTCGCCATCCTCTTCCATAGGCGAGCTGTCCACTATAAATAGCCTCAAAGACTTACCGATCTGCGGTGCGGCCAAACCAACGCCACTTGCAGCGCGCATGGTTTCGAACATGTCCGCTACCAATTCTTTAATGTCTGAACCAACCGGAATATCCTGTGCCTTTTTCTTCAAAACCGGATCTCCAAATAAAACAATTGGGTATATCATAAACGTGTTTCCATGTAGGATTGTAAAATAATTGTCGCGCTCACCATGTCAATGTTTCCTTTTTCTCGTCGGTCTTTCTTTTTGGTACCCGATGCGATCATAGAATCCAACGCCATTTTGGAAGTGAAGCGTTCGTCATGCAAAATTAGTTTCTTCTCGGGAAATAATTTTTTGAAACGATTGACATTTGCCTGAACCTGAGGCGTATTGTTGGTGGCCGACCCATCCGTATTTACGGGCATTCCGAAAACCACCTCTGAAACATCTTCTTTCGCAAAATAGTCTTTGAGAAAGTCCATGAGCGTATGAGAAGGGACTGTGGTAAGTGCAGATGCAATGATCATGAGCGGGTCCGTCACAGCTATACCTGTGCGTTTGGCTCCATAATCAATGGCCATGATTCTTGGCATTAATTGAGTCGGCTAAGTTTGTTGATTTTATCTCCCAGACTTTTTTCAAGAGCTATTGCCTTGGGAAACATGATTTTATTTTCGATTTGGGCATGATACATCATTTCCCGGTCAAAAGACCTAATCTCACGTGCTATGACCCTCCAGTGCAGATCATCATCCTGCACATTGTCCACCAACATTCTGATGCCTCGCATTTCATCATCTCCCTCGTGCTCACGATGTATGGCCTCAAGCGAATAGTCGCCAAGGTTCATCAGCGCTACTGCCGGGTTGGAGACCTTGCCTTTATCCAGCTTGATCAGCTTGTCTATATATGTAAAGACTGTGTCTTCCTCATCATAGATATGATAGATAAACTCCTCCACAAACTCAGGAAAAATCAATTTAACATCCTCCTTTCCCTCCACATTGTTAATCAATCTGGCGATATAGGGCAGTTTGTCTTTGATAAAAGTATTGTGGGTATGCTTGAGGTATTGAATGACAATTTCCAGAGGGTAGTTGTTAAGTTCGCGAAGAGAAAGTCGGTGATTTTGATCGAAGAGATAAAAACTCCTCATCACCTGCTCTTTTACTAAACCCATTTCTTCACAAAGCTCCCCAAGTTTTTTATTGGGGTATACATAAAACTCTATCCCCAGGTAGCTCAGCGCCCTGGCATAAATATAGTTTTCGTCAACTATGTCTGAAATGGTTCGCTCAAACACCCTCATTCTAACAAAGATAAAAACTATTCAAAAGAGTAAGAGTCATATTTAGCAAACGATTTGCTTAATATTGGCGTTGAGACAATCTATAAGTTGAGTTTTAAATTTTATTGGATATAGATCGTGGAGGAAAAAAGAAAAAACAGCAAAAGTGCCATCAGACTACCTATATACATATCTGCGGCCGTGGCTTTGGGTATTTTGATCGGAGCAAACATGGCCGGAGAGACGTCTCCAGTCGTTGGCAATATATATAAGAGTATAAGCAAGTTTCGTCAGGTGCTCACCTACATTCAAAATGACTATGTGGATGATGTCAACCCTGACGATTTGGTTGAGGATGCCATAGTGGAGATGCTCACCAAGCTGGACCCTCACACTGTGTATATTCCTGCTGAAGATCTCGAAATGACTAATTCCCAGTTGGAAGGAAATTTTGAAGGAATCGGGATTGAGTTCAATGTCTTTCACGATACCATCCATGTCGTATCTCCGCTAAGCGGGGGGCCATCCGAAAGTCTCGGCATAAGGTCAGGGGATAAAATCATAAAAGTTGATGACGAAAATGTGGCCGGAGTTAACATAACCAACAGAGACGTGATCTCGAAACTGAGAGGGCCAAAAGGCTCTGAAGTAGTGGTGAAAATCAAAAGAAAAGGAGTCAAAGAACTCCTTGAATTTACCATCGAAAGGGACGTGATTCCTCAGTTTTCGGTAGATGTGTCCTACATGATTGATGAAACCACCGGCTATATCAAGGTGAACCGTTTTTCGGCTACTACATACATGGAGTTTAAAGAAGGGCTGACCCGGCTTATGGAGCAAGGCATGGAAGATTTGGTTTTAGACCTGACTGGAAACCCTGGCGGGTACCTGGGACAGGCTGTAAAAATGGTGGACGAACTGCTCGCAGACAATCAGATGATCGTTTATACAAAGGGAAAAGACCCTCGGCATGACTCACAATACTACTCTCGTGAGAAAGGGGATTTTGAAAATGGAGCCATCGTAGTGCTGGTGGATGAAGGCTCTGCTTCTGCTTCCGAGATTGTGTCGGGAGCATTGCAGGATCATGATCGTGCCTTAGTTGTGGGAAGAAGATCCTATGGTAAAGGGCTGGTACAAATGCCCGTAGAGCTTTTGGATGGTTCGGCTATGAGGTTGACCATTTCGAGATATTACACTCCAAGTGGCAGGTGCATTCAAAAGCCATATTCTGACAACCCTGATGCCTATCACATGGAGTATTATGAAAGGTTTGAAAACGGAGAAATGTACAGCCGGGACAGCATCAAAGTAAATGACAGCCTAACCTTCAAAACCGATAATGGCAGATTGGTTTACGGCGGTGGGGGTATCATTCCAGACTATTTTGTGCCGCTAGACACGAGCAAGAACAGCACATATCTGGTTCGCCTGTTTAATAGCAACACCATTCAGGAATTTTCCCTTAGGTATTCTGAAAACCGCAAGGCTGAATTTGAGAAATGGGACTTTGCTGAATTCAGAACAAAGTTTAGCGTCTCAGATGAGATACTAGCATCTCTGATCAAAACAGGGGAACAAAATGGCGTGGAGTACGACGAACTGGACTTCCAAAAGTCTAAAGGTTTGCTGCGCAATTACCTGAAGGCCTACATTGCAAGGAGCATATGGAAAAACGATGGGTTTTACCCAATCTTCAATGAGCAAAACGAAATCCTTACCAAGGCCCTCACGGTCTTGAAAGAGGCTGAAGGTCTGGTTACAAACTAGTCTTCCATATCTATGGCCTGAGCATAGGCCTGATCGTAATATTTGATCAAAGTGGCCCAATCAAACAAGGTAGCGGACGCTTCGGTGCGGTTTCTTAGTTCTATTCTTTGTCTTCTATTCAGACGAATGTAGTTATAGAGTCTGTTGGCCAGCTGGCCGGCAGCCTCATCAAAAGATTTCTCATTCCGCTTCACCAGGTAGATTCCGCGTTTGTCATGGTCTTTCACGTTTTCATTGACGTAATCACCAAATCCTGCCAGATCACTGGTCACTGTTGGCACTCCACTCGCTATACACTCCAGCGGCGTGTAGCCCCACGGCTCATAGTAGCTTGGGAATACACCCAGGTGACAACCTCGCACAAACTGACCATAGTCCATGCTAAACAAAGGGTTTGTATAATTGATGAAATCAGGGTGATACACCACCTTAACGCGATCAGATTGATGGTTGAGGAGATTTGATGTTCTCAAAAAACTAAGAATTTCATCATTGGCATCATCATGTAAATTGTGCGTCACAATTGGCGGCAGATTATCCGACTTCCACGACTGCAGTGTCCTTCTGTAGCGCAGTTTCCAGTAATCATCCACATAATCCTTAAGCTCCGGTAGTCTGTTGTCATCCTTGGCTATAGACTCAAAAAGCAGCTTGTTTCCGATTTGGTCTTTTATTGCCTCAATGGTTCCCCTAAACTCCTCAAGCAAAGCACGGGAATGCAATATATTAGGGTTAATTCCGTGAAAAGGCCTCTTCGTAATGAAGAACATCACAACCGTAACCTCAGATTTTTCAGTTTGTAACCTATGATTGAGTCTGGCAAGGGCTTCCAGTGTCAGGTCATACCCTTTGTTGAGGTACTCATACCTGCCTGATGTAAAAAAGTAAAGTGTATTATCAAGGTCAAAACTATAGTTTGAGAAGAAGTGCGACATGGTGAAAGAATGTATCTTATTCTTTGCATCCTGATGCATATTCTGAAATTCGTGAAAAACCTCAAACCTCTGATTATTGATCCCATTGGGAAGAATTACGTCCGGATTCCTTCCCAGCAGCTGCCTGCATTCCACTGCTGTCACTTCGCTCACAGTACTGAAAACATGGCACCCATGTGCCGCAGCTCGTTCTATACTCGCATTGGTTTGAATGTTAAAATGATTCGCCTCCTTCTCCCAGTCCATGAATGGTAGATGATCATAAAACTGTGGGTCATTCATAGCCAAATACCTACCAAGCAAAGTAGCATGTGTAGTAAATATCGTTTTGACAGATGACTTCTGCCTACGGAGTTCCGGCAGCCCTGAAGCCGCCATCCACTCATGAAAATGAGCGATAATCTTTTTGTTAGTTGCCACCTTTTCTAACTCCGTAAGGTATATCCTCACCATATCTCCAAAAACCAAAACATCATTGAGAAGAAGATCGTCAGCAGGGCTCGATATACCATGATGCTCCCACAGCGCATATTTTATTGAGCCCAGTTGCGGCATACCAGAACCCAAATCAAATAGAATTACCCTTGGCCGTCCTGAGATCAACCATTCACCATAATGAACACCAAAGCCTAGGTCTCGCATATTCTGTGCTGCCTGAGCAAAAACATCATTCGATTTTTTGATTGGCTCAAACTCGGTACTCACATTGTGCGGCATATACGGCCCCAACAAACAGTAGTTTTGATCCCACTTCGGAACCACGGTGGGCACCTTAGATCGTATGACTGTATAGATTCCGCCAACCTGATTAAGCACTTCCCACGCTGTTTCAATAAGTAAAGTGTTTTTAATACTGCCCTTGGTAAGTTTCTTCGTTGCTTCAGTCATCAGTTAGGTATTTTCTAATAGGTGATAGTTTAACTGTATTTTAATGAAAAAAAAGGAATTATCGCTATCCAATGAGGCTTGATTTTGCTATAACTTTAAAGAACCAACCAACAGCCTCATTGCCATATTTATCCTGTCAAACATCAAAATATTTGAAGGTTCTAACTTACCTCTGTTGAAATTTAATGTGCTTTGTCTATCTTTCCAGTCCCTCCCAGTTTGTTTAAATAATTAATCAGATTTACCATTTTTACAGTTATTATTTTCAAAATCAAATAATTCCATATCACGAATAGTTTTGTGTATATCAATTAGAAAGTTAATTTTAACACCTTATAAAGTTTAACTATGGAAAATAAAGAGGCTTACGTAGCATTTCTTGGCGCTTGGGGAGACATCATGTGGTATGCTTTTCTCGCCAGTATAGCAATAGCTGTACTACTGTTCATCGTCTATCAGATTCGATACATGAGTGTCGGAGGCTACAAAGAGAAATATGAACTGGCAAGTGAGTCAGAAATCAAGTCCTATCTAAACGTAAATTATGCCATAGCTGCGGCAATATTTTTCATAGCCAATACCGCCAAAACAGATATTGTTGAAATAAGTGCGGTATGGTTCGCAATCAGGATATTTATCTCTCTCTGCCTGGGAACGCTCCATGGTTACATCGCTTATCTGATCTTCAGGTATTACTATCCAGGGCCTCTTAGTAAAAAACTAAAAAAGCTCAGATATACACCGAGGGTAAATCCTGCTACTGGAAATAAAATGAAACTTCTGAGTGAGTCTGAAGAAGATGCCTATCTGGATGAAGGGATGCAGGCCGAGGAAGATGCGTTCTCTGTAGATTATGACGTGTGGATTGACGAGGAGACTAAGGATACACACATAGAAAAATATGCGGGCCATCTGAGCGCTCTTGAGTGCGACAGATGTGGTTTCCAAACACTCAAACTAGAGAAGGAAGAGATATTAGTAGCTCCTACAGATGATCAGGAAGGTGAAATAGAAAAAGAATATAAGTGTAGCTATTGTGGTAGAATCAAGAGAAAAACCATGAAGCTTTCGTCAAACATTGACAAGAGCGAGGCAATCATAGCTCTTGGGGTTCATCCACATGATCATGATCACAACATTGAAATGATAAAAGTTGAGATTCATGACACGTCTGGTGAAACTTTGATTTACGAATTCCAAAATAGAACTGAAGCAGGGAAATTCCTCGAAGAATTTGATTTCTCAAAGCTGAGATAATACAGTCAACGATTTACAGAGTAAAAGCTGAATTCTTACGGATTCAGCTTTTTTTGTTTTCTGGCACTCAATCTGTTTGTGATATACACACCCAGCAATATGAGAATGATTCCAATATAATGCGCAGGGTAAAGGGATTCCCCATCCCACAGCCCCCAAAGCACCGCCACTATCGGGATAATATAGGTCACAGACGAAGTGAACACCGGATCTGTAAGCTGTACAAGTCTATTGAAAATAACCAACGCCAGCGCCGTGCCCAGAACACCTAGAAAAACGACATAGTATGATGCGTGCAGCACCTCCTCAAGGTGGCTCACCCGATGAAAGTAATCAGTGAAAAACACCAGATATAACCCGCTAACAATACCACCAAAACTCAACGATACAGAAGTGATCGTCAGGGCAGGTAAATCAGACAGGTGAAACTTGATCACATTTCCATTCACGCCATAAAGCATAGAGGCAATGACTATAAGTAGCGCATATGCATTGATATGCTGGATGCTTCCCAGTGAGCCATTGGTTATCAATGTAGCTGTGCCCATAAACCCGATGAGCACCCCTATGTAAACTCTTGGGTCCTTCTTTTGACCATAAATCAAAACACCGATCAGAATCGTGAAAATAGGTGTCACGGCATTGAGCACTCCGGTGAGCGAGCTGGCCAGTCTTGTTTGAGCTATCGCGAATAAAAAAGAAGGAATAAAGCTGCCAACTAATGCTATGACAATTAGGAACTTGATTCGGTGTTTTGGCACCCGCCCAAACCTTCTGATGGCTAATGGCAGCATGACCACTCCAGCCAAAAAGATTCTAAGAGCACCCAGCTCCGTAGGGTTTAGCCCTACCAGTGCTCTTTTGATCAAAATGAACGAACTCCCCCAGATCAGGGAAAGCAACATGAGCAACAGCCACGCAAGGACAGGGGTTCTGCTCTGCATAGATTAGGCCATTGCTTCGGCAAATACTTCCGGGATTTCTGCCAAAATCTCCTTGATCTCATCATAAGAGTCTGACTCCACCAGCCGCGTTCGGTACGGCTTGAAATTAGGGATACCTCTAAAATAGTTGGTGTAGTGCCGGCGCATTTCAAAGATACCCTTCAGTCCCTCCTTCCACTCGACAGAAAAATCCAAATGCTTTTCTGTGATCCGTACACGCTCTTCCAGATTTGGTTTTGCAAGGTGTTCACCTGTCTTCATATAGTGTTTGATCTCGTTGAAGATCCACGGGTAGCCGATAGCCGCACGCCCGATCATGATTCCGTCTATACCGTACTTATCTCGGTATTCTACGGCTTTCTCCGGGCTATCTATATCACCATTTCCAAAAATAGGAATGTGAATATCCGGGTGGTTTTTCACCTCAGCAATTTTGGTCCAGTCTGCCACGCCTTTGTACATCTGCTGACGGGTGCGGCCATGAATAGTCAACGCCTGAATACCCACTCCTTGCAGCCTTTTAGCAACTTCCACGATTTTGATGGTGCTATCATCCCAGCCCAGACGGGTCTTCACCGTAACGGGCTTATTCACCGCTTTCACAATTTCGCCGGTCATAGACTCCATCTTAGGTATGTCCAGCAATATGCCCGCACCAGCGCCTTTACAGGCAACTTTTTTCACAGGGCAGCCATAATTTATATCTATCAGCTCCGGGTTGGCAGCCTCGGCAATAGCGGCGGCCTCCCGCATAGATTCTATCTTGTCTCCAAAAATCTGGATTCCAATAGGCCGCTCATAATCATATATGTCGAGCTTCTCCACACTCTTGGATGCATTGCGAATCAACCCTTCTGAAGAGATAAACTCTGTGTACATCAGGTCGGCTCCATTTTCCTTACATACTGCCCTAAACGGCGGATCGCTTACGTCCTCCATGGGTGCCAGCAGCAGTGGAAATTCTCCTATTTCTACGTTTCCTATCTTGACCAAAATGAAAAGTATATTTTTGCCGTAAATTTAGATCAATTATGCAGAACATCCTCAAAATCACCCTGGATGAGGGACAAACTCAAAAACCCTGGGTGCTATTGATCATATTGGCAGCCTATGTATTCATAAGCCTTTTTGTCTTTCAAATCATTGGGATCGTACTTACTCTGCCTCTTTTCAATTTTGATTTTGAAGTTATGATGGATGCCATCCAAAACCCCTATGGCAATCCTGATGCAAAATTACCGCTATTGATCACCCAGGGCGCCACCTCTATCGGTGCATTTATCATTGCCCCTTTGGTTTTCACCAAAAAATACCTGAACCTGAATTTCGCTCAGATGTCTGAGTTCAGGCAATCCTTGCCACTTCCTGTTCTGATGGCGGCCGTAATCATTTTTTGCTTTATGATTGTCAACAGCGTGCTAATAGAGTGGAATCAGGGTATTGTGCTGCCAGAATGGCTCAGTGGACTAGAAAAGTGGGCCAGGGATTTCGAGGACAGAGCCGAAGCACTAACCAAATATCTAACCGCGTTTGACTCGTTTTTTTATTACCTGATAGCACTGATCGTCGTGGCGGTGGTTCCTGCTGTGGGTGAGGAATTGCTATTTAGAGGCTTGATCCAAAACCTATTTCATAAAACATTAAAAAACGCCCATGTCGCCATCTGGGTGTCGGCTTTGCTTTTTGCCCTTTTTCATTTTCAGTTTTATGGGCTCGTGCCGCGTATGATGCTGGGAGTGCTATTCGGCTATCTTTATCTGTGGTCCGGAAATTTGACTTTATCCATGGTTGGTCATTTTGTAAACAATGCTTTTTCTCTGAGTATCCTTTACATGAGCCAGACCGGAACAATAGATATGAATCCCGAAGAGTTGGAAAGTTCACCTCCATATTATGTAATTCTGCTATTTTTAGCGGCGGGAATATTTTTTCTGGTTCTCTTTCGGCGTTATTTTTTGAATACTACCGATGAGTAACTGGCAAAAAGTATATCAAGCTGATGACGAGTATAGGGCAGAGATTGTGAGAGCAGTTTTGGCAGATCGTGATTTTAACCCAATCATGCTCAACAAAAAAGATTCAACTTACCATTTTGGGCACTTTGAAGTGCTCGTTGCTCCTGAGCATGTAATCAGAGCATTGAAGATTATAAACGAAGAAATCAAGTTTGAATAAGTTCAAAGATTTAAGACAAAGAATGCTTGCCGGCTTTATCGGTGCGTTTGTGATCATTGCAGCCCTGGTTTATGGGGAGTGGTCATATTTTGCCGTTTTTCTGGCCATCGCCCTGCTTGCCCTATGGGAGTTTTATCGCCTGGTGCGGTTGCAAAACTATCTTCCTATTAGAGTGCTCGGAGTGATCGTCGGTGGCCTCATGTTCGTATTAAGCTTTTTGATAGAAAGCCAAAACTGGAACAGCAACTACTACTTTGCACTCTTTCCGTTGGCCTCATTGAGTCTGGTGGTAAAACTCTACAAGAAAAGCGACAGCAACCCATTTATCAATATCGCGCTGTTTTATCTGGGCATCACATATGTAGCACTCCCATTTGCGCTCATGAATATCATTGTATTCCATCACGACTACTACAGCTACCAAATCCTTCTTGGACTTTTGCTCATCATCTGGGCCAGTGATACCGGCGCGTACTTTGCGGGAACATTTTTTGGAAAAACTAAACTTTTCAGCAGAATTTCTCCTAAAAAATCCTGGGAAGGATTTGTGGGCGGAGCGGTCACCTCCATGGCTTTCGCCTACATGATTTCAAACTACTACACGGATCTATTGCTTTGGGAGTGGATAATTGTCTCTATAATCGTGGTAGTAGTAGGCACATACGGCGATTTGGTAGAGTCGCTATTTAAGCGGTCTCTGGAGATCAAAGACTCAGGAACTACCATCCCCGGACATGGAGGCTTTCTAGATCGGTTTGACAGTTTGATTTTATCTATCCCTTTTATCGTTGTTTTCTTAAAACTTTTCAACGAAATATGGGGAAACACGTAGATTTGCTTATCAAATAAACAACAAACCCCAAATTCAATTTTTATTCTATGGCATATATAGAACCCGCCCCTATTAAGGACAAGGACAACCCATTTGAGTCCATGATGTCCAGGTTCAACATTGCTGCTGAGCATCTAGGATTAGATGACGAAATCTACAATGTATTAAAGTCCCCTACCAAGCAGGTAATAGTCAACCTGCCGGTAACAATGGACGATGGTTCCATCAAAGTATTTGAAGGCTATCGCGTAATTCACTCTAATATTTTGGGGCCATCCAAAGGTGGTATCCGTTATGACATGGATGTGAATCTCGATGAGGTCAAAGCACTCGCTGCATGGATGACATGGAAGTGCGCTGTGGTAGATATACCTTATGGTGGTGCCAAAGGAGGTATCAAGTGTAATCCACGAGAGATGTCGGCTGGAGAGATCGAGCGATTGACACGAGCGTTTACACAATCGATGCACGAAATATTCGGGCCAGACAAAGACATACCTGCACCAGATATGGGTACCGGACCAAGAGAAATGGCCTGGCTAATGGACCACTACTCTCGTGCTCAGGGCATGACTGTCAATGCGGTGGTTACAGGAAAGCCTATCGTATTGGGAGGCTCGCTTGGAAGAACTGAAGCGACGGGTAGAGGTGTGATGATCTCTGCTCTCGCCGGAATGGAAAAGATGAAAATCAATCCATTTAAGGCAACCTGTGCTGTACAAGGTTTTGGAAATGTTGGCTCATGGGCTGCAACACTGCTGGCAGAGCGCGGTGTGAAAATTGTCGCTATAAGCGACCACACCGGAGCGTTTTACAACGAGCACGGCATCAATATAGAGGAAGCTATCAATTTCAGGATGGGCAATGGAGGTACGCTGGAAGGGTATGCAGGCGCAGAAAAAATCTCCTCCGATGAATTGCTTCTGCTTGATGTGGATGTGCTGGTGCCTGCTGCCATTGAGGATGTAATCACAAAACACAACGTTGATAAGATCAGAGCAAAATTAATCGTGGAGGGAGCCAACGGCCCAACTTCAGCGAAAGCGGACGACATCATCAACGAGAAAGGAATCATGGCTGTACCGGACATCTTGGCGAATGCCGGAGGTGTGACCGTCTCGTATTTCGAGTGGGTACAAAACCGCCTCGGATACAAATGGACTGCTGAGCGCGTCAATCGTCGCTCCGACAGGATCATGAAGACGGCTTTTGACAAGGTATATGCTACGGCTCAAAAATATGGCACATCTTTGCGGATTGCAGCCTATATTGTGGCCATTGACAAAGTATCTCAGACTTACAAATTCCGTGGTGGATTCTAGTCTGAAACCCTAGAAATTATAGATATGAACATTCACAAAGAAGGGTATAAACTTATCCCTATTTCTACCATTGTATTGGCATTGCTTTATGCCCTTCTTTATTGGCTCATCCCATTTGCGGTGGTGCAATACGCACTGGCAGCTGCGGGCATAGTGCTTTGGATTCTGATCGTGAGGTTCTTTCGCGATCCGGAAATTGACATTGCAATTAACGACAACCATATCATCGCTCCGGCAGACGGAAAAGTGGTTGTAATTGAGAAAACAACAGAGCAGGAATACCTGAAAGACGAACGCATTCAGGTTTCTATATTTATGTCTCCGCTCAACGTACACGTAAACAGAAGCCCAATTGCGGGCCTGATCACCTATTTCAAATACCATCCGGGAAAATTTCTGGTAGCCTGGCATCCAAAGTCCAGCACAGATAATGAAAGAACGTCCATAGCTCTAAAACACTCTTCAGGGGTTGAAATAATGATGAGACAGGTGGCTGGAGCAGTGGCCAGAAGGATTTGTTTCTATTCTGAAAAAGGTAACTCTGCGGAGCAGGGTGAGAAATTTGGGTTCATCAGATTTGGCAGCCGCATCGACCTGTATCTTCCACTTGATGCTAAAATCAAAGTCAACATTGACGATATTTCTTACGGTGGGAAAACGGTGATTGCAGAACTGTCATAAGGTTATTTACCATCTTCATATAAGTTTTCCTCATGTCAGGGAGGAGTAGGATTTTGACCATTTTCAATTTTAGCGTAAATTGAAAATTCACTAATCTAACTTTTCATGAATCTCTCTATCACACATCAGGAAAATTATTCCAGACTAGAGCTTATTTTAAGGTCACTGTTTGGAGCTATCTACATTATTTTTCCGCATCTATTCCTCCTCATTTTTGTAAGTATCTGGGGGGCTATCCTGCAGTTCATCGCCTGGTGGTCTATACTTTTTACCGGCCGATACCCCGAAAGCTTTTTCGAGTTTCAAGTTGACTTGCTGCGCTGGAACCTCCGACTAAATGCCCGCATGATGAATCTGGCGGATGGATATCCTGCGTTTGGTATCAAAGCCACGGATGAATTCACTTCATTGGAAGTGCCATATCCGGAAAACCTCAGCAGAGGACTATTGTTGCTAAAGACATTTTTGGGTGCATTTTATGTTTTGCTTCCTCATGGCATAATCCTTTACTTCAGAACCCTATGGGGGCTCATCCTTACTTTTCTGTCTTTTTGGGCCGTGCTTTTCACAGGAGAATACCCGGAGAGATGGCACACATTCAATGTCAACACCATCCGGTGGAGCACCAGAGTGAACCTCTATATGAGCTTCATGACCGACGACTACCCACCATTTTCTGGAGAAGAATAATATGAACGAAACCCAATATCACCCTATTGATCAGATAGAAGATATAAGCACCCGCCAGCGTGAAGACGCCATGGGTGCTTATCTCATGATGTTTGCCGCTCTGGCTGCAGGGCTTCCTTTGCCCATTATCAACCTCATTGCGGCCATCATCTATTATATAGTAAACAAGAACAAAAGCCGGTTCGTGAAATTTCATTCACTGCAATCACTCTATTCTCAACTACCGACAACTTTGCTCAATGCCGGGCTGGTTTTCTGGACATTTCGCATCCTTTTCAAAGATGGATCCTTTCAGAATGGAGAAGAATTTCTCGAGGGTTTCGCTACGGTTTCTGAGGTTTACTGGGGTTACGTCTGGGTGGTAGCTGTTGCCAATTTGCTCTATGTGATTTTCTCTATCATAGGAGCAGTCAAGGCGCGAAAAGGAAGATTTTACTACTTTCTGTTCTTCGGCAAATTGGCATATCATTATGCCTACAGGATCAAGGATGAGGAAAGTAAGCCTATCGAAAACAAACCACCGGTCTGATGATCAAAGGACTGTACAAGGAGTTTTTTATTGTCATTGGTGTCTTCCTTCTAGGGTGGATAGCATTCACCCTTTTCAAATGGGTGCCGGATTCTCCTGAACTATCTGTGCCGGTGGAAACGGAGCAAGAAATCGGTGAACTGCTTGCAGGTCAGGTTTTGAGTCAATATAAAGAGATAGAAAACGACACCATTGCAGAAGCTATTTCTGTGATGAAAACCAGACTTTTGGACGCTATTGGCCCCACTAACTATGACTATAAACTCTATGTCTTAGATGAACCTCAGGTCAATGCTTTTGCGACTTTAGGTGGGCACATTTTTATCTTTTCCGGCATTATCGAAATCACGGAAAGCCCGGAAGAACTGGCTGCAGTACTTGCTCACGAAATGGGACATGTGGAAGAAAGGCATGTGGTCAATAAACTGGTGAAAGAGATGGGACTGAATGTGGTATTCTCAATTCTTACAGGCAGTGACCCTGTTTTGGTAGGAGAATTGGCACGAGCGACAATTTCGTCTTCTTTCGATCGATCTCAGGAGTCAAGCGCAGACCTATTTGCCTTGAAGACATTGGAAAAAGCGGAAATTAGTCCACGATATGTTTCTACGGCCTTTCGCAGGTTGAAAGAAGAACATGGCGATTACAATGAAAACCTAGAGTTCCTCATGTCTCACCCCAATATCAACAAGCGGATCAAAGAATCTCTGGAATACGAGCTATCAGAAGATTTTGAGAGCCAGCCGCTGGAAGTAGACTGGGAAGCCGTGAAGCGAAATTTATAGATTGAGGCTGTTCAATAGCTTCTCCAAATATTCCTGATCTACGCTATCAAACTGGTTAAGCTCGGCACTGTCAATATCAAGCACACCAATAGTTTCATCACCTCTCTTCAGTGGAACCACAATCTCCGATCTGGAATCGGAACTGCACGCAATATGGCCAGGAAACTCGTCTACATCCGGAACCACCAGCGTTTCACCATTTTCCCAAACCGTGCCACAAACGCCTCTTCCTTTGTTGATGCGCGTGCAGGCAATGGGACCCTGAAATGGTCCCAGTACAAGTTGATCGTTTTTTACCAGATAAAAGCCCACCCAGAAAAAACCGAAAGCCTGATGCAATGCAGCTGAGATGTTGGCCAGGTTGGCCACCAAATCCTCCTCACCCGCAACCAGTGCCTGAATCTGCGGTAGAAGCGATTCGTATTTTTCCTTTTTGTCAGCAGATGCTGAAATGTGTAATTCTTCTGCCATTATGAATTAAAATAGGTAGTCAATTTATCTCCTTTGATGTCTTCCTCAGAAGTAGGCTTGCCGTCCAATTTGGGGGCACTGATTCCTTTCTCAAACTTTTGAGTTGCAGTGAAAACGCGTGCTTCATCCCAAAGGTTCTCCTCTATAAAACTATTGAGCAGAGCGGCACCTCCCTCTATCAAAACCGAAAGTAATTTCCTTTTATGCAGTTCCTCCAAAATGGCTTTTGGAGACAGTTGATCAAGAGTCACAAACTCAACATTGGCCTTTGGCTCAGCCACATTTTGTGTGAAAACCAGAGTTTCCACTGAACCATCAAATAGGTTCATGCTCTGGTCAAGTGTCAAATTTCTATCAACAACAATTCTTGTGGGGTTCTTCCCCACCCTGTCACGCACCGTAAGCGAAGGGTTGTCATATTTAGCAGTGTTGGTGCCAACCATGATCGCCGACTCTTCGGAGCGCCACTTATGCACCAGTTGGCGAGAATATTGATTGGAAATCCACTTACTGTCGAAGTTTTCTCTGGCTACAAAACCGTCTGCTGTCTGCGCCCATTTGAGCATGATGTACGGGCGCTGTTTTGTGTGAAAAGTGAAAAACCGCTTGTTGAGCTTGTTTCCTTCGTCCTCCAGAAGTCCCACCTCTACTTCGATCCCCGCTTCTTGCATTCGCCTGATCCCGCGACCAGATACCATAGGGTTTGGATCCACGTTGCAGACCACAACACGCTTAAGCTGTTTCTCAATCAAAAGGTCTGAGCAAGGAGGCGTTTTGCCGAAATGCGAGCATGGCTCCAGAGTCACGTAAGCTGTACTTTCACAAAGGAGTTCCTGCTGCTCCACATCATTGATGGCATTGACCTCTGCATGAGGTTCTCCAAACTTTTCGTGAAAGCTTTCGCCAATGATTTTGCCCGCATGTACGATCACACAGCCTACCATCGGGTTAGGTCGAGCGTCGGCCATTCCAAGCTTTGCCAGCTCCAGTGCGCGTTTCATGAACAGCTCATCAGCCATATTTGGTAACTTCGTTTTATGGACTCAAAAGTGTCGGCAATTTACAAAGAAACTGTGCAGGAACTATCCTCAATTTATGATCAGCGGGAAGCCGAAATCATGTGCAATCTGCTTTTTGAGGATTTGCTCGGCATAAGCAAAACCGACAGGGTGCTCCGGCCTGATTTCACATTGGAAGCGGAGAAGGTTGGCAAAATAAATAGTGCCCTGAGACGACTGCTTCTGCACGAACCTGTTCAACATGTAATTGGGCACACACACTTTTATGGAAGGAATTTCAAAGTCAACCACCATACGCTTGTACCTCGCCCTGAAACAGAAGAACTCGTGGATTTGATCATAAAAGAGAATCAAAAATCCCATGTCAAAATTTTGGATATTGGGACAGGTACAGGCTGCATTCCTGTTTCGTTGGCTTTGGAAATGAAGGAGTCTGACGTTTATGCAATTGATATTTCGGCAGAAGCATTGGCTCTTGCCAAAGAAAATGCACAGCTCAATCAGGCGAATATTTCATTCTCCAAAACGGATATCCTCACAGAGGAACTAAAGGAAAATGAACTGGACATCATCGTGAGTAACCCACCTTATATTCCGCATTTGGAAAAATCTCAAATGGACAAGAATGTGTTGGAATATGACCCTGAAATCGCTTTGTTCGTGCCGGATGAAGACCCTCTTTTGTTTTATCGCGTCATTGGTGAAAAGGCACTGAAAACACTCAAGACGGGCGGTAAGCTTTATTTTGAAATCCATGAAAAATATGGAAAGGCTACCACAGAACTACTCGAAAATCAAGGTTACACGGAGGTAACTGTCTTTCAGGATTTGCAAGGAAAAGACCGGATGGTTTGCGCTATTGCGGGAACTTGATGCGATACGTCACCCTGGAATCGATCGGCTGATCATTTCTGATGGCAGGCTGCCACCTGGGTCCCTGCTCCACCAATCGCACGGCCTCCTCATCACACCCATAACCCAGGCCACTCTTCACCTCCACGCTGGTTATCTCACCCGCTTTTGAAACACTAATCTGCAATCTCACTGTCCCTTTGATGTTGTTTTCTCTGGCTGCTGGCGGATAAGTCATGCTCAGTTCGATGTATGTCTTGTAAGCTTTATCGCCTTCTACGGGCTGAGCTTCCCTGTATTCTATTTCAAATTCATCCACCTCTATGGTCGTCACAGCTCCTGTCACATTTTCTTTTTTCTGCTCACCATATCCTGTCACCACCACTTCTTCCAAAGCCACCAAATCAGCTCCCAATTCCACATCGATCACGGCCTGATCGCTTATGACCTGCTCTTCCGGCTTGTATCCAATAAATGAAAAAAGAAGCGTTTCTCCACCTGCAGGCACTTCTATGAGATATTCTCCATCCATATTGGTAACGGCACCTTTGGACGTTCCCTTCACCGTGACGGTCACTCCCGGTATTGGTGTCTGATCTTCCTTGCCCGTCACCACTCCACGTAGCATTCTTGATTTGCTGGCTGGCGGCACACTCGAAGCTCGCGAAACAGCCCCTGTTTGATCGGCAGAATTTTGATTCTGAGTAGTTACTCCCGCCAGTTTGCCTTGCAGTGCATTGGTCACTTCCGGCTTTGTTTCTAAAGCCAAATCATTTGTTTCAACGATCTCATCCACGTCATCCATGGAGATTGTTTCCACTTCTGGCACTTCGGCCAAAGCGATTGTTTCATCATTTGTAGCTACTTCTTCCTCTACTTCAGGTTCCAATGTTTTTTGCCCTTGATCAGCCATGGCGATTTGGGGTTTCTGCTCTTCTGTCAGAACAACCGGCTGCTCCGCTTCCTCCTCCTGTATCGGTGAAGGTTTTGATTCTGTGGTAGTGTTTTCATCTGCTATTTCCTCGACCACAACCTCCGCCAATTTCTCATCAGCAGAATCAGTCTCCGCTGATGCGGATGAGTCCTCAAGAACAGGGGTCTCCTCACTATGCTTTACCGCAAGGGAACTTTCAGCACTGCCAGCATGATCAATGGCAAACCAAACGCCATACCCAGCCGCTATAAGCAGCGCCACAGCTGCCGCCACTTTCATCCACGTACCGCTTCCTTTTTCCGTATTTGCGCTGAGCCTGACTCTCATCAGGTTGAGATCATCAGAAAGCAAATCCACATCATTGTGTTCCCAGCCTTCCAGGGCCTCACCGTCAAAATCTGAGTCGAGCGACTGGCGCTCCACATCATACTGCTGTGCGGGCGCAAGTTTGCCCGCCAGGTAGTCTTTCAGCTCCTGCTCAGATAGATAGCGATATGTTTTCTTATCCTCTGACATCCTTACCTTCTAAACAAATTTTCAGGTTTCGTTTCCCATTTTGAATGAAACTTTTCACCTTCTTCAACTCCATTTTACGCTTTCCGGCTATTTCCTGATAACTTTTTCGCTCCAAATAAAACAACTGCACACACAGCTTCTGATCATCCCTGAGCCTATCTATACAGTCTTCCAGTGCCATCAGATCCGATTCCAGGTTATCTTCACCCATAGGATGCATGAGCACATCCGATTCCATAAACTTTTCATCAAGTTTTGTTTCAGGATTGCTTTTGCGTAGGATCATGAGACAATGGTTTTTGCTCACCATATAGAGCCAGCTTTTGAAAAACTCCACATCTTGCTTTTTTAGCTTCACAGCCAAAATCTCATAGATGTCCATGGTGGCATCCTGACTTGCTTCCCTTGATTTGAGGTACTTGAGGCACAGACCGTAAACCAGGTGCAGGTACCTTTCGTAGAGCAACCCGAGGCTTTCAGCATCGCCCCACCTGCGGTATCGCTTCAGCAGTTCCGCATCGTCTAAGTCCTTTTTATTAGAAAATAATCTCAAGCTATTTTGCTATTGTGTTGATTTTTATGACTTCAAGACGGAATCTGAAAATTAATTCAAATTTTTCATACGCAATTTATGGAATTGCTGCTGACCCAACATCTCAACGGTAGAAAATCAAAATTATACCGATATGAGACGATTTATTTTATTCATGACGATTCTGGGAACGCTGACTTCCCAAAGCCCTGCGCTGAAAGTGGAGGGAGTAGTAAGCGACGAAACTGGGGCCGCACTTCCAGGGGTCACCGTTTTGGAAAAGGGAAGCACAAACGGAGTGGTAACGGACATCAATGGGCACTATGCCATTTCTGTAAACAGTGAAAAAAGCATTTTGACATATTCTTTCATTGGGTACAAAACCAAAGAAGAGCCGGTAAACGCCAGGCTCAGGGTAAACGTGCAACTGGAAATAGACCAAACCAGTCTGGACGAAGTGGTGGTTGTAGGTTATGGCGAAGCAATGTCTGGAAGGTTAGCCGGTGTGGTGACACGTTCAGCCAACAAACTCTTTAGCAGAAGCGCAGAACAGGAATCATACTATGCGCCTCCGCCAATGGATTATGACGACAGCTACATTCGCCCCACCAACACCGAGGATTATGAGGGGTTCGAAGAAAACAAATTTCTGAAACCGCTCGAAACCCCGCTTTCGACATTTTCTATAGATGTGGATGCTGCCTCTTACAGCAACGTGCGTCGTTTCCTCAACAATGGTCAAAAGCCTCCGGCAGATGCCGTGCGCCTCGAGGAGATGATCAACTACTTCTCTTATGACTATCCACAACCAAAGGGTGCCGATCCATTTTCGATCACCACCAACTACATGCCTGCACCATGGAATGAAAAACATCACCTGGTGCAAATCGGGCTGCAGGGACAGAAGATCGCGACCGAAGATCTGCCTGCTTCCAACCTCGTGTTTTTGCTCGATGTATCGGGAAGTATGAATAGCTCCAATAAGCTGCCTTTGCTGAAGGCTTCTTTGAAGATGCTGGTGAACAAAATGCGTGTGGAAGACAAAATTTCGATCGTGGTGTATGCCGGAGCGGCCGGTC